>NZ_JBICUB010000004.1:38314-424364 GCF_043197935.1 Micromonospora sp. NPDC048930
TCCCGGCCACCGCCGGGCAGCGCGTGTCGCTGCAGCTGAGCGGCGGCACGTACGGGACGTACGACGCGACGGTGGTGCTGCGCAAGCCGGACGGCACGACGGTCGCCTCGAACGGCTCGTGCGGGGCGTCCTGCTTCTTCGACGCCACCACCCTCGCCGTCGCGGGGACGTACACCGTGCTGGTGAATCCGGAGGTCGCGGTCACCGGCGCCCTGACGGTCAAGGTGAACGACGTCCCGGCCGACGTGACCGGCAGCACCACGCCGGGCGGCGCGGCGGTCACCGTCACCACCACCGTGCCGGGGCAGAACGGCGTGGTGTCCTTCCCGGCCACCGCCGGGCAGCGCGTGTCGCTGCAGCTGAGCGGCGGCACGTACGGGACGTACGACGCGACGGTGGTGCTGCGCAAGCCGGACGGCACCACGGTCGCCTCGAACGGCTCGTGCGGGGCGTCCTGCTTCTTCGACGTGACCAGCCTGCCGGTGGCCGGCACCTACACGGTGCTGGTCGACCCCGAGGTGGCGGTGGTCGGCGCCCTCACCGTCAAGGTGCACGACGTGCCGGCCGACGCCACCGCGAGCACCACTCCCGGGGGCGGCCCGGTCACCGTCACCACCACCGTGCCTGGGCAGAACGCCGTGATCTCCTTCCCGGCCGGCGCCGGGCAGGTGGTCACCGTCGCCATGACGGCCGGCACCTACGGTCACTACAACGCGCGGGCGCTGGTCCGCAAGCCGGACGGCTCGTCGCTGAGCAGCAACACGTACTGCGGCGACAGCTGCACCTTCAGCTCGCTCACCCTGCCGGTGGCCGGCACCTACACCATCCTGGTCAACGGCGAGACGACGTACGTCGGCAGCATCACCGCCGAGGTGCGGCTGCCCGCCGCGCTCACCGCCAGCAGCACGGGGACGAGCCCGAAGACCGCTCCGGCCGACGTCACCGAGACGTGGGTCCCGGACCGGTTCAACCTGTCCGGCGAGGACTGGGCGGCCCACCGCACCGGCGCGTACGCCGAGGTCCAGCCGGCACTGCGGGCCGAGCCGGGGGTCACCGCCCTCGCCGGTCAGGCGCTGCTGCTCAACGGCAAGCCGCTGCCGGGGGTCACCCTCTCCGTCGGCCGCCATGCCACCCGCACCGACGCCACCGGCCGGTTCCTGCTCACCGGGCTCACCGCCGGACACCAGGTGCTGGTCATCGACGGGGCGACCGCGAGCAGCCCGGGCCGCGCCTTCGGCCGCTTCGAGACCGGGGTGGACCTGCGGGCCGGCGAGACGGTCGAGCTGTCGTACCCGATCTGGATGACCCGGTTGGACACCGCGCACGCCGTCCGCATCCCGTCCCCGACGCGGCAGCAGACCGTCATCACCACCCCGGCGATCCCCGGCTTCGAGGTGCGGCTGCCCAAGGGCAGCGTGATCCGGGACCGGGCCGGCAAGCGGGTCACCGAGCTGTCCATCACCGCGATCCCGGTGGACCAGCCGCCGTTCCCGCTGCCGGTCGGGGTCCGCACCCCGGTCTACTTCACCGTGCAGCCCGGCGGCTCGGTGATCCTGCCGGAGGGCGCGCAGATCATCTACCCGAACACCCAGGGCCTGGCGCCGGGCAGCCGGCTGGACTTCTGGGACTACGACCCGGGCCGGGTGCCGTGCACCAAGGCGCCGGTGAAGTCGTACCCGAAGAAGCCCACCAAGGCGGTGCGGGCGCCCGCGGTCTGCGCGGTGACCGGCGCGGAGGCCGGCTGGTACATCTACGGCCACGGCACGGTCAGCCCGGACGGCCGGCAGATCGTGCCCGACCCGGACGTGCGGGTCTGGGAGTTCACCGGGGCCATGTTCAACGGCAGCGGCAAGCGCCCGGCCGGGTCCGGCCCCGGCGAGGACGGCGACTCCGGCGGCGACCCGGTCGACCTGGCCAGCGGGCTCTTCGTCGACGAGCACACCGACCTCGTGGTCAACGACGTGCTGCCCATCTCGATCACCCGCACCTACCGGCAGAACGACACCATCTCCCGCGAGTTCGGCATCGGCGCCAACTTCGAGTACGGCATCTTCATCTACTCCGAGCAGCAGTACGTCCAGGCCGACCTGGTGCTGCCGGACAGCGGGAAGGTCCACTTCGACCGGATCAGCCCCGGCACCGGCTGGACGGACGCCGTCTTCAAGGCGGTGAACACCACCGGACCGTTCCGGGACGCGGTGATGAGCTGGAACGGAGACGGCTGGGACCTGGTCCGCACCGACGGGATGACCTACGTCTTCGGCGAGAACGCGCCGTTGCAGGCGATCCGGGACCGGCACGGCAACCAGATCACCCTGACCCGCTCCAGCGGCGGGCAGTCCGGCGACATCACGCAGATCACCTCGCCGAACGGCCGCTGGATCAAGCTCGCCTACACCAGCGGCCGGGTCACCCGCGCGGAGGACAACGCCGGCCGCGTCGTCCAGTACGGCTACGACAGCTCCGGCCGGCTGACCTCGGTCACCTCGCCCGGCGGCCGGACCACCACCTACACCTACGACAGCGCGCACCGGATGACCACGGTCACCGACGCCCGGGGCATCACGTACCTGACCAACACCTACGACGCCAACGGGCGGGTGGCCAGCCAGAGCATGCCCGGCGGGGTCACCTACGGGTTCGCGTACACCACCGACGCGGCCGGCAAGGTGGTGAGGACCGCGGTCACCGAGCCGGACGGCAGCGTCCGGGAGACCAGCTTCGACGGCGACCGCCGGGTGGTCGCGGAGACCACGGCGGCCGGCACCGCCCACGAGCGCACCTCCACCACCACCCGCGACCCGGCCACCCACCTGCCGACCGCGCTGGTCGACCCGTACGGCCGGCGCACCAGCCTCGGATACGGCCCGAACGGCGACCTGAACTCGGTCACCGCGCTCGCCGGCACGGCCGCCGCGCAGTCCGCCACGGTCACCTCCGGCGGGTCGTACCGGCAGCTCACCTCGGTCACCGACGACCAGGGCCGGACCACCCGGATGGAGTACGACGACGCCGGCAACCTGGTGGCCGCGACCGACGCGGCCGGCCGGACCCGGCGGTACACCTACAACGGCGCCGGCCAGGTCACCTCGTCCACCGACCCGCTCGGCAACACCACCCGCTACACCTACGAGCAGGGCGACCTGGTCGCGGTGACCGACCCGCTCGGCCGCACCACCCGCAGCTTCGTCGACGCGGTCGGCCGGCCGGTGGCGGTGACCGACGCGCAGGGCGTGCTGGAGCAGGTCCGCTACGACCCGGACAACCAGATCGTCAGCAGCACCGACGGCCTGGGCCGCAGCACCACCTTCGAGTACGACGGCAACGGCAACCTGACGAAGGTCACCGACCCGCGCGGCAACAGCACCACCGTCGCGTACGACAGCGCGGACCGGCCGGTCACCGTCACCGATCCGCTGGGCAAGCAGGCCACCCAGGCGTACGACCTGCTGGGCCGGGTGGTCTCCGCCACCGACCGGCGGGGGAAGACCACGGTCACCGAGTACGACGCGCTCGGCCGGACCACCTTCATCGGGTACGGCGCCACGGCCGGCCCGAACTACGAGAGCACCAAGCGGTTCGGCTACGACACGCTGGACCGGCTGACCACGATCGACGACTCGGCCGGCGGGGTGATCAGCCTCGCCTGGAACGATCTCGACCAGGTGACCAGCGTGACCAGCCCGGCCGGCACGGTCGGCTACTCCTACGACGCCGCGGGTCGGCGATCCGGGATGACGGTGCCGGGGCAGCCCGCCATCGAGTACGGCTACGACGCCACCGGCCTGGTCGAGCGGATCACCCAGGGCGGCACAACCGCCACCTGGCACCGGGACGCGGCCGGCCGTACCGACCGCGTCGAGCAGGCCGGCGTGGTCACCCGGTACGCGTACGACGCGGCCTCGCAGCTCACCGGGATGTCGTACGAGAGCGCCGGCGGGGTGCCGATCGGCAACCTCGGCTACGCGTACGACGCGGCCGGGCGGGTGGCGGACCTGACCGGCAGCCTCGCCCACGTCACCATCCCCAGCACCGGCCCGCCGGCCAGCTACGACGCCGCGAACCGGCTGACCGCCCGGGGCGACCGGACGTTCAGCTACGACGACGAGGGCAACCTCACCGGCGACGGGGTGCTCGGCTACACCTGGAACGCCCGCGGCGAGCTGGCCGGGGTGACCGGGCCGGGGCTGAGCGCGACCTACGGCTACGACGCGGCCGGGCGGCTGGCCAGCCGTACCGTCGGCGGCGTCACCACCGGGTTCCTCTACGACGGACCGAACCTGATCCGGGAGCAGGTCGGCGCGAGCGTCGCCGACCGGCTCACCGCCGGGCTCGACCAGACCCTGGTCCGCACCGACGGCGCCGGTGCCCGGGTGCCGATCACCGACGCGCTGGGCAGCGTGCTCGGCCTGGCCGACTCCGCCGGCACGCTCACCACCCAGTACGCCTACGACCCGTTCGGCGCGGTCACCGCCAGCGGCGCGGCCAGCGGCAACACCCAGCAGTTCACCGGCCGCGAGCGGGACCCGGACACCGGCCTGCTCTACAACCGGGCCCGCTGGTACAGCCCCGAGACGGGCCGCTTCCTCAGCCAGGATCCGGCCGGCTTCGGCGGCGGCAGCGCCAACCTCTACGGCTACGCCCTCAACGACCCGGTCAACCTCTCCGACCCCAACGGCGACTGCCCGATCTGCGTGGCCATCGTCATCGGGGCCCTGGTCGGCGGCGCCACGTCCGTCGGCATCGGGGCCGGCATCTCGGCGCTGACCGGGCGCAAGTACAGCTGGGGCGACGCGCTCAAGGACTTCGCCATCGGCGCCGCGATCGGCGGCCTCACCGGCGGGGCCGGGGCGTGGCTCAAGGCCGGCAGCTCGGTGTGGAAACTCGGCCAGTTCGAGCGGGGCCTGGCCATCGAGGCGAAGCTCGGCGGCAACCTGCCGCGCAGCTTCCCGACCATCGACCGGTTCGCCAACGGCACCGCGACCAGCATCAAGAGCGTCGACCTGGGGGCCAAGACGTACCAGTCCGCGGCGAAGCTGACCAGCCGGCTCAAGGGCTACGTGGACAAGGCGGCGGGCTTCGCCAAGAGCAACCCGGTCAGCTTCGACGGCGTCACCATCAGGCCGGGCCAGGTCGCGGCGAGAGAACTGGAGATCGTGGTCCCGCGCGGGGCCACCGCGGCCCAACAGAACGCGCTGAACCAGATAATCCAGTACGGCGCCCAGAAGGGCGTGACCGTCCGGGTCATCGTGATGTAGCCAGCCCGGGGGGACGTCCCACGGGTACGCTGGGACGTCCCCCGGTCGACAGAGGACACCCATGACCAGAACCGCCGCACTCGACCTGCGCAGAGGTCGGTACGTCGCGCACTCCTCCTCGCTCACCACCGACGGCATGTGGATCGCCAACGGCGCCTTCGACCTCCTCGACGCCGACGCCGGGGACAAGGAGCTGGGGGCGGCGGTGCGCCGCATGCTGGACGCCTCGCGCAGTGGGGTCCCCACCCCGGACCTGCGGAACGGGCCGTCGCCGTTCGCCCCGATCCTCGCCGCGTTGGGTCTGCGCTCCTGGGCCACGTACGCCAAGGGCACCCTGCACGTCGACGTCGAGCAGGACGGCGACGACGTGCTGGTCACCCCGACCCGCAACGGCGGCGCGCGGGAGGGCTTCGTCGGCGACACCGGCCAGACGGCGCGGTTGACCGCCCCGGGCGACGAGGAGCTGGGCGTGGCGCTGCGCGCCGCGCTCGGCCGGTCGAGCTGAGGCGATGGACGGCGAACCCCGCCTCAGCCGGCGCACCATGCTGGCCGGTGGCGCCCTGGCCATGGCCGCCTCGGCACTGGCCGCCTGCTCGGCGAACGCCCGCACCCCGGCCCGCCCCGCGGCGGCGGACGGGGGAGCGGAGCTGCCCGACATCCAGTTCGACGTCGCCCGGTTCAGCGCGCCGGAGCAGACCTCACCGACCGGCGGTCCGTTCGTCATGCCGCCGGTGCACACGGTCTACCTGACCGCCGCGCTGGGCCGCGCGCCGAACCGCGACGACCAGCGCGAGCTGGCGAGGGTGCTGGCCGCGCTGGAGTCCCGGTACCCGTTCGGCGCGGCCGGCCTGATGACCTTCGTGTCGTACGGGCTGCCGTACTTCCGCCGGCTGCCCGGCGGGCTCACCGGCGACCTGGTCGGCGCGCACCTGCCGAAGCTGCTGGCCGACCCGTCCCGATCGGTGCTGGAGGAGGCCGAGCCGGCCCCGACCGACGTCCACCCGGACAACCCGGGGGTCACCAAGAAGCGGTTCACCGTGCCGGTCCGGATCGAGCAGAACGACCTGCTCTTCACCTTCCGCAGCGACCGGGCGGCGGTGATCCAGGAGGTGCTGGCCTGGTTCGACGGCAGCGGCACGCTGGCCGGCCGGCCGACGCCGTCCCCGGCCTTCGCCGGGCTGCTCACCGTCACCTCCAGCCGGCACATGTTCACCCAGGTCGGCCTACCCCGGTCGGTGGCCGAGCAGAACCACCTGCCGTACGCCCGGTTCATCCAGCCCGACTCCCCGATGTGGATGGGCTTCTCCGACCAGCAGGCCAACGCCTCGGGACCGCCGGCGATCTGCACCTTCGCCGGCAACGCCTCGGCCCGGCTCACCACCGCCCGTCCCGGCGACTACCTGGACAACGGCGGCATCCAGCACCTGTCGCACGTCATCCTCGACATGCTCCAGTTCTACGACATGGCCTCGGCGGACACCCCGCCCAGCGAGAACGGCAACTTCACCAAGCGGGTGCAGTACATGTTCCACGCGCCGCCGGTGCATCCCGGCAACGCCGACCAGCTCACCGACGGTGGCGGGCCGTCCTTCCTGCCGGCGGAGAACCGCGGGCCGGACTACGCGGAGCGGACCGCGCGGGGCGTCGGCCTGCCCCGGGGCGAGCGGCGGATGGGCCACCTCTCCACCCTCCAGCGCAGCTCCCGCGCCCCGGACGGCACCCCGATGCACCTGCGCGTGGACGGCCCGGGCTTCGACCCGCTGGACGTGCCGGACGGCAGCAGCCAGCCGAAGCTGCACTTCAGCATCTTCGTGCCGACCGCGGACTTCTTCGCCCGGATGCGGCGCAGCCAGGCCGCGGTGGACCTGGCCCGCAAGCACCGGGTGGCCGAGCAGGACAACGGTCTGGAACGCTTCCTGACCTGCACCCGGCGGCAGAACTTCCTGGTGCCGCCCCGGCGGCACCGGGCCTTCCCGCTGGTCGAGCTGGCCTGAGCGATGAGTTTGGGCGGCGGATCGGGTCTGCCCTGGCATGACTCGAATCATCGCTGACATCTCGGTCTCTCTCGACGGCTTCGTCACCGGGCCCGACCCCAGCCCGGACAACGGTCTGGGAACCGGCGGCGAGGCCCTGCACACGTGGGCGTTTTCCGACGACCCCGACGACCGCCGGGTCCTGCGCGAGGCGACCGTCCGCTCGGGCGCCGTCGTCCTCGGCCGCCACCTCTTCGACGTGGTCGACGGGCCGAAAGGCTGGGACGACACGTCCGGCTACGGCGCCGGCGAGGTCGGCAAGCCCGCGTTCGTGGTCGTGACGAGCTCGCCGCCAGAGTCGGTGCGCACCACCAACCTCGACTGGACGTTCATCACCACCGGTCTGCCCGACGCCGTCACCGCCGCGCGCGAGCGAGCCGAGGCGGCGTCGTCGGACAGCGGCAAGGACCTCGACGTCATCATCATGGGTGGCGGCGCCGTGATCCGTTCGGCGTTCGACGCCGGGCTGGTCGACGCGCTGACGCTGCACCTCGCGCCCATCGTGCTGGGCGCCGGGACACCACTGTTCACCGGCGGACCGCCCCGCACGCTGGTGCAGCGCAGCGTGATCTCGACATCGACCGCGACGCACCTGACCTACGACGTCTCCCGGTGATCCGATGACCACTGTCAACGTCAATGAGATCGCCGTGGGCATTGAGTCGTTCGGTGACGACGACGCACCACTCGTCCTGCTCGCGGGCGGGACGACAATGCTCTCCTGGCCCGACGCGCTGTGTGAGCGCCTTGCCGTCGGCGGGCGCCGGGTGGTGCGCTACGACCTGCGCGACAGCGGGGAGTCGACAACGACGGATCCGGAGGCGCCCGCCTACACCCTGCGCGGCCTCGCCGCCGACGCGGCGGCTCTTGCTGACGCGCTCGGCGGGGGGCCTGCGCACCTCGCGGGGATCGGCGTCGGCGGGATGGTCGCCCAGGTGGCCGTGCTGGATCATCCGGGCGCGTTCTCGGCGCTCACCCTGGTCGGCACCCGCGCGGTTGCCCCTGGCCCGCCCGACGATGACCTCCCCGACCATGACCAGGCGACGATGAGCCGGCTGTTCGCGCGTCCGATGCCCGACTGGAGCGACCGCGAGGCGGTTGCGGAGTTCGCCGCCGCCGGCGCGGAGATCCGCGGCGACGACCCCGTCGCCGCGCGCGCAATCGCTGCGCGCATCTGGGACCGCACGCCCGGCACGGCACCAGCGGTCCAGATGGCCAACCAGCTGGGCATGGTGTTCTCCAGGCTCGACTGCACACCACGCTGGCGTGAGCGGCTGCCCGAGATCGGGGTGCCCACGCTCGTCGTCCACGGCCGCCGCGACCGGTTCTTCCCCGTCGGGAACGGCGAGGCGCTCGCGCGCGAGATCCCCGGGGCGCGGCTGCTCGTCCTCGAGGAGGCTGCCACTGCGATCCCCGACGCGGCGGTCGGCGAGGTCACCGAGGCGATGCTCACGCTCGGATAGAAGGCCCCACCAGCAAGGTCACGATCTACGGCTGGAGTACTAGTCGAGCAGGTGGGCGCGGAGCGCCGCCAGTTGCGCGTCGGTCACCCCGGCGTGCCGCAGGTAGCCCTCCACCGAGCCGTACCCCTCGCGCAGTTCGGCGAGGAAGGTCCTCATCGCCCCGACCGGGGAGGCGAGGTACGGCGCCGGCAGCTCCGGAGCGTCCGGCATGGTGGAGACGACCCAGGCGTGGAACCGCTCGGACGCCTCGGTGCTCAGCGCGTAGTCGGCGGCGATGTCCTCGTCGGCGACACCGAGCACCGCGAGGGTGAGCCCGCAGACGATGCCGGTGCGGTCCTTGCCGGCGACGCAGTGCACCACCACCGGCGCGTTGGCGCTGTCGGCGATCAGGCCGACCGCCTCGGCCAGCCCGGCGGTGCCGGTCCGGGCCAGGTCGGCGTACCGGTCGGCGAGGTAGCGGGCCAGGTCGCTGCCCGGCTCGTACTGCTGCTCGGCCCAGTCCTCGTGCTCCGGGTGGATGTGCCGGTAGCTGAGCCCGTCGTACGCCGGCACCCGGCCGTCGCGGGCCACCTCGGTGGGGCGGCGCAGGTCGATGACGGTGCGGATGCCGAGGGCGGCGAACGCCGCCCGGTCGGTCTCGTCGATCCGGTGCAGGGAGTCGGAGCGGTAGAGCCGGCCCCGGCGGACCCGGCGCCCGCCGTGTCCGGTCAGGCCGCCGACGTCGCGGAAGTTGAACAGAGCGGGGAACCGGTTCCGGCTGGGTGTGTCGGTCGCGTCCATCCCTGACACGGTAACGGCCGGCGGGGCACCGGTGTGCCCCGCCGGCCGCCTGCGCAGGTTCTCCGTTACCGGGCGGTACCCGGCGGGATCGACGAGTAGGTGTCGTCGTAGTACCCGCCGAGCTTGTCCCGGTACGCCGGATCCGTGTCGGTAGCCTCGTCGTACTCGGGCGCGGCCTTGATCTGGTCCTTGCTCCGGTCGACGTAGACCTTCCGCTCGTCGTGGTCGACGTGGTTGACGGTGCCGGCCGGCAGCATGACCTTCTTGCCGAAGATCCACGGACCGGTGTCCACCACCAGGTAACTGGAGTTCACCTCGTGGCTGGCCCGGTCCACCTTGCCGATACCGCCGTCACTCGCCTCCACCTTGTAGCCGACCAGGTCGATGCCGGTCACCCCGGCCTCGTCCCGGTAGCTCCACGGATCGAAGCGCCCGGCGGGCGCGCCGCCCGCGAAGGCGCCCTGACCACCCTGGGTCAGCGGGTCCGGCGTCCCGTGGGTCGTTCGAGGGTCGAGCCGCTCCACAGCGTCCACTCCCTTTCTCGACTTTCTCGGGGGATGTGCCTGTCGGATCCCTTGCTACCCCGGTGCGGAGATCGATACACCCGCGGCTCAGGCCAGCGCGGCCTCCACGTCGAGCGCGACCGCCGCGGCGTGCACGACGGCCGCGATGCGCAGCCCCTCGTGCACCTGCTCCCGGGTGAAGCCCGCGGCCCGCAGGGTCTTCTCGTGCGACTCCAGGCAGACACCGCACCCGGTGATCGCCGAGACGGCGAGGCACCAGAGCTCGAAGTCGCCCTTCTCCACGCCCGGCCGGGCGATGATCTGCATCCGCAGCCGGGCCGGCATCGAGGCGTACTGCTCGTCACCGATCAGGTGCTTGGCCCGGTAGTAGATGTTGTTCATCGCCATGATCGTGGCCGCGCCCTTGGCCGCCTCGACCGCCTCCGGGGTGAGGTGCTCGGCCGCCTCGGCGGCGACCTCCCGCAGCACCACCGGGTTGCGCGCGGCGACCGCGCAGGCCAGGGCGGTGCCCCAGGCCTGCTCCGGCTTCAGCGTCGAGGTGCCGACGGTGGAGCCGAGGTTGAGCTTGATGTCCTTGGCGTACTCGGGCAGAGCCGCCTTGACCGCGTCCAGCCCCATGGTCAGGCCCCGGCGCCCGCGAGCAGCGCGTTGGCGTCCAGGGTGGCGCCGCCCTTGTTCCAGTTGCACGGGCAGAGCTCGTCGGTCTGCAGCGCGTCCAGCACCCGCAGCACCTCGGAGACGTTCCGGCCGACCGAACCGGCGGTGACCATGACGAACTGGATCTCGTTGTTCGGGTCGACGATGAAGGTGGCCCGCTGGGCGACGCCGTCCTCGCCGAGCACGCCGCAGGCGGCGGTCAGCTCGCGCTTGATGTCGCTGAGCATCGGGAAGGGCAGCTCGCGCAGGTCCGGGTGGTCCTTGCGCCAGGCGTAGTGGACGAACTCGTTGTCGACGGACACGCCGAGGACCTGGGCGTCCCGGTCGGCGAACTCGCCGTTGAGCCGGCCGAACTCGGCGATCTCGGTCGGGCAGATGAAGGTGAAGTCCTTCGGCCAGAAGAAGACCACGCGCCACTTGCCCTCGTAGGACTTGTGGTTGATCGTCTCGAACGCCTTGTCGGCGTCCAGCGACACGCAGGCGGTGAGTTCGTACTCGGGGAAGCGGTCACCGACAGTGAGCACAGGTCCTCCTTGACAACGGCTTGTCGGCGGCGCGAGGCCGCTAACTGGATCGGTTCCAGATACTGCCGCAGCCGGGTTTCCGCTCGTCGACGGCCGGATGAGTTGTGAAGCTGATCACCAGCGGCGCGTTCCGCCGCGGATCCGTCCCCCGATCGGGTATGCCCACCCTCCGTCACCGTCCCGGCATGTGGATTCTCCCTCCCAAAACCAGGACCGGGATGGCAGAGTACGCATCGTGACCAGCTCCGTCCTGATTATTGGCAGCTAGCGCGCCGGCATCCCTCTCGCCGAGCGCGCAGACCTCCCGCATCCGCGGGGGGTCTTTTTGTTGCTCCCCGCAGGTTCGAGAAGAGGACTCCCATGACCTTCCAGGTGTACGACACGACGCTGCGCGACGGCGCCCAGCGCGAGGGGCTCAGCTACTCGGTGGTCGACAAGCTGGCGGTGGCCCGCCTGCTCGACGACCTCGGGGTCGGCTTCATCGAGGGCGGCTGGCCGGGCGCGGTGCCGAAGGACACCGAGTTCTTCCGGCGGGCCCGCACCGAACTGGAGCTGAAGCACGCGATCCTGGTCGCCTTCGGCGCGACCCGCAAGGCCGGGGTGGCGGTCGAGGCCGACCCGCAGGTGCGTGGGCTGCTGGACGCGGAGACCCCGGCCGTGGCGCTGGTCGCCAAGGCGGACCTCCGGCACGTCGAGCGGGCGCTGCGGACCACCGCCGAGGAGAACCTGGCGATGATCCGCGACACCGTGACCTACCTGGTCGGGCAGGGGCGGCGGGTCTTCGTCGACGGGGAGCACTTCTTCGACGGCTACCGGTACGACCCGGCGTACACCGCCGCCGTGCTGGAGGCGGCGCTCGCCGCCGGGGCGGAGCGGTTCGTGCTCTGCGACACCAACGGCGGGATGCTGCCGTCCCAGGTCACCGCCGTCATCGCCGACGTCACCGCGCGTACCGGCGTGGCGCCGGAGCTGCTCGGCATCCACTGCCAGAACGACACCGGCTGCGCGGTCGCCAACACCATCGCCGCCGTCGAGGCCGGCGTCCGGCACTTCCAGGGCACCGCCAACGGGTACGGCGAGCGCCCCGGCAACGCCGACATCTTCGCGGTCGTCGCCAACCTCCAGCTCAAGCTCGGGCTGCCCGTCCTGCCGGAGGGCTGCCTGGAACAGATGGTGCGGGTCTCGCACGCCATCGCCGAGATCGCCAACATCGCCCCCGACACCCACCAGGCGTACGTCGGGGCCGCGGCCTTCGCCCACAAGGCGGGGCTGCACGCGAGCGCGATCAAGGTCGACCCGTTGCTCTACAACCACGTGGACCCGTCGGTGGTGGGCAACGACATGCGGATCCTGGTGACCGAGATGGCCGGCCGGGCCAGCATCGAGCTCAAGAGCCGCGAGCTCGGTCTGGACCTGGCCGGCCATCCGGAGGCGCTCGCCACGGTCACCAAGCGGGTCAAGGAGCTGGAGGCCGGCGGCTGGTCGTTCGAGGCCGCCGACGCCTCGTTCGAGCTGCTGGTCCGGGCCGAGCTGCCCGGCCGCGCCGCGCCCCGCCCGTTCACCCTGGAGTCGTACCGGGTGCTGGTCGAGCACCGGGAGGACGGCGCGGTGGTCTCCGAGGCCACCGTGAAGATCCGGGTACGCGGCGAGCGGGTGATCGCCACCGCCGAGGGGAACGGCCCGGTCAACGCCCTGGACGAGGCGCTGCGGACCGGCCTGGCCCGGCACTACCCCGAGCTGCGCGACTTCGAGCTGGCCGACTACAAGGTCCGCATCCTGGAGGGCAGCCACGGCACCGGCGCGGTGACCCGGGTGCTGGTGGAGACCGCCGGCGCCGGCCGGGACTGGACCACCGTCGGCGTGCACCCGAACGTGGTCGAGGCGTCCTGGCACGCCCTCGTCGACGCGCTCACCTACGGCCTGGACCGGACCCGGGTCTGAGCACCGCCCCGGGCCGCCGTATGCGGGTCAGCCCGCAGCCGGCAGGCGCAGCTCGGCGAGGACGGCCCGATGGTCGCTGCCCCGGAGGGGGTGCACCTCGACCGCCCGGACCGCGATGCGCCGGTCGGCCAGCACGTGGTCGATGGTGACCGGCGGGATCCGGTCGCCGTCGTACGGGCCCCAGGTCCCGGCGAGCCCCGCGCCGGCCGCGTCCGCCGCGTCCACGTAGCCGGTGGCGATCAGGTCGCGCAGCGGCGCGTGGTCGAGGGTGGCGTTGAAGTCCCCGGCCAGCACGCTGAGCCGCCCGTCCGGGGTGGCGGCCGGCTGCCCCCGCAGGTCGGTCCACCAGTCCGGCACCACCTCGACGGCGTACGGCGAGGCGGGGTGCGCCGACTCCACCCGCAGCGGTGGCGCGCCCGGCACCGCCACGGTCCCGTACGCCTGGAGGAAGGCGAAGCCCTGGTTGCGCCGGACCCCGACCTCGCTGAGCGGGTAACGCGCGTACAGCCCCGAGCCGGTGGCGCCGGGCTCGGGGTGCAGCGCGCGGTAGGGCAGCAGGGTGGCCAGCCCGAGCCGGTCCAGGTCGGCGGCGGCCTGCGGGGTGAACTCCTGCACGGCGAGCACGTCGACCCGGCCGGTGCGGACCAGGTCGACCAGCGTCGCCGGATCGGCGCGGCCGAAGAGCAGGTTGGCGGTGAGCAGGCGCAGCGTGGGACCGCCGACCGCCGGCTGCCCGGAGGCGACCGCCCGGGGCGCGACCACGGCCAGCAGCGCCAGCGCGGCGACCCCCGCGACCGCCGCCGCGGCCCGGCGGCGCAGGGCGAGCGCCAGCGCCAGCGGCACCAGCGACCCGGCGGCGACGTACGGGGTGAAGGCGACGGCCTGCACCAGCGGCCCCCGCTCCAGCCCGGCCAGCCGGAGCACGCCCCAGGCGGCTCCGGGCGTGACGGCCAGCCAGCAACCTACCGTCGCGATCCGGCGCCTCCGGACGTCGGCCCGCCCCGCGTCGGTCGTCGTGAGCACGGCAGTCACCGTACCGTCCCGGCGGCCGGTCGCGGTGCCCGACGCCATTTCACGAATGATCGCCCATTCACTTCTCACAATTATCCGTACGCCTTTCCAATGGCGCGAGACAAATGCAGTCTATTGACTGCCTGCTTTTTATGGTGCTACCTTCCACGTGGTTGAGGCGTCGCAACTCCGCGTAGTTAGACCAGCCCAGCCGGGCCAAAAGCAGGAGCGTAAGCCCTGACGGTGCGTGCAGGAAAGGCGGGCCTCCCCGATGGGTCCGCTGTTTCCCGGTCCGGCTCAATTCGGTAGTCATCCGGCCCGCTGATCGCGGGTCGGCCGGATCATCACGGTCACAAAGGGAGACCTGTCATGGCCACATTTCTCAGACGCAAGGCGGCGATGGTGGCACTCGGCGTCCTGACCCTCACCCTGGCCGGCGGGGGCATCGCGGCCGCCGCCCACCCGGCGGCGCAGGCGCGAGCCGAGGTCGCGCAGTCCGGCGTCCGCCAGCCCGGCCCGCGCCACCAGCCCGCGGTGACCGCCGCCGAGTCCCGGGCGGCGAAGGCCGCGATGCGGGCCACCCTCGCCCCGCCCGCTCCCGGCACCGTCGCCTGGGCCGTCGTCAGCAGCAACGGCACCCTGCTCCAGCACTCGGGCAACGTCATCGCCGCCACGAAGTTCGCCAGCAACCTGCCGGGGCAGTACGCCGGGCAGTACCAGGTGACGCTCGACTACGACGTCCACCTCAAGGCGTTCAACGCGACGATCGGCACGAACGACCCGGCGAACGTCCCGCCGGGCGGCGAGGTGTCGGTCGCGCCCCGTTACCTGATCCCGAACGCCGTCTTCGTCCAGACCCGCAGCTCCTCCGGGGGCTTCGCGGACCGGCCGTTCCACGTCCTCATCGCCAACTGACCCGCTGCGCCGAGCCGGCCCCCGCCCCGACGGGGGCCGGCTCCGTGCCGGGCGCCGCCCGCCGTCCATCCGGTCTGGGCGTACCTGCGCCGACCGCCCCCGCTCGTACCGTTGCGACCCGCCCGGAGAACTCGTCCCCGTCCGGTCCCGCATCGACCGCCGAGGCCCCGATAATCCGACGTTTGTCCGACCACCGGTACGGGAAGCAAGCACCGTGACGGACATCTCGGACACCCTGGCCAGCGTGCCCAGCCCGGTCGATGCCGACGCGAGCGGCGTCGAGCTGGAACAGACCCTCTTCGAGGTCAAACGCGTGATCGTGGGGCAGGATCGCCTTGTCGAACGCCTGCTCACCGCCCTCGTCGCCGACGGGCACTGCCTGCTGGAGGGCGTGCCGGGAGTGGCGAAGACCCTCGCGGCGCAGACCCTCGCCACCGTCGTCGGCGGCACCTTCTCCCGCATCCAGTTCACCCCCGACCTGGTCCCGTCGGACATCGTCGGCACCCGGATCTACCGGGCCTCGACCGAGAGCTTCGACGTCGAGCTGGGCCCGGTCATGGCGAACCTGGTGCTCGCCGACGAGATCAACCGCGCGCCGGCGAAGGTGCAGTCGGCGCTGCTGGAGGCGATGGCCGAGCGGCAGGTCTCGATCGGCGGCCGGAGCTGGCCCGTGCCCGACCCGTTCCTGGTGCTGGCCACCCAGAACCCGATCGAGTCCGAGGGCGTCTACCAGCTCCCCGAGGCGCAGCGCGACCGGTTCCTCATGAAGATCGTGGTCGACTACCCGAGCGACGCCGACGAACTGGCGATCCTCTACCGGATGAGCACCGAGCGGCCGACGCCCCGGCAGGTGCTCGACCCGGCGCGCCTGCGGAACCTCCAGCGCCAGGCCGGCCAGGTCTTCGTCCACCACGCGCTCGCCGAGTACGTCGTCCGGCTCATCCTCGCCACCCGCGACCCGGGCCGGTTCGGGCTGCCCGAGCTCGCGCCGCTGCTGGCGTACGGGGCGAGCCCGCGGGCCACCCTCGGCCTGGTCGCCGCCGCCCGCGCCCAGGCGCTCATCCGCGGCCGGGAGTACGTGCTGCCGGAGGACGTCCGCGACCTCGCGGTCGACGTGCTCGCCCACCGGCTGGTGCTCTCCTTCGACGCGGTGGCCGACGGCGTCTCCGCCGAGACGGTGGTCCACCGGTTGATCGAGGCGGTGCCGCCACCCCGGGTCGTCGCCAACCACCCCGAGGCGGCGCCCGACCTGGCGGCGGCATGAGACGCCGGGCGGCACCCACCCTGCCCGACCCCGGCCTCGCTGACCTCGCCCCGGACCAGCGGTTGCGCCGGCTGGAGTTGACCGTCACCCGCCGGCTCGACGGGCTGCTGCACGGCCAGTACCGGGGCCTGCTGCCGGGACCGGGCAGCGAGGCCGCCGGCAGCCGGGAGTACCGGCCCGGCGAGGACGAGGTACGCCGGATGGACTGGGCGGTCACCGCCCGGACCACCGTCCCGCACGTCCGCGAGGTCGACGCCGACCGGGAGCTGACCACCTGGCTGCTGGTCGACGCCAGCCCCAGCATGGAGTACGGCACGGCCACGTTGGACAAACGCGAGCTGGCGGTGGCCGCAGTGGCGGCGGTCGGGTTCCTCACCGCCGGCGTCGGCAACCGCCTCGGCGCGCAGGTGCTCGCCCCGGACGGCGTACGCCGGTTTCCGGCCCGGGGCGGGCGTACCCACCTGCTCGGCCTGCTGCGCGCCCTGCTCACCGCGCCGCGTCACGACGACTCGCGCGCGGCGCGTCCGGCCCCGCGCCGCGACCCGGAGCCGTCGGCCGGGGGGTACGAGCACGAACCCGCCGCGCCGCCCACGCTCCTCGACGGGCTGGCCGGCGTGCAGCGGATGGCCACCCGGCGGGGCCTGGTGGTGGTCGTCTCCGACTTCCTCGACGGGCTGCCCGACGACCCGGACGCCGCCCCGCCCTGGGAGCCGGTGCTGCGCCGGCTCGCCGTCCGGCACCAGGTGCTCGCCGTCGAGGTGACCGACCCGCGCGAGCTCGAACTGCCGGACGTCGGCCTGGTCACCCTGGTCGACCCGGAGACCGGCCGGCGCCGCGAGGTGTGGACCGGCGACCGGGCCCTGCGCGAGCGGTACGCGGCGGCCGCCGCCGCCCAGCGCGACCAGGTACGCCAGGCGCTGCGTCGGTCCGGCGCCACCCACCTGGCGCTGCGTACCGACCGGGACTGGAGCGCCGACATCGTGCGGCACGTGCACGCCCAACGCCGGCTGGCCGCCGCCCCGGCCGCGACCCGGGGAGGTGCCGCGTGACCTGGCAGTCGCCCGCCCGGCTCTGGCTGCTGCTCGGCGTGGCCGCGCTGGTCGTCGGGTACCTGATGATGCAGCGCCGGCAGAGCCGGTACGCGGTCCGCTTCACCAACCTGCGCCTGCTGGACCGGGTCGCGCCGCAGCGGCCGGCCTGGCGCCGGCACGTTCCGGCGGGGCTCTTCCTGGCCATGCTCGCGCTGCTGGTGGTCGGCTTCGCCCGGCCCAGCGCCGAGGTACGGGTGCCCCGGGAACGGGCCACCGTGATGGTGGCGGTGGACGTCTCCACCTCGATGCTCGCCAGCGACGTGGACCCCGACCGGCTGACCGCCGCGAAGGAGGCCGCCCGCCGGTTCGTCGACGGCCTGCCGGACGAGTTCAACGTCGGGCTGGTCGCCTTCGCCGGCAGCGCGGCGGTGCTGGTGCCGCCCGGCACCGACCGGGACGCGCTGCACGAGGGGATCGAGCGGCTCGCCGAAGGGGTCACCGGCGTCCAGGGCACCGCCATCGGCGAGGCGATCAGCACCTCTCTCGGCGCGGTGAAGAGCCTGGACGCCAAGGCCGTCAAGGATCCGCCGCCGGCCCGGATCATCATCCTCTCCGACGGGGCGAACACTTCCGGCATGGACCCGATGGAGGCCGCCGCCCAGGCCGTGGCGGCCAAGGTCCCCGTGCACGCCATCTCGTTCGGCACGCCGTCGGGCTTCGTCGATCGGGGCGGCCGGGCGATCCAGGTGCCGGTCGACGGACAGACCCTCAAGGCGGTGGCCGAGGAGACCGGGGGCGGCTTCCACGAGGCGACCAGCACCGCCGAGCTGCGCGCCGTCTACGAGGACATCGGCACGTCGGTCGGCTACCGCAAGGAAAAGCAGGACATCTCCGCCCGCTTCATCGGCCTGGGTCTGGTCTTCGCCATGGGCGCGGCCGCCGGATCGCTGCGGTGGTTCTCCCGGCTGCCCTGAACCCCGGCACCGGCAACGG
Source organism: Micromonospora sp. NPDC048930 (assembly GCF_043197935.1). NCBI lineage: Bacteria > Bacillati > Actinomycetota > Actinomycetes > Micromonosporales > Micromonosporaceae > Micromonospora > Micromonospora sp. NPDC048930. The sequence goes on from NZ_JBICUB010000004.1 coordinate 56,709, forward strand.
CAGGACGGCACGACACGTGAGGAGTCAGGTATGGCAGTGCAGACCGGACTCGGCGAGCCGCGCGGCCCGTGGTTCGTCTCGCCCGAGCTGGACCCGGACGGGCGCGGACGCTGGGACGTCCCCGGATCGGCGCGGGGCCCGGGCGGGCGGGGCTGGCACGGCCGGCTGCTGACCGCGCTGGCGGTGGTGGCCCTCTCCACCGTCTCCGGCGCGGCGGCCGGCAGCTGGGTGGCCGGCCGGGACGCGCCCGGGCCGGCGGCGGCGTCGGCCGCGCCCGTGCCGGCGGAGCTGACCACCGCGGCCGAGAAGACCGTGCCCGGGGTGGTCTCGGTGATGGTCGGCGGCGCCTCGGGCGCCTCGGCCACCGGCTCCGGCTTCGCGATCGACCACGAGCAGCACATCGTCACCAACGACCACATCCTGGCCCGGGGCGGCTCCGGACCGGTGACGGTGGAGACCGCGGACGGCCGCCGGTTCCCCGCCGAGGTGGTGGGACGGGAGCCGAGCAGCGACCTGGCGGTGCTCAAGGTGCCGGCGTCGGCCGGGCTCCCGCCGCTGCCGCTCGCCAAGCCGAACGCCACCCGGGTGGGGGAGCCGGTGCTGGCGGTCGGCTCGCCGCTCGGCCTGGCCGGCACGGTCACCGCCGGTATCGTCAGCGCGCTCAACCGGCAGGTACGCATCGGCAACGGCCGGCACACCGCGGTGCAGACCGACGCCTCCATCAACCCGGGCAACTCGGGTGGTCCGCTGGTCAACGCGCGGGGTGAGGTGGTCGGAGTGAACACGGCCATCGCCACCATCGACGGCAGCGGCTCGATCGGCATCGGCTTCGCCATCCCGATCGACCAGGTCCAGCAGACCGCCGACACCATCATCGGCCGGGGCGGCTGAGCGCCCCGGGGCGGCCCCCGACCCGCGGCGTCCATACCGGAAGATCCGGCTGGAACCGGCCAACTGTCGGATATCCGGCGTGGGACCATCGGGCCATGGAAATATTACGCTGAGTATGGATACTGGCGTGGGTGGAGCAAGCTGTCATCGCGGCCCTCCTCCTGGTGGGCCTGGCCATCGGCACCGGCGTCGGTGCGGCGTACGCCCGCGCGAAGCGTGGCTGGACGGACTACAAGGCGGCGAAGAACGTCGTCCCGGGCGCCCGGCGCGCCGCCTGGCTGGCGATCCGCGCCGTCGTCACCAAGCTCGGGGTGATCGCCCTGTTGCTGGTCGGCGCGGCCGCGTACGCGGCGGCCGGCGGCGACCACGAGCGGGCCGATCCGAGGCCCAGCCCGACGGGGACCGTGACCCCCACCCCGAGCCCACGATCGGGGCGTTAGCCTCGGGGCGTGGACGACGGACTGCGGGTGACCGACCGGCTGGTGGTCCCCGACGCCGAGCTGCGGGAGCGGTTCTCCCGCTCGTCCGGGCCGGGCGGGCAGGGGGTCAACACCACCGACTCCCGGGTGGAGCTCAGCTTCGACCTGGCCGGGTCGCCGAGCGTGCCCGAGCCGCTGCGCGCCCGGGCCCTCGACCGGCTCGCCGGCCGGCTGGTCGACGGCGTGCTGACCGTCGCGGCCAGCGAGCACCGGGCGCAGCTGGCCAACCGGGAGGCGGCCCGCGAGCGGATGGCCGCCCTGCTGCGGGAGGCGGTCGCCCCGCCCCCGAAGCCGCGTCGCCCGACCCGACCGTCCCGGGCCGCGAAGGAACGCCGCCTGGCCGAGAAGAAGCGCCAGTCCCAGCGCAAGCGCGACCGCCGGGTGGACGGCGACTGACGGGGCGCCTCAGCGGGACGTCACCGGGGAGACGCCGGCCCGCTTGTGGCCGCGGGCCACCTCGAACGCGGTGAAGCTCAGGCAGGCCGCCGCGAGCACGCCCAGCGCGAGGAGCGCCGCCAACGACGTGGTCAGCGGCAGGAGCGCCGCGACCACCAGGGCCTGGGCGATCCGGGCCGGCCGCACCCGCTTCGCCAACCGCCAGCGGAACGCCAGGTCGCCGACCAGATAGAGCAGCACGCCGCCGAAGAGCGCCACGTGGCCCACCAGGTAGGGCGGCGCCCCGAACTCGAAGAATCCGCGGCTGCCCAGCACCGACATGGTCTTGCGCAGCCCCAGCGAGACCAGCACGATCCCGGCCACCATCGGCAGGTGCAGCCAGGCGTACGCGTCGCGGGCCAGCCGGGTCCGGCGGCGCCCCTGGGCCGCCACCAGGATCCGTTCGCCCTCGGCACTGTCCCAGCCGAAGTAGACCCACCACAGACTGGCCAGCAGGGCGGTGCCCAGGAACACCGCCACCACGATCCGGGCCGAGATCGGCGTATAGACCACCGCCGAACCCATCGAGATCACCGCCTCGCCGAGCCCGATGATGATGATCAGGCCGTACCGGTCGGCCCAGTGCTCGGCCGAGCCGACCCACAGGTTGCGCAGGCCGATCCGGGCGTTGCCGACGACGTCGACCGCGATCGCCAGCAGCCAGAGCGCGGCGCGTACCGGGGCGAGCTGGCGGATGTCGCCGGACGGCTGGGGCACGAGCGCGGCGGCGACCAGCAGGGCAAGCGCGAGCAGCGTCGGTGCGGCGTCCCGGAGCTGCGGCATCGGTGCCGCCGGGACCCGCCGGCCCACCATCCGGAGCGAGACCAGGCGCAGCAGGCGGATGACCGCGTAGCAGGCCACGAAGACCAGCGGACCCTCGAGCCCGCCGAGCGCGTCGGTGAACGCCTGCGGGCTGGCCAGGGTGATCAGCGTGGTCAGTGCGACCACCAGGACCATGACGAGCCGCACCGCCGGATGCTCCGAGCGGACCATGACGGCCAGCCACGAGTACCCGGCCCAGGCCAGCCAGAGAACGGTGAGCACGAGCAGTCCCCGGGCCAGGCCGGTCCACGACGGATCGTCGGACATCAGCGCGGCCACCTGGAGGAACGCGTACACGAAGACCAGGTCGAAGAAGAGTTCCTTCGGGGTCACCCCGACCTGTTCGTGTGCGTGGGCGATCTGCGCGTGCAGCCGCCGGTGCCGCCTCCCGAAGACGGTCGCGTCGGCCAGCGCCATCGCGCCCGCCGCCCCGGCGAGCAGGGCCAGCTGCGCCAGCACCGGCAGGTGCGGAGCCACCGGCGCGAACGCCACCACCAGCACGATGCCCAGCACCGGGGAACGACCCAGGAAGCGCAGCGTACGGATCTCGAAGAGGATCAGCCCGAGCAGGTAGAGCGCCACCCCGCCGTAGAGCACCAGCAGCTCGAAACCCGGGGCGGTGGTCTCGCTGTCGGCGGGCACCCGCAGATCGCCGAGCGCCTTCTTCAGCCCGAGCGCCACCAGGATCAGCCCGGCCATCATCGGCAGGTGCAGCAGGCTGTACGCGTCCCGGCCGAGCCGGGTGCGGCGCTCCCCGGCGACCCGCTCCAGCGCCTGCTCGGCGGCGAACCGGGCCACATCGAAGTACGTCCACCACAGCGCCCCGGCCAGCCCCACCCCGAGCAGGACCCCGACCAGCACCGCCGGGGTCAACGGCTGGGCCACGGCCACGCCCTGGCTCAGCCCCACCGAGATGATCGTCTCACCGAACCCGATCAGGAGGATGAGGCTGTGCCGCTCCGCCCAGTACTGGATCGACCCGATCCGCCACCGTTCCGACCCGAGCAGCATCGCCCCGCCGTACTCGACGACGACCGTGCCGGCGATCAGCGCGAAGCGGACCCACTCCCGGGCCACCGGGTCCTCGATCGAGTCGGGCACCACCGCGGCGGCGAGCAGGAACAGGGCGCCGGCCAGCATCGACGGCCACGCCGGGCGGAGCCGGCGGCGGTGATCCTCCTCGCCGGCCAGCGTGGCGACCGCGAGCACGGTGGTCCGGACGACCAGGTAGCAGAGCGCGAAGACGACCGGCCCCGACAGCCCGCCGGGGCGGTCGAGGAACGCCTCCCGCACGGTCAGGCCCATCACGAACAGGGTCGCGCTCAGCCCGAACATGACGACCGGCATGACCCCCCGGTCCAGGCGGACGATGTTGCCGAGCCAGGCGAAGGGCGCCCAGCACCGCCAGAGCAGCACCAGCAGCAGCAGGCCACGCGGCAGGCCGGCCGGGTTGAGCTGCTCAGCCGTCACCCCGGTGACGTTGAGGAAGGTGAAGACGAAGATCAGGTCCAGGAAGAGTTCGAGTCGGCTGACGCCGCTCTCGGCGCCGGCCAGCTGGATCCGACCGACGCCGCCCACCACCTCACTCTGCCAACCCGGCATGGCGGCCGACGGGGAACCGGCCCAATCGGCGTCGGCCGCGCCGGCACAGCGCCGGAAAAGCGGTTGGAGACCGGCCGGGACGGTACCCACAATTCGCCGCGTGCCGACCGACTTCTCCGTCAAGCCCACCCTGACCGGCGACCGGGTCCTGCTGCGTCCGCTCACCGCCGACGACGCCGTCGCCTTCGAGGCGATCCTGTCCGACCCGGAGGTGATCCGGCTCACCGGCAGCCCGCCGCAGGAACGGTTCGACCTGGACCGGCTGCGGGACTGGTACGGCAGCCGCAGCAGCCAGACCGACCGGCTCGACCTGGCGGTGGTGGACCGGACGACCGGCGAGTGCGTCGGCGAGGTGGTCCTCTACGAGTGGGACCGGCACAACGCCAATTGCACCTTCCGCACCCTGATCGGCCCGGCCGGCCGGAACCGGGGGCTGGGCACCGAGGCGGCCCGGCTCGTCGTCGGGTACGGCTTCGAGCAGCTCGGCCTGCACCGGATCGGGCTGCACGTGTTCGACTTCAACCCGCGCGCCCGCCGGGTCTACGAGAAGATCGGGTTCGTCGCCGAGGGCACCGAGCGGCAGGTGCTCCGCGACGGTGACGACTGGGTGGACGCCACGATCATGTCGATCCTCGCGCCGGAGTGGACGCGGCACCGGGGTCATCCGGCGGGCTGAGTCCGCGACCCGACCGTCCGGTTCACGCTGGCCGACGGCCAGCGGATCACCCAGGCGTGGGGCGCGGACGTGACGCAGAGCGGGACCTCTGTGACCGCCCGGAACGTGAGCTGGAACGGGGGGCTCGCCCCGACCGCCCAGACCACGTGGGGCTTCCTGGCCAGCGGCAATCCCGTCCTGGTCCCGCTGACCTGCGCCCCCGGCTGACCCCCGGACCGTGCCCGCCGGCGCGTCCGGCGGGCACGCGCGCCCGGTGTGCCCGGCCCGCCCGGTGACCCGCTCGGCTTGCGGGGAAGCGGGGTGTCGTGGCGCGCGGAAGGCACGCTTCGGCGCGAGCCGAGTCGATCATGCCGAGCCGGGCCCAGCCGGTCGGCGCACTCGACTCGGCCCGGTCGGCGTGCCGCGCCGGCCCGGTCAGGCGGTGCCGCCGAGCGGTGCGGAGCGGTCCAGGGCGGCGAGCAGCCGGGCCCGCAGCGTGGCGGCCCGCTCGGCGAAGCCGCGCTGGGCGGCGGCGTACTCGGCCCGGCCCTCCGGGGTTTCCACCCGCACCGGCGGGTAGCCCAGGTCGGCCAGGTCGTACGGGCTGGCCCGCATGTCCAGGGTGCGGATCTCCCGGGCCAGCGCGAAGCACTCCGCCACCAGCTCGGACGGCACCAGCGGGGAGAGCTTGTACGCCCACTTGTAGAGATCCATGTTGGCGTGCAGGCAGCCCGTCTGCTCCAGCGCGTGCTGGCTCTCCCTGGTGGGGGTCAGCAGGTTCAGCGGCCGGGCCGGCGCGGTGAAGAACCGGAACGCGTCGAAGTGGCTGCACCGTACGCCACGCTCCTCGACCACCGCGGCAGTGGCCGCCGGGCTCAGCCGCAGCGGCCAGGCGTTGTGGCGCACCTCGTCCTGGGTCTGCCGGTAGACCATCGCCCACTCGTGCATGCCGAAGCAGCCGAAGTGGGCCGGGCGGCCGGCGGTGGCCGCGAGCAGCGTACGGATCCAGGCGACCGACTCGGAGCGGCGGCCGCGTACCCGGTCGGTGTCGAGGGTGAGCCCGGCGGCGGTGGCGCGGTAGTCCGCGCCGAACTCGGCCGGGTCGGCGTCGCGCAGCACGACCCCCGCCCCGGGGTGCCAGCGGCGCAGCTGGGCGGGGCGGTGCGAGTAGTAGGTGAAGAGGAAGTCCTCCACCGGGTGCTTCACCCCGGCACGCCGGCGGGCCAGGTGCGGCGCCAGCCAGGCGTCGACCCGCTCCTCGTGGGCCCGGCGCCGGGCCTGCCAGTCGGCCGCGTCGAGGGCGGCGGCGGGGGCGAGGGCGGCGGTCACGGACCCCAGGGTACGACCGCCCCCCGGCCCCCGGTCAGGCCACGTCCACCCGGACCCCGGCGGAGAACACCCCGCTGCGCAGCTCCAACTGCTTCGGCGGATCGGTGCCGTGCATGGGGAAGACCAGCGGCAGGATCACCCGGCTGCCCGCGGCCACCGGTTTGGCGAAGACGTCCCGCCCGAGGTTGGCCACCCGGGTGGCGTCCTCGTCGGCGGCCACCCAGTTGCCCCCCGCCAGGTACGCCCGCTGCAACTGGCCGTGCCAGGTCTGCTCCTCCGAGGTGAGGTTGCGCACCCCGACCGTGGCCAGGCACTGCCGGCCGCCCGGCTTCAGCACCGGCAGGTCCGACGTGCCGCAGGCCATCCGGTAGACGGTGAACTCGAACGCGGCCTCGCGCAGCGGGGTGCCGACCGTCCCCGAGACGGTCTTGCCCGTCCACGCGCCGCTGGTCGGCTGTTTGGCGGTGTCGATCGCGGCGACCCGTTGGGTGGCCGTCCAGGCCGCCGCGCCCACCACGCCGGCCAGCACCGCGGCCGCGACCCCGACCACCATCCAGATCGGCGGGGTGCGTCGCCGTCCCGTCACCGCCGGCATGGCCGGGCGCGGGTAGATCGCCCCGCGGTCCGCCGGGCCGCCCGGCCCGCCCGCGACCGCCGGGGTGCGGGCGCCCGCCGGGCCGCCCGGCGCCACGCCCGGGCGCTGCCGGCGGCGCTGCCACCACCACCAGAGCCCGCCACCGACCACCACCAGCGCCGCGACCAGCGCGGCCAGCAGCACCGGCGGGCGTCGCCAGGCGGGCGCCGCCGTCACCTTCGCGGCCGGGGCCGCGACCGGCCCCGTCCAGGTCGCCGTGGCGCAGTCGTACGCCCGGGTGCCGTCGGTCCCGTACGCGCAGGCGGGCGCGGTCACGGACCGGCCGGAAGCGGTCGTGCTGAACGCGGTGTGCAGGGTGGTGGTGCTCCGCGCCGGCAGCCGGAGTCGCCAGCTCACCTCGTTCACCCCGGTCGACCCGATCGGGATGCTGGCCCGGCCGCCGCCGGTCACCGTGGTCGCCCGCGACCCGGCCGGCAGCTCCTGCCGCACGGTCGTCTCGACCATGCGGTCCCCGCCGTTGCGCACCTCGATCCGGTACCCGGGCGCCGGGGTGCTCGCCGCGGTCACCGCGACGGTGACCGGGGGCGTCGACATCTCGATCGGCGCCGCTCTGGTCGGGGCCACCGCGGGCGGGGCCGCCGGCACACCGGTCGGGATCGGGGTGGCGCGCTGCGCCGGCGCGGCGGGCGCCGCGGGTGCCGGGTGCGCGGGTGCGGCCGCCGCCCGGGGTGCCGTCGCGGGCAGCGCCGGTACGGCGGCGAGGACGCCCAGGCAGTTCACGAGCACGGCCAGGGCCCTGTGGTGTCGTCTCGATGCAGGCATACGAACGAACCTCCGGACCCGAAGCTATGGGCCCCGGCCCGCCGGGCGGGTACGAAGTCCGCATTCCCGCCCCGGCCGGCGGGGGCCGGCGTACCCTGTGCGCGCCCGGAGCCGGGCGGGGCCGCGTCGCCGGTGGCGGCGGCCGCGTGGGACGCGGCCGCGTCCGGCGTGGCCGGGCCGGCGGCCGGGGATAGATTGGCCGGGTGCGTATCGCTCGTTTCGCTCATGCCAAGGGAATGTCGTTCGGGGTCGTCGAGGGCGAGCCGGAGGCCGGGCCGCAGGGCCTGACCATCGCCGAGATCGAGGGACACCCGTTCGGCCAGATCCAGTTCTCCGGTGCCCGCTGGGCGCTCTCCGACGTCCGGCTGCTCTCGCCGATCCTGCCCAGCAAGGTGGTCTGTGTCGGCCGCAACTACGCCGAGCACGCCGCCGAGCACGGCAGCGAGGTGCCCAAGGAGCCGCTGCTCTTCCTCAAGCCCTCCACCTCGGTGATCGGCCCGCGGGACGCGATCCGCCTGCCGATCTTCTCCAAGCAGGTCGAGCACGAGGCGGAGCTGGCCGTGGTCATCGGCGCCCCCGGCGCGCGCCGGGCCGACCGGGCCGCCGCCGAGCGGGCCATCTTCGGCTACACCTGCGCCAACGACGTCACCGCCCGGGACCTCCAGCGCTCGGACGGCCAGTGGACCCGGGCCAAGGGCTTCGACTCGTTCTGCCCGATCGGGCCGTGGATCACCACCGGGCTGGACGTCTCCGACCTGGAGGTCCGCTGTGAGGTGGGGCGCAACCCTGAGGAGATGGAGGTACGCCAGCTCGGCCGGACCAAGGACATGGTCTTCGATGTTCCGGCCCTGGTGTCGTACATCTCCCACGTGATGACGTTGCTCCCCGGTGACGTGGTGCTGACCGGCACTCCGGCGGGGGTTAGCCCGCTCACGGACGGGGATACGGTCACCGTGCGGATCGAGGGGATCGGCGAACTCACCAACCCGGTGGTGCCCGTCGCCTGATCCGTCCGACGCCTCGTTTTCGCAGGTCAGGTGCGGTTCGGGGGGTTGGATTTGGCCTGTCGGCACCGGGAGGGTAAAGTTCATTCCCGGCGCCGCAAGGGGCCAATGGGGTATGGGGTAATTGGCAGCCCGACTGATTCTGGTTCAGTTAGTCTAGGTTCGAGTCCTGGTACCCCAGCGCAGCCGTGGATTCGCGAGAATCCCGGACGCTGGATTCTGCGGAGTTCCGCTCCCGCTCCTCGTGAGAGGGGCGGCAGATGATCTCTGCTAGAGTGCAGCTTCCTCGCCCCGGGCGGGCGGGGGAGCAGGAAGTTCTGGCCCCGTCGTCTAGCGGCCCAGGACGCCGCCCTCTCAAGGCGGTAGCGCCGGTTCGAATCCGGTCGGGGCTACAGCGTTGACAGCCCGTCCCACCCGTGGGGCGGGCTGTTTCGGTTTGCGTGGCTCTTCCACGCGGGCGGTTTCGTCGTGGCTGTTCCCCACGCCGGGCGCCGGCAGGTGACCCCCCTCGTCGGGCCCGGACGCGGTGCCGATAGACTACTGCCGCACCGCTCGTCAGGGCGGTGAAGCAGGAAAAGTGCCTGGCCCCGTCGTCTAGCGGCCCAGGACGCCGCCCTCTCAAGGCGGTAGCGCCGGTTCGAATCCGGTCGGGGCTACCACACCGAACGGCCCGTCTCGCTCCCGCGAGACGGGCCGTTCGCCTTTCCGGCACCCTGCCAGCCGCGACCACGAACGCACCCAAAGGCCCGCCGCCCACCCGTCGATGGAACGCCATGCGGGTCAAAAGCCCCGTTTGACCTCCGTTCCATTCGCGTCCGCGCGCCGCGCCCGCTCACGCCGGTCCGAAGACGATCGAGAGGTTGCGTCCCGGAACGCGGGATCCGTGACGCAAAGCTCTTGCTCGACGCGCCGGGGCGCGGGGGAGGGGCGGCGGGTGCGTCAGAGGCCGGAGAGGCGTTGGCCGGCGCGGACGACGGCCATCGCGTGGCGTTCGCCGGGGCGGCGGCCGAGGCGTTCGATCGGGCCGGAGATGCTGATCGCGGCGATGACCCGTCCGGTCCGGTCCCGGATCGGGGCGGAGACGCTCGCCACACCGGCCTCCCGTTCGGCCACGCTCTGCGCCCAGCCGCGGCGACGTACCTCGGCGAGGGTGCGGCCGGTGAACTTCGAGCGGGGGAGCAGCGGCATGACCGCCTCGGGCGGTTCCCAGGCCAGCAGGATCTGCGCCGCGGAGCCGGCCGTCATCGGCAGCACCGAGCCGACCGGCACGGTGTCCCGCAGGCCGCTGGCCCGCTCGGCCGCGGCCACGCAGATCCGCTCGTCGGCCCGGCGCAGGTAGAGCTGGGCGCTTTCCCCGGTGGCGTCCCGCAGCGCGCTGAGCAGCGGCTCGGCCGCGGTCAGCAGCACGTCCGGCGCGGCATTGGCCAGCTCGCCGAGCCGGGGGCCAGGGCGCCAGCGGCCCTGGGTGTCCCGGACCAGCATCCGGTGGATCTCCAGCGCCTGTGCGAGCCGGTGCGCGGTGGCCCGGGGCAGCTTGGTGCGTTCAACGAGTTCGGCCAGGCTGGCGCCGTCGACACAGGCGGCCAGGATGACCACCGCCTTGTCGAGAACGCCGACACCGCTCATACTGTGTCCCACAAGCCGAAATTTACCTCCCAGAATTTAGGATGTCCAGATGGTGGGAGTCACTCAACCGAGGACCCTGGCCGAGAAGGTCTGGGACGCGCACGTCGTCCGCTCCGCCGACGGCGAGCCGGATCTGCTCTTCATCGACCTGCACCTGCTCCACGAGGTCACCAGCCCCCAGGCGTTCGACGGGCTGCGCCTGGCCGGCCGCCGGGTGCGCCGTACCGACCTGACGATCGCGACCGAGGACCACAACACCCCGACCGGGTACGACGACCCGGCGTTCCGGTCCCGGCGCGGCGACCTGCTCACCATCGCGGACCCCACCTCCCGCACCCAGATCGAGACGCTGCGCCGCAACTGCGCCGAGTTCGGCGTACGGCTGCACCCGCTGGGCGACGAGAACCAGGGCATCGTGCACGTGATCGGCCCGCAGCTCGGGCTCACCCAGCCGGGCATGACGATCGTCTGCGGCGACTCGCACACCGCCACCCACGGCGCGTTCGGCGCCCTCGCCTTCGGCATCGGCACGAGTGAGGTCGAGCACGTGCTGGCCACCCAGACGCTGCCGCAGGCCCGGCCGAAGACCATGGCGGTGAACGTCACCGGCCAGCTCGTCCCGGGCGTCACCGCCAAGGACCTGGTCCTCGCCCTGATCGCCCAGGTGGGCACCGGCGGCGGACGCGGCCACATCGTGGAGTACCGGGGCGAGGCGATCCGGAACCTCTCCATGGAGGGCCGGATGACCATCGCCAACATGTCCATCGAGTGGGGCGCCAAGGCCGGCATGATCGCGCCGGACGAGACCACGTTCGCGTACCTGAAGGGGCGGCCGAACGCGCCGCAGGGGGCCGACTGGGACGCGGCGGTGGCGTACTGGCGGACCCTGCCCACCGACGAGGGCGCGACCTTCGACACCGAGGTCACCCTGGACGCCAGCCGGATCACCCCGTTCGTCACCTGGGGCACGAACCCCGGTCAGGGCGTGCCGCTGGGCGCGGCCGTGCCGGACCCGGAGGAGTTCGTCACCGAGCCGGAGCGGGTGGCCGCCCGCCGGGCCCTGGAGTACATGGACCTCGAGCCCGGCACGCCGCTGCGCGACCTCGCCGTGGACGTGGTCTTCGTCGGTTCCTGCACCAACGGCCGGCTGGAGGACCTGCGGGCCGCCGCCGACGTGCTGCGCGGGCACAAGGTCGCCGACGGCGTACGCATGCTGGTGGTCCCCGGCTCGGCCGCGGTGCGCGAGGCCGCCGAGGCGGAGGGCCTGGACAAGGTCTTCACCGACGCCGGCGCCGAGTGGCGCTTCGCCGGCTGCTCCATGTGTCTCGGCATGAACCCGGACACGCTGCAGCCGGGCCAGCGCTCGGCCTCGACCTCCAACCGCAACTTCGAGGGGCGCCAGGGCCGGGGCGGGCGTACCCACCTGGTGTCCCCGCCGGTCGCCGCCGCCACCGCCGTGGTCGGCCGGCTGGCCGCCCCCGCCGACCTGTAGAAGGGCAGCCGAGAGATGGACAAGTTCACCACCCACACCGGCACCGCCGTGCCGCTGCGCCGGTCCAACGTGGACACCGACCAGATCATCCCCGCCGTGTACCTCAAGCGGGTGACCCGGACCGGTTTCGCCGACGGGCTCTTCAACGCGTGGCGGGAGGACCCGTCATTCGTTCTCAACGATCCCGCCCATTCGGGTGCGTCGATTCTCATCGCCGGCCCCGAGTTCGGTACCGGCTCCTCCCGCGAGCACGCCGTCTGGGCGCTGCGGGACTGGGGCTTCCGGGCCGTGATCGCTCCCCGCTTCGGTGACATCTTCCGCGGCAACGCGCTGAAGGAAGGTCTCCTTCCGGTGGAGCTGGAATTGAAAGCCGTGGAAGAACTCTGGGATCTGGTGGAATCCGACCCCACCACCCCGATCACGGTCGACCTCACCGCCCGCGAGGTCCACGCCGGGGACGCCACCTGGGTCTTCCCGCTGGACGACCACAGCCGCTGGCGGCTGATGGAGGGCTTGGATGACATTGGACTCACCCTTCGGCACGAGGCCGAGATCAGTGCCTACGAGTCGTCCCGGCCGTCGTTCCTGCCCTCGGTCGCCTAACCACAGATAGCTTTTCGCCCCCACCGGCCCAGCCGGTGGGGGCGAATCCGTTACGACACAAGGGCTTTTTTCCACCGAATGTTTGTGTCCAGGCAGCACAGGGCATACCGTGCGCGCAGAATGGCTCGCGTCGAGTCAGTTGCACAATCGGGAGGAAGTCGTGAACAAGGCCGAGCTCATCGAGGCGCTCGCCGTTCGCCTGGGGGACCGGAAGACGGCGACGGCCGCGCTCGACGCGGTTCTCGCTGAGGTCCAGGCGGCGGTCACCAAGGGCGACAAGGTGGCGATCACCGGGTTCGGAGCGTTCGAAAAGCGCGTCCGAGGCGCCCGAACAGCGCGCAATCCGCGGACCGGCGAGGCGGTGAAGGTCAAGAAGACCTCCGTCCCGACGTTCCGTCCGGGCGCCGGTTTCAAGGAGATGGTGGCCAGCGGCAAGGTGCCGAAGGCCCCCGCCGCCGCGAAGAAGACCACCACGGCCGCCGCCAAGGCCACCGGGGCCAAGGCGGCCGCCGCGAAGAAGACCACCGCGGCCGGCGCCGCCAAGAAGACCACGGCGGCGAAGGCCACCAAGGCCGCCGCGACCAAGAAGGCCGCCGCGACCAAGAAGGCCGCGCCGGCGAAGAAGGCCGCCGCGACCAAGACCGCCGCGGCGAAGAAGACCGCGGCCGCCAAGAAGACCACGGCGGCCAAGAAGACCACCACGGCCAAGAAGACGACGGCCGCCAAGAAGGCGCCCGCGAAGAAGGCTCCGGCCAAGAAGGCCGCCACCCGGCGCTGACCGACCGTACGGCCTGGAAAGGGCGCTCACCGCTCGCGGTGGGCGCCCTTTCTCGTGCGTACGCGTTGACCGGCCGTCGCGCGGGCCGCTGCGCCACCCGAGGCGGCAGGAAGGGCCCTTTCCTACAGCCGGTCGGTGGCGAGCAGCCGGTCGCCGGCGAAGGCGAGCAGCCAGCCGCCGCCCTTCGGGGTGGTGAAGTCGTCGGCGCGGCCGGTCAACAGCTCCAGCATGCCCGGGATCAGCTTGCCCTGGCCGCACACCGCCACCGGGTCACCGGCGGCGGCCAGCCGGGCCAGCAGGGCCGCCCCCGCCAGCACGCACTCCTCGAGCTGCTGGCCGGGCCTCGGCTCGTCCAGCTCGCCGGCCACCTCGATGGGCAGGTCCAGCAGGGCGGCGGCCGGGTCGAGGGTCTGCACGCAGCGGCGGGCCGACGCGGAGAGCAGGCGTACCGGGCGGACCAGGGCCACCAGCGCGGCCAGGGCCTGGGCCTGCGCCCAGCCCTCCGCGTCCAGCGGCCGGCCGGTGTCCGGGCCGGTCCAGGTGCCCCGCTTGCCGGCGTGCGCGTGCCGGACCAGCAGCACGGTGCCGGTGACCGCCGGCAGCGCCGCGAACGCGGCGAGCACGTCGGCGTCGTGCGGGTAGCTGACCAGGCGTACCGCGGCGTCGACGGGGAGCCAGCGGACCTCGTCCACCTCGGTGTCGGGCTGGAAGCCGCCGGCCGCCACGGCCCGCATCGACCAGTAGTCGACCGCCTTCGGCCGGCCCTCGCTGCGGTAGCGGACCGTGGGCAGGCGAACCTGCGGCACCGCCCGGACGTCGGTCTCCTCGGCCATCTCGCGGACGGCGGCGCGCAACGGATGCTCGCCCCGATCCAACTTGCCCTTCGGCAGCGACCAGTCGCCGTACCGGGGACGGTGCACGAGGCAGACCTCGACGCCGGTGGCCCCCGGACGCCAGGCCACCCCGCCCGCCGCCCGGATCTGCGCCGGCTCGTCGTCGCTCATCCGCTCACCGTACGGCCGGCCGCCGCGCATCGTGGTCCGGTCAGCCCGCCGTCCCGCCGACCCGGTGCAGGAGCAGCTCCTGGAGGTCGGTCAGCGGCGTGTCGTCGGTCCCGGTACGCCGGTGCCAGGTGCCGTCCCCGGCCAGCTCGAACGCGTCCACCTCGGGGCTGAAGGCGGCGGAGAGCACGTGGTCCAGCTCGGCCCGGGCCACCGGGTCGCTCACCTGCACCAGCGCCTCCACCCGGCGGTCCAGGTTGCGGTGCATCAGGTCCGCCGAGCCCATCCAGAACTCGCCGTCGCCGTTGTTGCCGAACCGGAAGATCCGGGAGTGCTCCAGGAACCGGCCGAGGATCGAGCGGACCCGGATGTTCTCCGACAGCCCCGGCACCCCGGGCCGCAACGTGCACATGCCCCGGATCAGCAGGTCGACGTGGACGCCGGCGCGGGACGCCCGGTAGAGCGCGTCGGTGATCTCTTCGTCGACCAGCGCGTTCACCTTGAACTGCACCAGCCCCGGCATGCCGAGCCGGACGTGCTCGATCTCCCGCTCGATCCGCTCGATCAGGCCGCGCCGGATGCCCTGCGGGGCCACCAGCAGCCGCCGGTACGCGGTCTGCCGGCTGTAGCCGGTCAGCACGTTGAACAGGTCGGTCAGGTCGGCGCCGATCTCCGGGTCGGCGGTGAGCATGCCGAAGTCCTCGTAGAGCCGGGCGGTCTTCGGGTGGTAGTTGCCGGTGCCGATGTGGCAGTAGCGGCGGATCTGGTTGCCCTCCTGGCGTACCACCAGCGCGGTCTTGCAGTGCGTCTTCAGCCCCACCAGGCCGTAGACCACGTGGCAGCCGGCGCGTTCCAGGGTGCGTGCCCAGCCGATGTTCGCCACCTCGTCGAAGCGCGCCTTCAGCTCCACCAGCACCACCACCTGCTTGCCGGCGGCGGCCGCGTCGACCAGGGCGTCGACGATCGGCGAGTCCCCGCTGGTGCGGTAGAGGGTCTGCTTGATGGCCAGCACGTTCGGGTCGGCGGCGGCCTGCTCGACGAAGCGCTGCACGCTGGTCGCGAACGAGTGGTACGGGTGGTGCACCAGCACGTCGCCGTCCCGCAGGGTGGCGAAGACGCTGCGCGGCACCTCGCCCTCGGTGAGGCGCGGGTGGGTGGCCGGCACGAACGGCGGGTCCTTCAGGTCGGCGCGGTCGGTCTCGCCGTACACCTGCCACAGCGCGGAGAGGTCGAGCAGGCCCCGCACCCGGAGCACGTCGTGGCCGTCCATGTCCAGCTCGCGGACGAGCAGCTCCAGCATGTGGTCGGAGATGGAGGCGGCCACCTCCAGCCGGACCGGCGGGCCGAACCGGCGGCGGGCCAGCTCCCGCTCGAGGGCCTGGAGCAGGTCCTCGTCGCGGTCCTCGTCCACCTCCACCTCGGCGTTTCGGGTCACCCGGAACAGGTGGCACTCCACCACCTGCATGCCGGAGAAGAGCTGCCCGAGGTGCACCGAGATGAGGTCCTCCAGCGGCAGGAACCGCACCCCCGGCTGGTCGCGGGCCACCCGGACGAACCGGGGCACGTTGTTGGGCACCTTGACCCGGGCGAACAGCTCCGGACCGCCGTCGGGGTCGCGGACCGACACCGCCAGGTTCAGCGACCGCCCGGAGATGTACGGGAACGGGTGCGCCGGGTCCACCGCGAGCGGCGTGAGCACCGGGAAGATGTGCTCCCGGAACCAGGTCCGCAGCCGCTCCCGCTCGGCGTCGTCCAGGTCGCTCCAGCGCAGGATCCGGATGTCCTCCTCGGCCAGCCTGGGCAGCACGTCGTCGACGAAGCAGGCGGCGTGCCGGGCCACCAGGTCGGCGGTCTTCTCCGCGATCAGCTCCAGCTGGGTACGCAGCGGCAGCCGGTCGCCACCGCGGACCGGCAGGCCGGCGGAGAGCCGGCGCTTCAGCCCGGCCACCCGGACCATGTAGAACTCGTCGAGGTTGCTGGCGAAGATGGCCAGGAACTTGGCCCGCTCGAGCAGCGGGGTGCGGGGGTCCTCGGCGAGCGCCAGCACCCGGGCGTTGAAGTCGAGCCAGGAGAGCTCGCGGTTGAGGAAGCGGTCCTCGGGCAGCGGCTGCGCGGCGGGCGGCGCGGCGTCCGGCCCGAGGCCCGGGCCCTCGACCGGGTCGAGCGACTCCTCCAGGCCGGCGGAGTCGGCGCCGGCCGGCTCGCCGCTGAGGTCCTCCTCCGGCGCGCGCAGCGCGCGGAAGCGGCCGTCGGTGCCGCGGGGCCGGGCGCCGTTGCGGGGCGCGGCCGGGTCCAGGAGGTGGGAGGCGCGCTCGGGCTGCTCGCGAGGGGTGCTCACCACCTCATGATTCCCCGATAACGGTGAACAGAAAATGAACTCCGGGCAGGTCGATCAGGGCATCGTCGGCAAAGTCACCCGGACGACCTCGCCGGCGGCGTCCCGCTCGATCCGGACCCGCTGCCCGAGCCGGAGCAGCCGCAGCCCGGAGGCGTCGAAGGCGCGGGTCGGGAAGGGCAGTTCGGTGCCGTCGTCGAGGAGCAGCACCCCGCTGCGGGTCGACGCGTCGTAGGTCGCCACCGTGCCCTGCATGCCAGCACCGTAGCGGATCCCGCGGCCGCCCGGTGTCGGCCGCCGGGGACCGGTCAGCCGGGGGCGGTGGCCGCGCGGGCGCCGAGCAGCGCGGCGGTGCGCGGACCGAGGCCGAGCCGGGCCGCCGCGGCCAGGTCGGCGGCGGTGTCCACGTCCCGGCGCAGGGTGGGCCAGTCGCCGCGCAGCGGCAGCGCCCCGCCGGCCGCGTGCGCCCCGGCGGAGCCCACCCCGAAGCGGGGTTCCAGCGCCACCCCGACCGGCGCGGCGAGCAGCACGGTGCCGGTGCCCGGGGCGTCGGCCACGAACCCGCGTACCCCCGGCGGGCCGGTGGGGACGGCCCGCAGCGCCGCGGCCAGCTCGGCCGGCTGCAGCGCCGGCAGGTCGGCGGTGAGGCCGACCACCGCGGCGCGCGGGCCGGCCACCGCCGCGCCGTGCCGGAAGGCCGCGTTCAGCCCGCCCGCCGGGTCCGGCACCACCCGGGCGCCGGCCGCGGTGACCTCCGCCGCCACCCGGGGGTCGTCGGTCACGACCAGCACCTCGGCCACCGCCGGGCAGCCCCGCACCGCGCGGACCGTGTCGGCCGCCAGGGCCAGCGCCAACTCCTCGTGGGGTACGCCGGGCAGCGCGCCCCGCAGGCGGCTCTTCGCCGCCCCGAGGCGCTTCACCGGCACCACCACGGTCCAGCTCGGCTCGGGCACGTTCCCATCCTGCCAGTCGGGCGGCGGTACCCTCACTGGCCGGACCCGGGGCGAGCAGGCATGATTTCGTCGCGGGACGTGGGCGCGTGGTCGGGGCACGAGGAGGGGGACGCGGGTGGCGCGGCGGAAGGTGGGATTCTGGCCACGGCTGGCCGTGGTGCTGGTCAAGCCGGTGCTGACGGTCTGGACCCGGCGCACCTGGCGGGGCATGGAGCACCTGCGCCGCGACGGCGGCATCATCATCGTGCCCAACCACATCTCGCACGCGGACCCGCTGGTCTGCGCGCACTTCATCTACGACTCGGGGCGCTGGCCGCAGTTCCTCGGCAAGGCCAGCGTGTTCCGGGTGCCGGTGATCGGCTGGATCCTGCACCGGTGCCGGCAGATCCCGGTGGAGCGCGGCACCGTTGACGCGGTCAAGTCGCTGGACCGGCTGGTCGAGGCGTTGAACGAGGGCGGCGCGGTGGTGATCTACCCGGAGGGGACGATCACCCGCGAACCGGACCTGTGGCCGATGAAGGGCAAGACCGGCGCCGCCCGGTTGGCGCTCGCCACCGGCGCGCCGGTGATCCCGGTCGCCATGGTGGGGCCGGAGCGGATGTTCGACCCGAAGACCTCCCGTTTGCGGCTGCGCCCCCGGACCCCGGTGACCGTGGTCGCCGGGCCGCCGGTCGACCTGAGCCGCTGGGCGGGCGCCACCCCGTCCCGGGTGATCCTCGAGGAGATGACCGACACGATCATGCTGCGGATCCGTGACCTCGTCGCCGAGATCCGCGGCGGCACCCCACCCCCGCTCTGGGCGCGTCCCGCCCGCACGCGTACGCCCGAGGTGAGTGAATGAGCGAGCGCGGCGAGCGAACCGGCCAGCTCAGTGCGTCGGTGCCGCAGGGCGTCGCCGACCGAAGGGAGGCGGCGGCATGAGCGGCCACGTCGCCGTGCTCGGCGCGGGTTCCTGGGGGACCGCGTTCGCCAAGATCCTCGCCGACGCCGGCCGGGACGTGACCATCCTGGCCCGGCGGCGCCCGCTGGCCGAGGCGATCCGGACCGGGCGCCACAACCCGGACTACCTGCCGGACGTGCGGCTGCCCGACCGGGTCACCGCGACCGGGGACGCGGAGGAGGCGATCGCCGGGGCCGAGGTGGTGGTGCTCTCGGTGCCGTCGCAGACGCTGCGGGCCAACCTCGCCGGGTGGACGCCGTACCTGGACCCGGACGCCACGCTGGTGTCCCTGATGAAGGGCATCGAACTCGGCACCACCAAGCGGATGAGCCAGGTGATCACGGAGACCGCCGGGGTGCCCGCCGACCGGGTGGTGGTCGTCTCCGGCCCGAACCTGGCCCCGGAGATCGCCGCCGAGCAGCCCGCCGCGACCGTGGTCGCCGGCACCGACAGCCGCCGCACCGCCCTGGTCCAGTCGTCGATCCGGACGCCGTACTTCCGCCCGTACACCAACGACGACGTGATCGGCTGCGAGCTGGGCGGGGCGGTGAAGAACGTGATCGCCCTGGCGTACGGCATCGCCACCGCGATGGGTTTCGGCGACAACACCCGGGCGATGCTGATGACCCGGGGCCTCGCCGAGACCGCCCGGCTGGGCGTGGCGCTCGGCGCCGACCCGATCACCTTCGCCGGGCTGGCCGGCATGGGCGACCTGGTCGCCTCCTGCTCCTCGCCGCTGGCCCGCAACCGCACCTTCGGCGAGCACCTGGGCCGGGGGGAGACCCTGGAACAGGCCCAGGCGGCCACCCGGCAGACCGCCGAGGGCGTGAAGAGCTGCCTGGCCATCCGGGACCTGGCCCGGGCGCACGGCGTGGAGATGCCGATCACCGAGCAGATCGAGCGGATCTGCCACGAGGGGATGGACCCGCGGCTCGCCGTGGACGCGCTGATGAGCCGGACCGCGAAGCCCGAGTCGTACGAGTGAGGCGGCCATGAGCGAGCGGAGCGAGCGAATCATCGGGCACTGTGCGGTCGAGCCTCATGCGGCCGCCGAGCGGAGCGAGGCGGCTGCATGAGCGACTGGGGTGACGGCACCCGCAGCGTGCACGCGGGGCTTCCCACGCCCGAGCCGGGACAGCCGTTCCTGCCCGGCCCGGTCTTCGCCGCGCCCTACCACCTGGACCCGTGGCAGGGGCCGGCCGCGACGCCCAACGGGTACGGCCGGCCGGACAACCCCACCCGGCGGCTGCTGGAGGCCGCCATCGGCGAGCTGGAGGGCGGGGACTGCCGGGTCTTCGCCACCGGCCAGGCGGCCATCACCGGGCTGCTGCTGGCGCTGCTGCGCCCCGGGGACACCGTGCTGCTGCCCGCCGACGGGTACTTCCCGGTGCGCGCCTTCGCCACCGCCACCCTGGAGGGCATCGGGGTACGCGTCGGCTTCGTCCCGACCGCCGGCCCGTACCCGTCGTTCGACGGCGTACGGCTGGTGCTGCTGGAGACCCCGGCGAACCCGGGCCTGGACGTGGCCGACCTGCCGGCGCTCACCGCCGCGGCGCACGCCGCCGGGGCGCTCGTCGCGGTGGACAACACCACCGCCACCCCGCTCGGCCAGCGCCCGCTGGAGTTGGGCGCCGACGTGGTGGTCGCCTCCGGCACCAAGGCGCTCACCGGCCACTCCGACCTGCTGCTCGGGTACGTGGCGACCCGCTCCGCCGAGCTGCTCGACCCGGTGACCGCCTGGCGGACCACCACCGGCGGGGTGCCCGGGGCGTTCGACTGCTGGCTGGCCCACCGCTCGCTGGCCACCATGGACCTGCGGCTGGCCCGGCAGACCGCCAACGCCGAGGCGCTCGCCCGGCTGCTCGCCGGCCGCGCCGACGTGACCGGGCTGCGCTGGCCGGGGCGGCCGGAGGATCCGGCGTACCCGGTCGCCTCGGCGCAGATGCGTCGGATGCCGGGGGTGCTCTCCTTCGACCTGGGGGACGCCGCCCGGGTGGCCCGGTTCCTCGACGCCTCCCGGCTGGTCGCCGCCGCCACCTCGTTCGGCGGCCTGCACACCACCGCGGACCGGCGGGCCCAGTGGGGCGACGACACCGCGCCCGGCTTCGTCCGGCTCTCCTGCGGCATCGAGGACCCCGCCGACCTGGTGGCCGACGTGACCGCCGCGCTGGACGCCAGCGCCGGCTGACGCCGCGCCGACACCGGGGCGGCCGGGCGGGAACGGCTCCGCTAAGGTGACCGTCAGCCACGGCCCGTACGGGCCCGACCGGAGGAGGTGAGACCGATCCACCAGCGAAGGACCGGCGCTCCCTCCGAGTCCGCGTCGCCGAGGGGTTAGGCGACGTCGGGAGCGCCGACGAGCGTTCCCGAAAGGCATCCCCATGGCACTGTCGCACTCCGACCGTCCCGCCCTCGTGCAGCGGCTGCGCGCCGCCGGCTGCGTCTATGCCGAGGACGAGGCGGATCTGCTGATCGCCGCCGCCGACTCGGCCGCGGCCCTCACCGACCTGGTCGACCGCCGGGTCGCCGGCCAGCCGCTGGAGCACCTGCTCGGCTGGGCCGAGTTCTGCGGCCTGCGGGTCGCCGTCGACCCGGGGGTGTTCGTGCCCCGCGGGCGTACCGCCCTCCTGGTCGCCGCCGCGGCGGCCGTGGCCGGTCCGGCGCCGGCCGTGCTGGACCTCTGCTGCGGGTCCGGCGCCGCCGCGCTGGTGCTGCACGGCCGGCTCGCGCCGCGTTGGCTGGCCGCCGCCGACATCGACCCGGTGGCCGTGGCCTGCGCCCGGCGCAACCTGGCCCCGCTCGGCGTGCCGGTCTACCAGGGCGACCTGTTCGCGGCGGTGCCCGAGCAGTGGCGGGGGCGGCTGGACCTGGTGGTGGCGAACGCGCCGTACGTGCCGAGCGGGGCGGTGGCGCTGATGCCGGCCGAGGCGCGGCTGCACGAGGCGCTGGTGGCCCTGGACGGCGGGGTGGACGGGCTGGCCGTGCTGCGCCGGGTGGCGGCCGGCGCGGCCGAGTGGCTCGCCCCGGGCGGGCACCTCGCGGTGGAGGCCAGCGCCGGTCAGGCCGAGGCGCTCTGCGCCGTGCTGGCCGGGGCCGGCCTGGTGCCGACGGTGGTGCACGACGAGGACCTGGACGCCACCGCGGTGACCGCCCGCCGCCCCGCCTGAACGCGGTCGCTCGTTCGGCTCCCGCCGGCGCGGACGCCGGGAAAGGGCCGGCGGGCGGGGTGCCCGTCCGGCGCATGGCGGGCCGCTGACCACCGCACTAGCCTCAGGTCAGGCTCGGTGGGAGGGGTGGCCGTGGGCAGCGCGGGTGTGCCGGTGGTGGTGGGGCTCGACAACGGCGGGAACAGCAACAACGCCACCGTCCTGACCGTCGACGGTCGGTTCCTGGTGGACGGGCTGGTGGAGATCCCGAGCGAGGTGCAGGCCGGGCCGGCGGCGGCGATCGAGGCCCTGGCCCGGGCGCTCGACGGGGTGCTGGCGCTGACCGGCGTGCCCCGCGAGCTGGTCCGCGCGGTCGGGCTGGACACCCCCGGTCCGGCCAGCGCCACCGGGGTGATCTCCTCGCGCGGCTCCACCAACTTCTCCCAGCCCGCCTGGCGGGGGTACGACGTCCGCAGCGCGCTGGAGCGTCGGCTGGGCCTGCCGGTGGTCTACGCCAACGACGGCAACGCAGCGGCCCTCTACGCGCACCACGTCCACTTCGGAGCGGACGCGATGCGCCGGTCCTCGGTCGCCGCCATCGTCGGCACCGGGCTCGGTGGCGGGGTGGTGGAGGCCGGGCGGGTGGTCGGCGGCGCGGCCGGGATGGCGGGGGAGTTCGGGCACGTGCACATCCCGCTCGACGGGCTGCTCGGCGCGGGCCAGCCGGTGCCCACCTGCGCCTGCGGCTTCAGCGGGGACGCGGAGAGCGTCGCCTCGCTGACCGGGATCGAGCGGAACCTGCTGCCGTACTGGCTGGGGCGGTTCCCGGGGCATCCGCTGGCGGCGGAGGAGCCGGCCCGGGCGGCCAAGCTGGTCCGCGGCTACGGCGAGCGGGGCGACGCCCTGGCCCGGCAGGTCTTCACCCAGCAGGCGGCGGCCCTGGGGCGGCTCTTCACGATCGCGGCGAACTTCACCGACCCGCACGCGTACTTCGTCGGGGGCGGGGTCGTGGAGGCGGCGCCGGAGTTCCGCGACTGGTTCCTGGCCACCGTACGGGAGCACACCGTGCTCCGGGCCGAGCAGGCCGCGGTGGCCACCTTCGCCCTGGTGCCCGACCGGGACATGGCCGGGGCGCGCGGGGTGGCCATCGCCGCCCTGGAGGCGGTCCGGGCCGACGCGCCCGCCGCCCCGGTGGTCACCGGCTGAGCCCGGTCAGGGGCGCGGCGGCGCTCCGGCGAAGGCGGCCCAGGCCGCCGGGGAGAAGACCAGCACCGGGCCGGCCGGGTCCTTGGAGTCGCGGACGGCGACCGCCTCCGGCAGGAGCGCCATCTCCACGCACGCGCCCTCGTCGCCGCTGTGGCTGCTCTTGCGCCAGCCGGTCGCGGGCGGGCGGGGGCTGTTCGTGCCGTTCATCGGGTCTACCTCTCGTTCAGCAGGCGGAGGAGCTGGTCCCGGCTGGCCGCCGGGCTCAGCGCCACGGTCCGCAGGTGCTCCATGATCTTTGTGCAGGTACGCAGGTCGCCCGGCCGATCCAGGATCATCTGCCCGGCGACCGTCTCCACCGACGCGATGATCGGATCCTCCGGGTCGGCGAACTCCAACATGTGCAGTGAGCCTCGGGTGCCCCGGTGGTAGCCCGCCGCCAGTGGTATCACCTGCACGGTGATGTTGGGCAGCTCGGCCATCTTCAGCAGGTGCTGGAGCTGGCCCGCCATCACCGCGCGGTCGCCGACGGGACGCAGCAGGGCGCCCTCGTCGATGATGGCGTCGAGGATCGGCGGATCGTCACCCGTGAGCCGCTGCTGCCGGTCCAGCCGCACCTGGACGCGCTGCTCCACCTGCTCGTCGCTGAGGGTGTGCGGGCCACCCCGCATCACCCCCCGGATGTAGTCGGCGGTCTGCAGCAGGCCGGGCACCACCGAGGGCTCGAAGTTGGCGATCCCGGTCGCCTCCGCCTCCAGCGCGATGAAGTCGATGGTCCGCCGATCCAGCAGGTACGAGTAGGAGACCCACCAGCCGGGCTTGCGGGCGTCCTTGGCCAGCTGCACCGCCGCGGCGATGTCGTCGGAGCCGACCCCGTAGAGGGTGAGCAGCGCGCGCACGGTGGCCGGGCTGACCAGCGTCTGCGCGTTCTCGTACCGGGACAGGGTGCTCCGGGTGCTGTTGATCTCGTCGGCCGCGGCCTCGAGGGTCAGGCCGGCGGCTTCCCGGTGCGTTCGCAGGGCTATGCCGAGCCGTCGGGCCCGGGCGGTCTTCGGCGCCATGCATCGATGGTCGCACATCAATGGGAGGTCTGGCATGAGAGAAATCCGATGAGAGTTGCATTCACGCGTGTCCACCTGTCAATCTGTGACCGCGTCCTCACCACCGGTTGTCGTGGCGACGGTGGTGGTGAGCGACCGGAGGGGATGGGGCGCGCGGTGATCGGGTTTTTCTCCCCCACGACCCGATCGCCGCGTGCCCCTCACCTCCCGAGGAGACGCCACCGGCGAGAAGCGGGGAGGGAGTGGCATGACGGCGACCGGTTGCCGCCCACCGGACGGAGGTGGGCGGGGATGACCCGGTTCCTCGTGGTTCTCACCGACGTCCGCCCCCTGGAGGGGGTGGAGCGCAACGAACGGACGAGCCCCGAGCGCCGCCGGCAGGTGGTCGGGGCGAGCAGCCGCGAGGCGGCGGACCGGATCGCCGGCGCCTTCATGGCGCTCGGGATGGTCCGCGCCGGTCGCCAGCGCGTGAAGGTCATCGCGGTCGGACGCCGCCCCAAGGACCCGGCGCACCTGGACTGAACCCGCCCGCCTCCGGACCCGGCGGAGGCGGGGTGCCGGTGCGGCCGGTGGCAGGTCCCGCCACCGGCCGCACCGGCCTCAGAGCAGCTTGCGCCGCTTCAGGTAGCCGACCAGGTCGTCGTAGACGCCGCCCTCGTTGGCGAACATGGCGACGTTGCGGGCGGTCGACAGCCAGGGGCGGGTCGACGGGCGGACCTCCTTCAGCGCCCGCTCCAGGTCCCGCTGCTCGATCATCCGGACCTCGCCGGTGCGTACCGAGTCGGCCATCGCGAACTCGGCGGCGGTCTCGCAGAGGTGGGCCAGGTCGGCGCCGGAGAAGTCCTCGGTCGCGGCGACCACCCGCCGCAGGTCGATGTTGGCGATCGGGCGCTCGCGCAGGTGGTACTCCAGGATCGCGGCCCGGGCGTCGGCGTCCGGCGGCAGCACCAGCACCATCCGGTCCAACCGGCCCGGCCGGCGCAGCGCCGGGTCGACGTCCCACGGCGTGTTCGTCGCGGCCAGCACGAAGACGCCCTCGTTGTCGCCCTCCATGCCGTCCAGCTCGGCCAGGAGCTGGTTGCCCAGCGTCCGCATCGAACTCGACGACACCTGCGAACGCTTGTGGCCCAGGGCGTCGATCTCGTCGAGGAAGAGCACGCAGGGCGCGTTGCGCCGGGCCGCCTGGAACAGCTCGTGCAGGTTCCGCTCGGAGTTGCCGACCCACATGTCCAGCACGTCCACGATGGACAGCGACAGGAACTTCGCCCCCATCTCGCCGGCCACCGCCCGGGCCAGGAAGGTCTTGCCGCAGCCGGGCGGGCCGTAGAGCATCAGCCCGCCGCGCAGGCTCTTGCCGTACATCCGGCGCAGCTCCGGGTTGCGCAGCGGGCCCAGGAAGGCCAGCTCCAGGCGTTCCTTGACCGCCGACATGCCACCCACGTCGGCCAGCCGCACCGAGGAGGACTCCACGTCGTACACCCGGTCGGCCTCGCCGCGGACCGGTTCCGGCTCGTCGCCGGCCGGGGCGAACCGCGGCGGCACCACGTCGGCCAGCTCCTGCGCGTACGCGGCCAGGGGATCGTCCGCGGGAGGCCCGTCCGGCGCCGGCCGCTGCGCCGGTGGACCGTCCGGCGCCGGCCGCTGCGCCGGTGGACCGTCCGGCGCCGGCCGCTGCGCGGAGGGCGGGGACGGGTCCGGTACGGGGGCCCCGAGGGCCCGTTGCATCAGCGCCTGGGCCTGCGCGTTGCCCGGGTCCCGGGCGAGTGCCTGCCCGACGTGCGCGATGGCCTCCGCGCCCCGGCCGCCGTCGAGCAGCAGCCCGGCCAGGTGCAGCCGCAGCGGCAGGTCGTCGGGGCGGGCGTCGAGGGCGGCCGTCAGGCTGTCGATCAGCGGATCGGAGCTCACAGGACGAGGAGCCTAATCGGCCACCGCGACAACTCGCGTCCCGTTACTCCCCGTATATGGTTTGCTGACCGGATGCGCGCCGCCTTGCCGGTCCCCGGGTATCGGCTGCCGTTGCTCGCCACGCACAGTAAGGTCAACCGGGTGAGCGCCACGGGCGAGCACGGCCGGCCGCAGTCGCGAACGAAGAGGTGACCTACAGTGACCACCCCAGGCAGGACCCGCGTGGCGATCGTCTTCGGCGGCCGTAGTCCCGAGCACGGGATCTCCTGCGTCAGCGCGGGCAGCGTGCTGGGCGCCCTGGACCCGGACGAGTTCGAGGTGGTGCCGGTCGGGATCACCCGGCAGGGCCAGTGGGTGCTGGCCAGCGGCGACCCGGGCCAGCTCGCCATCCAGGACCGGAAGCTGCCGGAGATCACCTCGGGTTCCGGTGCCGAGCTGGTGCTGCGCGCCGACCCGGCGGTCGGTGGCCTGATGGTGCTCGACCCGACGCAGGGCCCCCGGGCTCTCGCCGACGTGGACGTCGTCTTCCCGGTGCTGCACGGCGCGTACGGCGAGGACGGCACCATCCAGGGGATGCTGGAGATGGCCGACATCCCGTACGTCGGGGCGAACGTCTTCGCCTCCGCGGCCGCCATGGACAAGGAGTTCACCAAGAAGCTCTGCGCCGCCGAGGGCATCCCGGTCGGCCCGTACGTGGTGCTGCGCAACGGGATGACCATGTCCGAGGAGGACAAGGAGCGGCTGGGCCTGCCGGTCTTCGTCAAGCCGTCCCGGGCCGGCTCCTCCTTCGGCATCACGAAGGTGGACGAGTGGTCCCAGCTCGACGCGGCGGTCGCCACGGCCCGCGAGATCGACACCAAGGTGCTGGTCGAGGGCGCGATCGTCGGCCGCGAGATCGAGTGCGGCGTGCTGGAGGGCGAGGCCGGCGGCGCGCCGGAGGCGTCGGTGCTGGCCGAGGTCCGGGTGATCTCCGGCCACGACTGGTACGACTTCGAGGCGAAGTACATCGACGACGCGTGCGAGTACGACATCCCGGCGAACCTGCCGGAGCAGGTCACCCGCCGGGTGCAGGAGTACGCCGCCCGCGCCTTCACCGCGCTCGACTGCTCCGGCCTGGCCCGGGTCGACTTCTTCGTCACGCCGGAGCTGGACGTCTACCTCAACGAGATCAACACCATGCCCGGCTTCACGCCCACGTCGATGTTCCCCCGGATGTGGGCCGCCAGCGGCCTGGAGTACCCGAAGCTGGTCCACCGCCTCATCCGCACCGCCCTCCGCCGCGCCGGCCGCTGACCCACCCGCCGGCGCCGCCCAGGCCAGGCCCACGATCAGATCCGCCCTGATTCACGGAAAGAGTGGCCTCCCGAGCGGGAATGGCCACTCTTTCCGTGAATCAGCGCCCTCACGAAGGGGACGGGGGTCAGGCGGCGCAGCCGGAGGGGGCGGTCTTCGCCGACGGGACGGCGGACACGATGGCGTCGGAGATCGGGCTGACCCACTGCAGGGGCTGCGCGTACGCCTTGGGCACCCGGACCCGGACCGGGGTCTCCCGGTCGACGGTGGCCAGCACGGTCGCGTCCGCCTCCTCCACCGCGTGCCAGCAGACCTTGTTGACCGACCACACCTCGTCGGTGGGCGGCACGACCGGCGGGGTGCCGCCGCAGGCCACGGTGATCGCCGGGTCGCCGTACGCGGCGTTCTGCTCGGCGCCGGCGGTGACCGGCCGCTGCTTCAGGTCCCGGACGCTCTCCGGCAGCTGGGACACCAGGGCGCGGCACACCACCGCGGGACGCTCCGCCAGGGTCGGCGCGGGCATCTCGACCGGGGTGGTCGACTGCGGCCGGGCGGCGCTCGCCGACGCGCTGGGCGCGGCGGCCGGCTGCTCCGGGGAGAGCTTGGCGAAGGTGAACCCGGCCACCGCCACGGTGACCGGCACCGCGATCAGGGTCGCCCAGAGCGCGGCGCCGCGGGTCGACCGGTCGCGACGCGGCCCGGCCGGGCGGGTCTCGTCGGAAGCGGGGGAGGAAGTGATCTCGTCCACTTACAGGCGCACCACCGAACACGTGAGGGTGCGGGTGATGCCGGGCACCATCTGCACCTTGCTGACGATGAGTTTGCCGAGCTCGTCGACGGTGTTCGCCTCGGTGAGGACGACCACGTCGTAGGGCCCGGTGACGGCGTCGACCCGTACCACGCCGGCAAGGTCCGCGATCTGACCGGCCACGTCACGCGCCCGCCCGACCTCGGTCTGGATGAGGATGTACGCCTGTACCACGACTCGACCTCCGTCCGTCGCCGCCTGGGGCGGCCCGAAGGGTGAAACTACCGTACTGAGTAGGCGTGATCCCTATCGGTCGCCGGCTGAACGCGGTGAGCGAGCACACGCGGGAGATGGTGGCGGGACGTGCGGGACCGACGAGCGCGACGAGGGGACGGAATGACGGTCGCGGGTGTGGGGGAGTTCGGGCTGATCGACCGGGTGACCGCCCGGCTGGCGTACGGGGAGGGCGTGCTGCTCGGCCCCGGTGACGACGCGGCGGTCGTCGCGGCGCCGGACCGGCGGGTGGTCGCCTCCACGGACGTGCTGGTCGAGGGGCGGCACTTCCGGCGGGACTGGTCCGGGGCGCGGGACGTCGGCCACCGGGCGGCGGCGGCCAACCTGGCCGACATCACCGCCATGGGCGCCACCCCGACCGCGCTGCTGGTCGCCCTCTGCATGCCGGCCGAGCTGGACCCCGCCTGGGCCGAGGAGCTGGCCGACGGGCTCGGCGCCGAGGCGGCCCTGGTCGGCGCGAGCGTGGTCGGCGGGGACATGTCGGCCAGCCCGACGTTGACCATCGCGGTGACCGCCCTGGGCGACCTGGCCGACCGGCCGCCCGTGGTCCGCTCCGGGGCCCGTCCCGGGGACGTGGTGGCGCTGGCGGGGCGGACCGGCTGGGCGGCGGCCGGCTACACCGTGCTGTCCCGCGGCTTCCGGACGCCCCGGCTGCTGGTCGAGGCCTTCCGCCGACCCGAGGTGCCGTACCGGGCCGGGCCGGAGGCCGCGCGGGCCGGCGCCACCGCCATGATCGACGTCTCGGACGGGCTGCTGGCCGACCTGGGGCACGTGGCGAAGGCCAGCGGGGTGGCGATCGACGTGACCCGGGACGCGTTCGAGGTGCCCCGGCAGATGCGCGACGCGGCGCAGGCGCTCGGCGTCGACCCGTACTCCTGGCTCCTGGCCGGGGGCGACGACCACGCCCTGGCGGCGACCTTCCCGGCGACGGCGACGCTGCCGTCCGGGTGGCGGCCGATCGGCCTGGTGACCGAGGGCACCGGGGTGACCGTGGACGGGGTGGCGTACGCGGGCCCCGCGGGGTGGGACCACTTCCGCCGGACGGAGTGATCTGCGTCCGATGCGGGCGACATCGGCCCGGCCGGGTCCGGCTCCGGCCGTACCCTTCATGCCGTGAGTGAGATCGAGATCCGGGTGCGGCGCTTCGACGCACCCGAGTCGCAGGCGCTGATCCGGTCGGCCCTGGCCGACCTGGGCGAGCGGTACGGCGGCAGCGGGGACGACACACCGGTCGACGCGGCGGAGTTCGAACTTCCGGACGGGGCCTTCGTGGTCGCCTACCTGGACGGGCAGCCGGTGGGCTGCGGCGGGTGGCGCAGCCACGGTGACGATGGCGAGACGGCCGAGCTGAAGCGGATGTACACCGCGCCGGCCGCCCGGGGCCGGGGCGTCGCCCGTGCGGTGCTGGCGGCGGTGCAGGAGTCGGCGCGCGAGCAGGGCCGCAAGCGGATGATCCTGGAGTGCGGCGACAAGCAGCCCGAGGCGATCGCGATGTACACCTCGGCCGGCTACGAGCGGATCCCGAACTTCGGCTTCTACAAGGACGCGCCCGGCTGCCTCTCGTTCGGCCGCCCGCTCTGACGCCCACCCGCCGCGCGGCCCGGCCCGGCCGGGCGGTCATGATCCACTCGACCTGCGGCAGGTCGCCGGTGTCCGCAGCCGCGCGCACCCCGACCTGCCGCAGCCTGAGTCGATCAGAGCCGCGGCCCCGGTCGATCAGGGCGGCGGGGCGGGTCGATGCCGGCCGGGACGCCTGACGCGGACACGACAGAAGCCGGCGGACCCTTCCGGTCCGCCGGCAACCGACGAATGCTGGGTGGCGCTACCGCGTCAGGCGCGGGTGACCTTGCCGGCCTTGATGCACGAGGTGCAGACCTGCAACTTCTTGGTGGTGCCGCCACCGGCCGGGGTACGCACCGACTGGATGTTCGGGTTCCAGCGGCGGTTGGTCCGCCGGTGCGAGTGGGACACGTTGTGGCCGAAGCCCGGCCCCTTGCCACAGACGTCGCACACGCTAGCCACGGGATACTCCTGGGTTTGAAACGTTCATGAGGTCGCCGCCAGGCGCTGCCCGGGCAACCTGGCCAGGTTACCCGATGACAGGCCGGTACGCCCAACCGGCCCCGGACGGCGGCTTCAGCTCGCCGCGCGGTGCCGGACGGGCCGAGCGGATGGGAACCCGGCCAGCGTACCGGCCCGGGGAAGGCGAGCCGGCGCGCCCCGGCCCCCGGACACGCCGACGCGGGCCGGGCGCGTGTCGGTGCGCGCCAGTAGGCTTCCCGACGTGCTGGACACCCTCGACGCCGCCGCGGTGCGCCGCTGGTGCGCGAGCGGGCTGGCCGCCCTGCAACGGCACCAGGGCGAGATCGACGACCTCAACGTCTACCCGGTCCCGGACGGGGACACCGGCACCAACCTGGTGCTCACCCTCACCTCCGCCCACCAGGCCCTCGCGATGGACCTGGACACCCTCCCCGACGACGGGCACACCCCGCACGGGCACGCGCTGCGGCTGATGGCCCGGGGCGCGCTGCTGGGAGCGCGGGGCAACTCCGGGGTGATCCTGTCGCAGATCCTGCGCGGCTTCGCCGACGCGCTCGCCGCCGCCCCGGCGGTCCGCGGCCGGCAGCTCGCCACCGCCCTGGCCGACGCGGCCACCGCCGCGTACGCCGCGGTCGCCCATCCGGTCGAGGGCACCGTGCTCACCGTGGCCGCCGCCGCGGCCCGCGCCGCCGCACAGGCGGACAGCGACGACCTGCGCGCGGTGGCCCGGGCCGCGGCCGGCGGGGCGGCACGCGCCCTGGCGCGTACCCCGGAGCAGCTGCCCGCGCTGGCCCGGGCCGGCGTGGTGGACGCCGGCGGGCGCGGCCTCTGCCTGCTGCTGGACGCGCTGGTCGAGGTCGTCACCGGGGAGAGCCCCCGGCCGGCGGGGGAGCCGGCACCCGCCACCCGGCCACCGGCCACCGCCGTCCGGGAGACCGGCTCCTCGGCGTACGCCTACGAGGTGCAGTACCTGCTCGACGCCACCGACGAGGCGGTGGCCCGGCTGCGCGGCGAGCTGGACGCCCTCGGCGACTCACTGGTGATCGTCGGCGACGGTCAGGACACCTGGAACGTGCACGTGCACGTCAACGACGTCGGCGCGGCGGTCGAGGCGGGCGTGGTGGCCGGCCGCCCGCACCGGATCACGGTGACCCGCTTCGCCGACCAGGTGACCCCGTCCGCGCCGGGGCCGCTGGCGGACGGCCGGGCCGCCGTGGTGGTGGCCACCGGCGCCGGCATCGCCCAGCTCTTCAGCGCCGAGGGCGCCACCGTGGTGCCGGCCAACCCGTCCACCGGCGAGCTGCTCGACGCGATCCGCGCCACCGGGGCGGCCCGGGTGGTGGTGCTCCCCAACGACCCGAACACCCAGTCGGTGGCCAGCGCGGCCGCCAGGGAGGCGCACGGGCTCGGCGTCAAGGTGAGCGTCGTGCCCACCCGGTCACCCGTGCAGGCCCTCGCCGCGCTGGCCGTCCGCGACCCCAAGCGGCGCTTCGAGGACGACGTCATCGCGATGGCCGAGGCGGCCGGCGCCTGCCGGTACGCCGAGGTCTGCCACGCCAGCAAGGAGGCGCTCACCGTGGCCGGGCCGTGCCGGCCGGGTGACGTCCTGGCCCTGGTCGAGGGGGAGGTGCACCTGATCGGCGCCGACCTGTTCGACACCTGCACCGCGGTCGTCGACCGGATGCTCGGCGGCGGCGGTGAGCTGGTCACCCTGCTCTGCGGGGCGGACGCCCCGGAGGGGCTCGCCGACCGGGTACGCGAGCACGTCGAGCGCTCCTGGCCGTTCGTCGAGGTGCAGGCGTACGAGGGCGGCCAGCCGCACTACCCGCTTCTGCTGGGGGTCGAATGACGAGCGAGCCGACCATCGTGGACACGCCGCTGAAGAAGCTGGTCGGGGAGCGCACCGCCAAGGCCCTGGCGAGCCACCTCGACCTGCACACCGCGGGTGACCTGATCTACCACTTCCCGCGCCGCTACGACGAGCGCGGCGAGCACACCGACATCCGTTCGCTGGACGTGGGGGAGCAGGTCACCGTGCTGGCCCAGGTGCAGCGCACCGCGGTGCGACCGATGCGCCAGCGCCGCGGCAACCTGCTGGAGGTGACCGTCGGCGACGGCTCGGGCGGCGTGCTCACCCTCACCTTCTTCGGCAACCAGGCCTGGCGGGAGCGCGACCTGCGGCCCGGCCGGTGGGGGCTGTTCGCCGGCAAGGTCACCGAGTTCCGGGGCAAGCGGCAGCTCAACGGCCCCGAGTACGTGCTGCTCGGCGAGGGCGGCGACGGCGAGGCGGCGGCCAACGAGGAGGTCGAGGAGTTCGCCGGAGCGCTGATCCCGGTCTACCCGGCTGCGGCGGCGGTGCCGACCTGGGTGATCGCCCGCTGCGTCCGGGTGGTGCTGGACACCTTCACCCCGCCGGAGGACCCGCTGCCGGCCACCGTCCGGGCCAGCCGCAACCTGGCCGACATCGGCACCGCGCTGCGCGAGATCCACCGGCCGTCCAGCAAGGAGGCGCTCTACCGGGCCCGGCGCCGGCTCAAGTGGGACGAGGCGTTCGCCGTGCAGCTCACCCTGGTGCAGCGCAAGCACCGGGCGGCCGCCTGGCCGGCGCAGGCCCGGCCGCCGCGCGCCGGGGGCCTGCTGGACGCGTTCGACGCCCGGCTGCCGTACGAGCTGACCCCCGGCCAGCAGACCGTGGGCCGGGAGATCGCCGCCGACCTGGCCACCGCCCACCCGATGCACCGGCTGCTCCAGGGCGAGGTCGGCTCAGGCAAGACGGTGGTGGCGCTGCGGGCCATGCTCCAGGTGGTCGACGCCGGTGGGCAGGCGGCGCTGCTCGCCCCCACCGAGGTGCTCGCCGCCCAGCACTACCGGGGCATCCTCGACCTGCTCGGCCCGCTCGCCCAGGCCGGCGAGCTGGGCGCCGCCGACGACGCCACCCGGGTGGAGCTGGTCACCGGCTCGCTCGGCGCGGCGGCCCGGCGGCGAGCCCTCGCCGAGGTGGCCGAGGGGCGGGCCGGCATCGTGCTCGGCACCCACGCCCTGCTCTACGAGGGGGTCGACTTCCGCGACCTGGGCCTGGTGGTCGTCGACGAGCAGCACCGCTTCGGCGTGGAGCAGCGGGACGCGCTGCGCGCCAAGGCCGAGCAGCCCCCGCACGTGCTGGTGATGACCGCCACTCCGATCCCGCGTACGGTCGCCATGACCGTCTACGGCGACCTGGAGGTCTCCACCCTCTCCCAGCTGCCGCAGGGCCGGTCGCCGATCGCCTCGCACGTGGTGCCGGCCGCCGAGAAGCCGGCCTTCCTCGACCGGGCCTGGCGCCGGATGCGCGAGGAGGTGGCCGCCGGCCACCAGGCGTACGTGGTGTGCCCGCGGATCGGAGAAGGCCCGCAGAGCGACGAGGAGGCGCCCCGGGAGGACGACAGCGGCCGGCGGCCGCCGCTGGCGGTGACCGAGGTGGCCCCGCTGCTCGCCGAGGGGCCGCTGCACGGGCTGCGGATCGGGGTGCTGCACGGGCGGCTGCCGGCCGACGAGAAGGACGCGGTGATGCGCTCCTTCGCCGCCGGCGACCTGGACGTGCTGGTGGCCACCACGGTGGTCGAGGTGGGCGTGAACGTGCCCAACGCCACCGTGATGATCGTGCTGGACGCCGACCGGTTCGGCGTCTCCCAGCTGCACCAGCTGCGCGGCCGGGTGGGCCGGGGTTCCGCTGCGGGTCTCTGCCTGCTGGTCACCGAGGCGATGGAGGGCTCCTCCGCCCGGGAACGCCTCGACGCGGTCGCCTCCACCACTGACGGGTTCAAGCTCGCGGAGCTGGATCTGGAGCAGCGCCGGGAGGGCGACGTGCTGGGCGCCACCCAGTCCGGGCGCCGCTCGCACCTGCGGCTGCTGTCGCTGCTGCGGGACACCGACCTGATCCGGGACGCCCGCGCCGAGGCGATCACGCTGGTCGAGGAGGACCCCGAGCTGACCCGGCACCCCGCCCTGGCCGCCTCGGTCGCCGCCCTGGTCGACGAGGAACGCGCGGAGTACCTGGAGAAGGGCTGACGCCGTTGCCGGCGCGGTGATCGACCCGGGATGCCGCGTGTCGTGGCGTCGCGGCGCGTCGAGGGCACGCCCTGCCGCAAGCCGAGTCGACCGGCGCGGAATGCGCCGGTCGATCAGTGCGGGATGCGCGATCTGTTCTGGACGCGCCGAGGGCGCGCCGACCGGGTGATCGACGCGCCCTCGGGCGATCCGCGCGGGATCAGGCGGTGAAGCGGACCCGACGACGGCGGGCCACCACGAACAGCACCGCACCGGCGGCGAGCAGCACGGCCGCGCCACCCGCGATCGCGCCGGCGGCCGGACCGGTGACCGGCAGGCCGCCACCCTCGCCCGAGCAGTCCTTCGGCTGGGTGTACGGGATGGTCTCGGAGCCCTCGATCACGTCGTACTTGACGGTGACCTTCAGGCCCTTGTACGCGTCGAAGCTGACCGAGGCGGTCTTGCCCGGCTCGGACACCAGCTTCTTGCTGACGCCCTTCTCGGTGGTGAGCGTGGCGGTGAAGGGGATGCCCTTCGCCGGGTTCTCCACGATGAAGGTCATCTTGTCGCAGGTCTGCTCCAGCCGGAACACCGGCTCCTCCGGCTCGGCCGGGACGGACGGCGTCGCGGACGGGCTGGCCGGGCTGGAGGGCGACGGGCTGGTCTCCGGCGACCTGGTCGGCGTCGGGGTGGCGCTCGGCGACGGCGACGTGGGCGACGGCGACGGGGACTCGCCCGGGCCGCAGTCCTGAGTGGGCTGCGCGACGACGCTGCGTTCCTCGGTGATGATCCGGTCGCCGCGCTCCCACCGTGCCTCGACGGTGAGCTTCAGCTCGGGCAGGGCGCCCTCGAAGGTGTGGGTCTGGGTGCCGGTCAGCGGGCCGTCGCCCTGCTTCGGCAGGGTCGCGTTCAGCGCCAGCCCGCCGGTGATGTCACCGGGCACGGTGGACTCGAGCTTGGTGATGGTGCCGGTGATGTCGGTCTCGCTGTTGAGGACCGACCAGTTGACGGTGACCTTGCCGTCCTTGGCCGCGCAGTACGTGCCCGACGGGATGGGGTGGTGGGCCATGGCCGGGGTGGCGACGGTGGCGATGCCGGCGAGGCCGATCAGCGCGCCGGCCGTGAGGGCCGCGGCACGCCGGAGGTGGAGACGGTTCACGTCTACTCCTGATGAGGGGAAGATCGGAGAGTGCGGCGGACGGACCGGAGCCTCACGTCCGCTCACAACCGGGCAGACCCTAGCGAGATCGATGCGGAATGCGTTACACCGATCGGTGCCCGGAAACAGGTATGTTATGAATTCGAGATCATTGATGCACCGTAAGTGATCAATCGATGTCTGTTCCGGTGCGCACGGTGTCAGCCGGGCGGCTTCGGGTCGTCGCGTAGCGTCTGGGTCATGTGCAGGAGCAGACGGTGACCCGGATCGTGGCCGGGGCGTACGGCGGGCGGCGGATCGCCGCGCCCCCCGGCGCCGGCACCCGACCCACCTCCGACCGGGTGCGGGAGGCCCTGTTCAGTGCGGTGCAGGCCGAACTGGACCTGGCCGGGGCCCGCTTCGCCGACCTCTACGCCGGTTCCGGGGCGGTCGGCCTGGAGGCGCTGTCCCGGGGCGCGGCGCACGTCCTGCTCGTCGAGTCCGACGCCCGGGCGGCCCGGGTGATCCGGGAGAACATCGCCGCGCTGCGTGCCGCCCCGGCCGCCCGCCTGGTCACCGGCAAGGTGGCCACCGTGCTGGCGGCCGGCCCCGACGGCGGGCCCTACGACGTGGTCTTCGCCGACCCGCCGTACGCGGTGCCGGACGAGGAGGTCACCGCGCTGCTGGCCGCGCTGGTCGACGGGGACTGGCTGGCCCCGGCCGCCCTGGTGGTCGTGGAGCGGTCCAGCCGTACCGGTCCGGTCACCTGGGTGGAAGGCGTCACTGCGGAGCGCAGTCGCCGTTACGGCGAGACCACCCTTTGGTACGGTCGCCGATCATGAGACGTGCGGTCTGTCCGGGCTCCTTCGACCCGGTCACCAACGGACACCTCGACATCATCGGCCGGGCCAGCCGGCTGTTCGACG
Organism: Micromonospora sp. NPDC048930; assembly: GCF_043197935.1. Lineage (NCBI taxonomy): Bacteria > Bacillati > Actinomycetota > Actinomycetes > Micromonosporales > Micromonosporaceae > Micromonospora > Micromonospora sp. NPDC048930. The sequence goes on from NZ_JBICUB010000004.1 coordinate 92,854, forward strand.
AGGTGATCGTCGGTGTGCTGGTCAACCAGTCGAAGCAGGGGCTGTTCACCGTCGAGGAGCGGATCAAGATGCTCCGCGAGGTGACGGCCTCGTACGACAACGTGCGGGTCGAGTCGTTCCGGGGGCTGCTGGTGGACTTCTGCCGGGCCCAGCAGGCGAGCGTGCTGATCAAGGGCCTGCGGGCGGTCAGCGACTTCGACTACGAGCTGCAGATGGCGCAGATGAACATCGGGCTGGCCGGCGTGGAGACGCTCTTCATGCCGACCAACCCGCTCTACTCCTTCCTCTCCTCCAGCCTGGTCAAGGACGTGGCCAAGTGGGGTGGCGACATCTCCGCCCACGTCCCCGACGTCGTCCGCGAGCAGCTCGTGGCCCGCCTCCACCCCGAACCCCGCCCCTGACCCTGGCCCCCACCCACCCCCGCCCCGCCCCTCTCCCTGCCGCGATCTTGCACTTGCGGTTGGGGATTCACCCGGATACGGGCGGAATGCCGGGGCCGAAAGTGCAAGATCGGCGAGCCGGGGAGCGGTCCCGGGGCGGGCGACGCGCCGGGTAGGGGTGGAGCGGCGCGGGTGGAGGGGGCGCGACATGATGGGTGCAGCGCCGAAACCGGGCGCAGGCCGCATCATGAAGGTCGGCCGACGAGGACAGGAGTGAGGTACCGGTGGACCCGCTCGATCGCATCGACGAACTGATCGCCATGGTGGAGCAGGCCCGCTCCGTGCCGATGTCGCGGAACAACTGCATGGTCGACCGGGGCGAGATGATCGCCGCCCTCGACGAGCTGCGCGCGGAGCTCCCGGCCGACCTGCGCCGGGCCGCCGCGCTGCTGGAGGAGCGCGACAAGATCATGGAGGCCGGCAAGCGCGAGGCCGACCGGATCATCAGCGAGGGTGAGGCGGAACACGCCCGCCTGGTCTCGGTGAACGAGATCACCGTCTCCGCCGAGCACGAGGGCGCCCGGATCATCGCCGAGGCCCGCGCCGAGGCGCAGCGCCTCCGCGACGAGGTGGACGACTACGTCGACACCGCCCTGGCCAACTTCGAGCAGTTCCTGACCCGGGCGCTGGCCTCGATAGAGCGGGGCCGGGACAAGATGCACGCGCTGCGCGAGATCGGCACGTTCGCTGGGGACGAGGCGGATCGCCCGCTACCCTTCTGAGCGGCAGGCGGGCCGGCGGCCGACAGCCGACAGTCGGCAGCCGCCGGGCCAGGGGCGACGCCCCCGGTTCGACGGTCCGCCGGTCGCCCAGGTAACCTTTTTTGTCGGCCTCTCACCGGCCGGAGTCTGACTATGCCCAAACACTCGCCAAGCCCACTCGACCCCAGGTCGCCGCTGGTCCTCGACACGAGGGACCTGCCGCGTCGGCCTGGCGCGTTGCGTACGGTCAAACGGGTCGTGCCGGCACCGGTGGACCTCGGCGTGGAGTTGATCGGCGTGCCGGAGGGCGCGGACCTCGACCTCGACCTGAGGTTGGAGTCGGTGTCCGAGGGCGTGCTCGTCTCCGGGACCGTCACCGGTCCCGTCAAGGGCGAGTGCGGCCGTTGCCTGCGCGAGATCGACGACTCGGTGGCCGTGACGATCCAGGAGCTGTACGCGTACGAGAACAGCACCACGGACGACACGACCGACGAGGACGAGGTGGGCCGGATGCAGGGCGATCTGATCGACCTGGAGCCGGCGCTGCGGGACGCGGTGGTGCTCGCACTGCCGACCAACCCGCTCTGCCGGGAGGACTGCCCAGGCTTGTGCCCCGACTGCGGGGTGCACTGGGACGATCTGCCGGCCGACCACAGCCATCAGCAGATCGACCCGCGTTGGGCGGGCCTGTCGCAACTGACCCGTACAGAGGAGTAAGAACCGTGGCCGTCCCCAAGCGCAAGATGTCGCGCAGCAACACCCGGGCCCGTCGGGCGCAGTGGAAGACCGCGGCGGTCGCGACCGTGGCCTGCCCGCAGTGCAAGTCGGCGAAGCTCCCGCACGCCGCCTGCTCCGTCTGCGGCACCTACAACGGCCGCCAGGTCCTCGAGGTCTGACCTGGACGCCGAGTGACGTCCCCGACCACCGGTCGGGTGGCGCGCGCACCATGGCTCTCGCCCGGTGCCCCGGCTCCCTCCGCCGCCGGCCGGCCCTCGGCCGGCGTACCGGTGGAGCCGGGCACCGCGCGGATCGCCGTTGACCTCCTCGGCGGGGACGATGCTCCCGCCGTCGTGGTTGACGGCGCTCTGCGAGCGGTGCGCACCGACCCTGACCTGCACCTGCTGCTCGTCGGACCGACCGAGGTCGCCGACGGGCTGATCGGTGCGCTCGATCCGGAGCAGCGTGCCCGGGTCACGGTCCGCCCGGTGCGGACCGCCGTCGGCATGGCCGACCACCCCACTGCCGCGCGTGCGGAGAGCACCGTCCGCGCGGCGGTCACCGCCGTCCGCGAGGGGCTCGCCGACGCGCTCGTCTCCGCCGGCTCCACCGGCGCCACCGTCACCGCCGCCGCGCTCGGCCTCGGTCGCTGGACCGGGGTACGCCGCCCGGCCCTGGTGGCCACCCTGCCCGCCGTCGCCGGCCCCGTGGTGCTGCTGGACGTCGGCGGCACCCTGGAACCCGGTCCGGCCACCCTCGCCCGGCACGCCGTGCTCGGCGCCGCGTACGCCGCGGTGGCCCACGCCGTCGCCGCGCCCCGGGTCGGCCTGCTCTCCGTCGGCACCGAGGCGGGCAAGGGCGACCGGCTGCGCCGCTCCGCCGATCCCGCCCTCGCCGCCGTGCCGCTGCCCTGCGACGCCCGCTACGTCGGCCTGGTCGAGGGGTACGACGTCTCCGTCGGCACCCGCGCCGACGTCGTGGTGACCGATGGGTTCACCGGTAACGTGCTGCTCAAGGCGATCGAGGGCGCGTACGCCATGGCCGGCGGGCCGCCGGCGAGCGGCGGTGCCCCCCGCGCGGCGGCCCTGCTCGGCGTGGCCGGCACGGTGGTCGTCTGCCACGGCGCGGCCCGGCCCGACGACGTCGCCTCCGGCATCGCGCTCGCCGCCCACCTGTGGCGCTGCGGCGCCACCGACACCGTCTCGGCCCTGCTCGCCGGCCTGCCACAAGATCCCGCACCCATCGACACCGAGGTAGCACCATGACCAACGACAAGCGGCGGCGTGCTCCCGTCGGCCACCTGGAGGCGGCCTTCGGGGTGTCGCTCGACCCGGAGCTGCTGGAGCGCGCGCTGACCCACCGGTCCTACGCGTACGAGAACGGCGGCCTGCCCACCAACGAGCGGCTGGAGTTCCTGGGTGACTCGGTCCTCGGCGTGGTGATCACCACCGCGCTCTTCCACAACCACCCGGACCTGCCCGAGGGCCAGCTCGCCAAGCTGCGGGCCAGCGTGGTGAACATGCGCGCGCTGGCCGACGTGGCGCGCGGGCTCGGCCCGGCGGGGCTGGGCGCGTACCTGCTGCTGGGCAAGGGCGAGGAGGCCACCGGCGGCCGCGACAAGGCCAGCATCCTGGCCGACACCCTGGAGGCGCTGCTCGGCGCGATCTACCTCCAGTACGGCCTGGACACCGCCGCCCTCGTGATCCACCGGCTCTTCGACCCGCTGATGGCCGAGTCGGCCGGCCGGGGTGCCGCGCTGGACTGGAAGACCAGCCTCCAGGAGCTGACCGCCGCGCTCGGGCTGGGCGTCCCGGAGTACCGGATCGAGGGCACCGGCCCGGACCACCTGAAGACGTTCACCGCCTGGGTGGTGGTGGCCGGCAACCGGTACGGTGGCGCCGAGGGGCGCAGCAAGAAGGAGGCCGAGCAGCGGGCCGCCGAGTCGGCCTGGCGGACGCTGACCGAGCAGGCCGAGGCCGAGGCCGCCGCGAGGGCCGCGGCGGAGGGTGCCGAGGTCGAGGATGCCGGGGCGGGGGCCGGCCGTGCCTGAGCTGCCCGAGGTCGAGACGGTCCGGCAGGGCCTGGCCCAGTGGGTGATCGGGCGGACGATCACCTCGGTGGAGGTACGCCACCCCAGGGCGATCCGCCGGCACGAGCCCGGCGCGGCGCACTTCGCCGACGTGCTGACCGGCCGGACGATCACCGGCGTCCGCCGCCGGGGCAAGTACCTGTGGCTGCCGCTGGACAGCGGGGACGCCCTGATCGGGCACCTGGGCATGTCCGGCCAGCTGCTGCTGCAGCCGGTCGGGGCGGCCGACGAGCTGCACCTGCGGGTCCGGTTCCGGTTCGCCGACGACGGTCCGGAGCTGCGCTTCGTCGACCAGCGGACGTTCGGCGGGCTGTCGGTCTCCGAGGGCGGCGCCGAGCTGCCGGCCGAGATCGCGCACATCGCCCGGGACCCGATGGACCCGGAGTTCTCCGACGCCGACTTCGTGGCCGCGCTGCGCCGGAAGCGTACGGAGATCAAGCGGGCGCTGCTCGACCAGACCCTGGTCTCCGGGGTCGGCAACATCTACGCCGACGAGGCGCTGTGGCGGGCGAAGCTGCACGGCGCCCGCCCCACCGACGCGTTGACGCAGCCGGCGGCCGGCCGGCTGCTCGGGCACGTGCGCGACGTGCTGGGCGAGGCCATCAAGCAGGGCGGCACCAGCTTCGACGAGCTGTACGTCAACGTCAACGGCGAGAGCGGCTACTTCGACCGGTCGCTGAACGCGTACGGCCGCGAGGGGGAGCCCTGCCCGCGGTGCGGTGCCCCGATCCGGCGCGAGGCGTTCATGAACCGGTCCTCGTACAGTTGCCCGCGCTGCCAGCCCCGCCCCCGGGGTGCCCTCCGGGGATGACCCCGAGTCGGCTCGGGGTTGCCCGGGTGTGCCTCGTCGGGCGGTTCCGGGCGCGTCCCCCCGTCGTACCCTGAAAATCCCGTTCTGTCCGGTTGGCCGAGCCGGATCGGCCCGGTCGGCCGGGGCCGGACGGATCGGGGACGAGCCGGGGCCGTTCCCCGATGTCCCGGCGTCGCCCGCTGCCTAGCGTCAGCACGGTCGGCAGGGGGCCGACGTGTGGAGGGGGAACCCAGGTATGGGCAGGCGACCGGTGACCGTGCGGTTGGCACGGTGGAGTGCGGAGCACCCGTGGCGGGCCATCGCGTTGTGGATCGTGTTCGTGGCGGTGTGCTTCGTGGGCGGCAACGCCGCGGGCCTGAACGAGGCGACCGACGAGGACCAGGCGATCGGCGAGGTCGGGCGGGCCGAGGTGATCGTCGACAGTGGCGGCTTCCACGAGCCGGCCACGGAGAACGTGCTGATCACGCCCCGGTCCGGGGCGCTCGACCAGGCCGCGGCGAAGGCCGCCGCCGACGATGCCGCGGCGCGGCTGCGGCAGGTCGACGGGGTCGCCTCGGTGGGTACGCCGTTGCCGTCCCGCGACGGGAACGCGCTGCTGCTGCCGATCACCATGTCAGGTGACCCGGAGACCGCCGAGGACCGGGTGCAGCCGCTGCGGGACACCACCGCGAAGGTGCAGGAGGCGCACCCGGCGCTACGGGTCGAGCAGGTCGGCGGGCCGTCGATCAGCCAGGCGCTGAACGACACCCTCGGCAAGGACTTCAAGCGGGCCGAGTTGCTCAGCCTGCCGGTCACCCTGGCCATCCTGATCATCGCGTTCGGCGCGCTGATCGCGGCCGGTGTGCCGGTGTTGCTCGCGCTCTCCTCGGTGGCCGCGGCGATGGGGCTCTCCACCCTCGCCTCGCACCTGGTGCCGGCGACCGACACCACGGCCAGCGTGATCCTGCTGATCGGCATGGCGGTCGGCGTCGACTACTCGCTCTTCTACGTGCGGCGGGAACGCGAGGAACGGGCCAAGGGCCGTGCCGGCCTGGACGCGGTGGAGATCGCGGCGGAGACCTCCGGGCACGCCGTGGTGGTCTCCGGCACCGCCGTGATCATCTCGATGGGCGGGCTGCTGCTGGCCCAGGACGCCATCTTCTCGTCCCTGGCGGTCGGCTCGATCCTGGTGGTGGCCGTCGCCGTGATCGGCTCGCTGACCGTGCTGCCGGCGCTGCTCGCCAAGCTCGGCCGCTGGGTCGACCGGCCCCGGGTGCCGCTGCTGTGGCGGCTCACCGCGCCGCGTACCGGGCGGCACGGGCAGCCGGCCCGGCCCCGGTTCTGGCCGGCCGTGCTGAAGCCCGCGCTGCGCGCGCCGCTGGCCACCCTGGTCGTCTCGGTCGGGCTGCTGCTCGCGCTGGCCGCCCCGGCACTCGGCATGAAGCTGAAGTTCCCCGGCATGGAGGACGTGCCCCGCACCACGGCGGCGATGCAGGCGTACGACCGGCTCACCGCCGCCTTCCCGAGCAACGGCACCAGCCACACCGTGGCGGTACGGGCGCCGGCCGAGCAGGCCGACCGGGTGCACGCCGCGCTGACCGCCCTGGCCGGCCGGGCCGCCACCGACCCGCTCTTCGCGCCGGCCGAGGGGGACGGCCCGAAGATCCAGGTGTCGGCCGACCGCCGGGTGTCCGTGCTGGAGGTGGCCACCCCGTACGCCAGCCGGACCGACGAGGCGGCCCGGTCGCTGCACGAACTCCGCGACGACCTCGTCCCGGCCGCGCTGCGCGGCATCCCCGGCGTCGAGTACGCGGTCGGCGGCGGCGTCGCCGCCAGCGAGGACTACGCGCAGCACGTCTGGGAGAAGCTGCCCCTGGTGGCGGCCTTCGTGCTGGCGCTGACCTTCCTGGTGATGGCGTGGACCTTCCGGTCGGTGGTGGTCGCGTTCACCTCGATCCTGCTGAACCTGCTCTCCGCCGGGGCCGCGTACGGCCTGCTGGTGCTGGTCTTCCAGGGCGGCTGGGCGGAGGATCTGCTCGGCTTCACCTCGATCGGCGCGATCGTCACCTGGCTGCCGCTATTCCTCTTCGTGGTGCTCTTCGGGCTCTCCATGGACTACCACGTCTTCGTGGTGAGCCGGATCCGTGAGGGCGTGCGCTCCGGCCTGTCGAACCGGGAGGCCGTCTCGTACGGGATCACCTCGTCGGCGGGCGTGGTGACCAGCGCGGCGATCGTCATGGTGGGCGTCTTCTCGATCTTCGCGACGCTCAGCACGATCGACATGAAGCAGCTCGGCATCGGGCTGGCCGCGGCGATCCTGCTGGACGCCACGATCATCCGGGCCGTGGTGCTGCCCTCGCTGATGACCCTGCTGGGCGACGCGAACTGGTGGGCCCCGCGCTTCCTGCGCGGTCGCGCCGCCACTCCGCCGACCGAGCCGCCCGCGCCCACGCCGGAGCTGGTCGGCGCCCGCTGACCCAGCCGTCCCACCGGAGGGCCGGACCGCGTGCCGCGGCCCGGCCCTCCGCGCTGTCCCGCCCGACCTCGGCGTGCCGCGCCCGAGCCGCGCCAGGCATCACGGCAGCCCGACCGAGCGGGTCAGGGGAGGGGGCAGGGGTCGCGCCAGGCGTCGAGGGTGCGGTCCTTGAGGATGGAGGCGAAGCCGTAGCCGACCGTGGTGACGCAGAAGGCGGCCGGGTCGCCGGTGTACTCGACGTGGAAGACCGGCTTGTGCGCGTCGGCGAAGGGCAGCAGCTTGGCGCACTCCCGGCGGCGTACGCACTCCTGGTTGACCGCGAAGTCGAAGTCCGGGGCCAGCGCGGCCACCTGCGGCACGTCGTCGATCAGCCCTGGGGAGAGGTCGAGGGAGCGGGCGAGCCGGGCCACCCGCCGGTTGAACAGCAGTTGGTCGTCGAAGGAGAGCGGGAAGCCGGAGCGGTGCAGGTAGGCGTCGGCGTCGTCGAGCGCCACCGCGCCGAAGCCCTTGCCCCGGCAGAGCCGGAACCGGTCGGCGAGCACCGGCCCGATCACGTCCCACCGGCGTACGTCCAGCCAGCGGCTGCCCGGCCGGCCGACCACCGGCGTGCCGCGGATGTCCGCCGGAAACCGGTCGGCGTCCGGGTCGGTGGTCGCGTACGACCCGACGTGCACCTGGCAGACCAGCCGGCGGTCCCGGGCGCGCAGCGCGGTGGTCTCGGTGGACGTGGTGCGGACCGGGTCGAGCAGGAAGACGTCCGCGTCGGCGGTGACGTCCAGCGGGCCGGCGAGCTGCCACTGCCACTGCCAGTGCCGGGCGAGCGCCTTCGGCCACGGGGTGGGCGCCCCGGGCGGGACGATCGGCTCGCGGCATCCCGGCAGCGGGCCGAGCAGGAGCATGGTCAGCAGTGCCGCCACGCCCCGGCTCGGCCCGCACCGTGGGACGCGGGCCGACCGGGGGAGCGGTACGGCCCACGTCGGCCGGATCCGCATCGACAGCTCCCGGGTCGCGGGCGGCTCCTCGCCGCCCCCCAACCGGTACGCCGAGCGGTCCGGCACGCCGGCCCCGACCGGCACGCGCCGGCCGGGCCGGCGTACCTCAACCGGTCAAACGAGCGCGGGGCCGGTCACGACGCGGATCAGCGCGGGGTGCCGAAGTCCTGCGTCCAGTACGGCCCGTTGCTCCGCGCCACGCCGACGCCGATCTCGGTGAACGAGCAGTTCAGGATGTTGGCCCGGTGGCCGGGGCTGTTCATCCAGGCGTCCATGACCGCGGCCGGCGTCTGCTGGTTCCAGGCGACGTTCTCGCCGTACGCCCGCCACGCGTAGCCGACCCGGTCGAGGCGGTCGCCGACGTCGCTGCCGTCGCTGCCGTCGTGCGACATGGTCTTGTGGTCGGCCTGGTCCTGGCTGTGCCGCTGGGCGGCCAGCATCAGCTTGTCGTCGATGGCCAGCGCCTTGCAGCCGGCCTTCGCCCGCTCCTTGTTGACCAGGTCGACGACCTGCTGGAGCTCGGCGGTGATCCCGGCTGAGGTGGCGGTCCGGGCGGTGCTGCTCGGCGCGGTGCTGCGCTGCAACTGCCGGGACGGGGCGGTGGTCCGGCTGGGCTTCGGGGTGGCGGTCCGGGTCGGGCTGGGCCGGAGGCTGCTCGGCGAGGTGCTGGGGGAGGGCGCGGCGAGGGCGTCGCCGGGCGCGGCGCCGGTGCTGCCCGGGGCGGCCGGGGCGGCGGCGATCGCGCCGTCGGCCGACGTCGGCTCGGCCTGCTCGTCACTGCTCGGCAGCATCACGGCACCCACTCCGAGGCTCACCACGAGGGTCGCCGCGGCGGCGGCCCCACCGATCACCAGGGGCCGGGGGAAGCGGCGCTTCTGCCGGTGCCGGCCCCCCTCCCCGGCCGGCTCGGCGGCGGCCGGACGCCAGGTGGTGGCCGGCTGCTCCCCGGTGCCCCGCTCGTACGGGTCGACCGGCGGGTACGCGGCGGTGTGGTCGACGGCCGGGACGTACCCGGTCCGGTCGGCGTGCGGCGGGTGGTCGGTGGGGGCGTTCCGCCACGGAGAATCCCCGGCGTCGGCGTGCCAGACGCCGGTCGGGGCGTCGGCCCAGTCCGCACCGGGCTGCTCCGGCTCGTCGCCGAACAGGTAGGACGACCGCGGCTCGGGCCGGTCGGTGAGCCAGGCCGGTCCCTCGTCGGTCGGTGGCTCGGGGCGTCTTGGAACGCCTTCCGGTTCGCTCGGGTCGGTCCAGCGGTACACGCCTGTCCCCTCCACGGGTCGGTTGCGGGCCGGGGTGACGCTACGGGTGCCCCGTGAACTGCGGCAACCTGGCTAAGAGAGAGTTAAGGGGAACCCGACACCGAGGGTGAGGCGTTCACACATTTCCGGGCGTACAGTTATCTCGTCCGGACAGAGCGTGTCCGCGCCTTACGGCAGCCCCCCGGCGAGTGGACAGGCCGACGCAAAGATGATCTACGGCCTGCGAGAACTTGACGAAGGAGGGGTGTACGGCTCAATATATAGGTGTCGCCAGTCGCGCCCAGTCATGCCCGGATTTCGCGGGATGACAGCCGCGAACCAATGGGCGCGCGTTGGCCGGCCTTTCCGGCAGCGCATATCAAGGAGTCAGCATGGCGAAGGCCCTCTACGGCCACGTAGGTGCAGCGCCCGACCGGCGTCTGCTCGACGAGGTCACCCGACTGCGTGCCAGGGTCCAGGCACTGGAGTTCGAGATCACACGTCTGCGCGCCGACAACGATCGGCTGGCGGCGGCTGCGGCGGAGACCGACGACCTCCTCCGGCTGGCCGAGCCCGCACTGACCTGATCTCCGGTCCTCGGGAAAAACTGAATAGCACCACACGAAATCGCGCGCCGACACCGCAGTGCCGGCGCGCAGCTTTGTGTACCGCATTTATGTTTTCCGGGCCCGCTCTTCCGATCTTGGTCGGCCCATCCGAAATTGCTGGCCGGCATTATGATCTTGCACTTTCCGACCGGTGACCGGAGCGGCGGGAAACCGGACACTCCCGGCGTGGGGTGGGTCGCGTAGCAGCGTGTTCCCGGCCACGGGTTAGTCTGCGGGTTCACCAGGTCCGCGCAGCCGGCGACGGTACGGCGGCCACCGGACGAGGATCGAGAAGGTGCATCTCAAGAGCCTGACGGTGAAGGGCTTCAAGTCCTTCGCCTCCGCGACGACGCTGAAGCTGGAGCCCGGGATCACCTGCGTGGTCGGCCCGAACGGCTCCGGCAAGTCCAACGTCGTGGACGCCATCGCCTGGGTGCTCGGCGAGCAGGGCGCCAAGGCGCTGCGCGGCGGCAAGATGGAGGACGTCATCTTCGCCGGCACGGCCGGGCGGGCGCCGCTGGGCCGGGCCGAGGTCACCCTCACCATCGACAACACCGACGGCGCGCTGCCGATCGAGTACACCGAGGTCTCCATCACCCGCCGGATGTTCCGCTCCGGCGAGAGCGAGTACGAGATCAACGGTGACTCCTGCCGCCTGCTCGACATCCAGGAGCTGCTGTCGGACTCCGGCATCGGCCGGGAGATGCACATCATCGTCGGGCAGGGCCGGCTCGACGGGATGCTGCACGCCAAGCCGGAGGACCGGCGGGCGTTCATCGAGGAGGCGGCCGGCGTCCTCAAGCACCGCAAGCGCAAGGAGAAGGCGCTGCGGAAGCTCGACGCGATGCAGACCAACCTCAACCGGCTCACCGACCTCACCGCGGAACTGCGCCGCCAGCTCAAGCCGCTGGGCCGGCAGGCCGAGGTGGCCCGCCGGGCCGCCGCCATCCAGGCCAACCTGCGCGACGCCCGGCTGCGCCTGCTCGCCGACGACCTGCACACCCTGCGTACCACGTTGGACAAGGAGATCGCCGACGAGACGGCGGTGCGCGAGCGGCGCGAGCAGATCGAGGCGGAACACACCGAGGTGCAGGCCCGCCTGGGCGAGCTGGAGGCGGCCCTCGCCGAGGACGCCCCGCTGCTCGCCGCCGCGCAGGACACCTGGTACAAGCTCTCCGCGCTCCAGGAGCGGTTCCGCTCCATCGAGCAGCTCGCCCGGGAACGGCTGCGCCACCTCAGCGCCACCCCAGACGACGAGCGCCCCGGCCGCGACCCCGACCAGCTCGAGGCCGAGTCCCGGCGGGTCCGCGAGCAGGAGGAGGAGCTGCGCGCGGCGCTCACCGAGGACCAGATCCGGCTCGCCGAGGCGGTCGAGCACCGGCAGGAACTGGAACGGCAGCTCGCCGCCGCCGAGCGGGAGTTGGTCGCCGCCGCCAAGGCCATCGCCGACCGGCGCGAGGGGCTGGCCCGGCTGACCGGGCAGGTCAACTCGGCCCGGGCCCGTACCACCAGCGCCGGCGAGGAGATCGAACGGCTCGCCGCCGCGCACGCCGACGCCCTCGCCCGCGCCGAGAAGGCCCAGGCGGAGCTCGACGCGGTCGCCGAGCAGTCCACCGAGGCGGACCGGGACAACGCCGACCTGGACGCCCGGCACGCCGAGGCCGTCGCCGTCCACGAACAGGCGCAGGCCGCCGTCCGCAGCCTGTCCGACGCCGAGCGCACCGCCGAGAAGGACGCGGCCACCTGGAAGGCCCGGGAGGAGGCGCTCGCCCTCGGCCTGCGCCGCAAGGACGGCGCCGGGGCCCTGCTGGCCCGCGCCGACCAGGTGCCCGGCCTGCTCGGCAGCCTTTCCGGCCTGCTCACCGTCGCCCCCGGCCACGAAGCGGCCCTCGCGGCCGCGCTCGGCGGGCTCGCCGACGCGGTCGCGGTCAGCGGCGTGGACGAGGCCGTGGAGGCGATGCGGCTGCTGAAGATCTCCGACGCGGGCCGGGCCGGCCTGCTGGTCGGCAGCCCCGCCGGACCCGGGATGGACGGCCCGGCCGACGCGCTGCGCCCGAAGCTGCCCGACGGCGCCCGGTGGGCGCCCGACCTGGTGGAGTGTGCCGCCGAGATCCGCCCGGCCGTGCACCGGGCGCTGCGCGACGTGGTCCTGGTCGACGACCTCTCCGCCGCGGCCGATCTGGTCGCCGGCAAGCCGGAGCTGCGCGCGGTCACCCCGGACGGCGACGTGGTCGGGGCGTACGCGGCGGCCGGCGGGTCGGCCAAGGCGCCCAGCTTCATCGAGGTGCAGGCGGCCGTCGAGGAGGCCCGGGCCAACCGGGCCGCCGCCGAGCGGACCAGCGCCGAACTGCGCGAGCAACTGGTCGAGGCGCGCGCCGAGGTGGCCGCCGCGAAGGAGGCCGTGCAGCACGCCGCCGCGGCGAAGCGGGAGGCGGAGAGCCACCGCAACGCCGCCGCCCGACGGCTGGCCGAGCTGGGCGCGGCTGCCCGGTCCGCGAAGGCGGAGACCGACCGGCTGGGCGAGTCCCGGGCCCGCGCCGAGGCGGCCCGGGAACGCGACCTGCAGGCCCTCGCCGAGCTGGAGGAGCGGTTGCGGCTGGCCGAGGCCACCCCGCTCGACGCCGAACCGTCCACCGAGGAGCGCGACCAGCTCGCCGCGATGGTGCCGCAGGCCCGGCAGAACGAGATGGAGGTCCGGCTCGCGGTGCGTACCGCCGAGGAGCGGGTCTCCTCGATCGCCGGCCGGGCCGACTCGCTGGCGCGGCAGGCCAACGCCGAGCGGGCCGCGCGGGAGCGCGCCGCCGCCCGGCGCGCGGCCCGCACCCGGGGCGCGGAGATCGCCCGGGCCGTGGTCGGCGGCGCCCGCGAGGCGCTGACCCGGCTCGGCGTCTCGATCGCCCGGGCCGAGGAGCACCGGGACGAGGTCGCCCGCGAGCGCGCCGCCCGTGAGGCCGAGCTGTCCGAGGTACGCGGCGCGGCCAAGCGGCTCGGCGCCGAGCTGGAACGGCTGACCAGCCAGGTGCACCGGGACGAGGTGGCCCGCGCCGAGCAGCGGCTGCGCATCGAGCAGCTGGAGGCCAAGGCCGCCGAGGACTTCGGCCTCGACGTGGAGACGCTGGTCGCCGAGTACGGCCCGGACCAGCTCGTCCCGCCCACCCAGGCCGATGTCGCGCTGGCGGAGAAGGAAGGCCGGCCGGTGCCCGAGCCGGTCCGCTACGAGCGCCCGGTGCAGGAGAAGCGGGCCGCGAAGGCGGAACGGGAGCTGGCCCTGCTCGGCAAGGTCAACCCGCTCGCCCTCGAGGAGTTCGCCGCGCTGGAGGAGCGTTACAAGTTCCTCTCCGAGCAGCTGGAGGACCTCAAGGCGACCCGGCGGGACCTGCTCACCGTCGTCAAGGACGTGGACGACCGGATCCTGGAGGTCTTCGCCAGCGCGTTCGAGGACACCGCCCGGGAGTTCGAGCAGGTGTTCACCGTGCTCTTCCCCGGCGGCGAGGGACGCCTCGTGCTCACCGACCCGGAGGACCTGCTGACCACCGGCGTCGAGGTGGAGGCCCGGCCACCGGGCAAGAAGATCAAGCGGCTGTCCCTGCTCTCCGGCGGCGAGCGGTCGCTGACCGCGGTGGCCATGCTGGTGGCGATCTTCCGCGCCCGGCCCAGTCCGTTCTACATCATGGACGAGGTGGAGGCGGCTCTCGACGACGTCAACCTCGGCCGCCTGATCACGCTGCTGGCGCAGCTGCGGGAGAAGAGCCAGCTGATCGTGATCACCCACCAGAAGCGGACCATGGAGATCGCCGACGCGCTGTACGGCGTGACCATGCGCAGCGGGGTCACCCAGGTGATCAGCCAACGGCTCAACCGGGCCGACGACGACGGGCAGGAGACGAACGAGTGAGTCGGGAACGCGCCACGGCGCTCCTGGTGGACTTCGACGGCGTGCTGCGCCGCTGGGACCCGGCGGTGGCCGCCGGCGTCGAGCGGGAGTACGGGCTCACCGAGGGCGTCCTCAGCGAGATCGCGATGTCCTGGGGGCTGCTCCAGCCGGTGCTCACCGGCCAGGTCAGCCACGCCCAGTGGATGACCAGCGTGGCCGAGGCGCTCACCCCGTCGGTGGGTGCCGAGCGGGCCCGCGCCGCGGTCGGGAAGTGGCAGCGCTACCGGGGCGAGGTCGACCCGGAGGTGCTCGGGTTCGTCCGCCAGGTGCGGGAGGCGGGCGTACGGGTGGGGCTGGGCACCAACGCCACCGACCAGCTCGACGCCGACCTGGCCACGCTCGGCCTCACCGACGAGTTCGACGCGGTGGTGAACTCCTCGGTGGTCGGGGTGAACAAGCCGGCGAAGGAGTACTTCCAGGCGGCCTGCGAGGCGCTGGAGACCCCGCCGTCGCGGGTGCTCTTCGTCGACGACGAGGACCGGGCCGTGGCCGGCGCCCGGGTGGCCGGGCTCTCCGCGCACCGCTGGACCGGCCCGAACGACCTGCGTTACCTGCGCGCCGCGCTGGCGTACTGAGCTGCGCCGCGCCGAGGTGGCGGTGTTCCGCGGGCCGGGATCCCGCCACCTCGCCGACGTGCCGGTCAGTCCCCGGTGACCCCGTCGATCCGCTCGCGGATCAGGTCGGCGTGGCCGTTGTGCCGGGCGTACTCCTCGATCATGTGGACGTAGACCCAACGCAGGTTCATCTCGTCCGTGCTGCCGTCCCGGCGGGGACGCGGGAACGTGTGGTCCAGCGGCAGGCCGGCGACCGCCCGGTCGGCCGCCTCGACCTCGGCCCGGTAGGTGGCGAAGGCCTCCTCCGGGTCGGCCTCGGCGATGGCGTTCAGGTCGGCGTCGGGGTCCTCGTCGCCGTCGTACAGGCCGGGGATGTCCTCGCCGGCGGACCGGATCCGGAACCACCAGCGCTCCACGTCGGCCAGGTGCCGGACCAGGCCGAGCAGGGTCAGCCCGGACGGCTCCACGCTGGCGGTCCGGAGCTGCTCGGCGGTCAGGCCGGCGCACTTGTGCAGCAGGGTGTCGCGGTGGTAGTCGAGCCAGCCCTGGAGCATGGTGCGCTCGTCGGCGACGTACGGCTCGTGTCGGCGGTCGATCTCGGGTGCTGTCCACGTCATCCCGAGGATGTTAGGAGGGGCCCCGGCACAACGCGACGCGTTAACAAGGGGCCCTTCCTTGCGTCTCAGGGCACCACCACGACCGGCCAGCGGCCGGTGCGCACCAGCCGGGTCGCGACCGAGCCCACCAGCTTGTGGCCGGCCTGCTCGGACGACCCCACCACGACCAGGTCCGCGCGGTGCTCGTCGGCCGCCTTGCACAGCTCGGCGTACGCGTCGCCGCGCCGGCACAGGAAGGTGACCGGCAGGCCCAGCTCCTCGGCCCCGCGCCGGCACTCCTCACGCAGCTCGGTGGCCAGCTCGTCATGGGTCTGCTGGACCGCCCCGGCCACCACGCCGGACATGATCCCGGCGTACGGGGCAGGTGAGCTGACGAAGACCACCACCAGCCCGGCGCCTTGCCGGCGGGCCAGGCCCGCCGCGTACGAGCCGGCCCGCAGCGAGGTGCGGCTGCCGTCCACGCCGACCAGCACCACCCGGGGCCCGTCCGTGCCGCGTTCGAACGGCAGCGGACGGTGCTCCGGCCCGTACTCCTCACGCTCGACTGAGGCGCTCATGGGTCAGTCCCCGGCTCCGGTGCGTACCACCGGGGCACCGGCGCCCGCGGCGACGGTCGACTCCCGGTCGACCTCGGCGGAGATCGCGTCGCCGGTGTGCCGGCGCAGCGGCACCTCCTTGATGAAGACGACCGCGATCAGGGCGATCAGCCCGAACGGGGCGGCGGCCAGGAAGATGTCCCCGGCCCCGTGCCCGTACGCGGCCTCCACGACGGCCCGGATCGGGGCGGGCAGGGTGTGCACGTCGGGCAGCGTACCGCCGCTGCCGGAGCTGGACGCCTTGATGCCCAGTCCGGCCAGCCCCTCGGCGAGGTAGTCCTTGACCTTGTGGCCGAGCACCGCGCCGAGGGCGCTCACGCCGATCGCGCCGCCGAGGCTGCGGAAGAAGGCGACCACCGAGCTGGCCGCGCCGAGCTCGTGCGTGGCGACGGTGTTCTGCACGGCCAGGACCAGGTTCTGCATGGTCATGCCAAGCCCGAGGCCGATCAGCGCCATGAAGATGGCGATCCGCCAGTACGGGGTGTCCGCGCGCAGCGTGCCCATGGTGGCGAAGCCTGCGGTGAGCAGGATCGAGCCGGCGACCAGGTACCGCTTCCAGCGGCCGGTGTTGGTGATGATCCGGCCGACCACCGTGGAGGCCACCAGCAGGCCCAGGATCATCGGCAGGGTCATCAGGCCGGACATGGTCGGGCTCTCGCCGCGGCTGATCTGGAAGTACTGGCCGAGGAAGACCGAGGCGCCGAACATGCCCACGCCGACCGCGATGCTGGCGACCACGGCGAGGGTGATGGTGCGGCTGCGGAACAGGCGCGGCGGGATCATCGGCTCGCCGGCCCGCTGCTCCACCCGGATGGCGAGCGCGCCGAGCAGCAGCGCCCCGGCCACCATGACGGCGCTCTGCCAGGAGATCCAGTCGTACTTGTCGCCGGCCAGGGTGATCCAGATCAGCAGCAGCGAGACGGCCGCGGTGATCAGGGTGGCACCCCACCAGTCGATCTTCACCGAGCGCTTCACCACCGGCAGGTGCAGGGTCTTCTGGAGCACCACCAGGGCGAGGATGGCGAACGGCACGCCGACGTAGAAGCACCAGCGCCAGCCGAGCCAGTCGGTGTCGACGATGACGCCACCGATCAGCGGGCCGCCGATGGTGCCGAGCGCCATCACCGCGCCGAGGTAGCCGCTGTAGCGGCCGCGCTCGCGCGGGGCGATCATCGTCGCCATGATCACCTGGGCCAGGGCGGTCAGGCCGCCCGCGCCGACGCCCTGGACCACCCGGCAGGCGATGAGCTGCCCGGTGGACTGGGAGATCCCGGCCAGCACCGAGCCCAGCACGAAGATCGCGAGGGCGAGCTGGACCAGGATCTTCTTGCTGGTCAGGTCGGCGAGCTTGCCCCAGATCGGGGTGGTCGCGGTGGTCGCCAGCAGCGTCGAGGTGACCACCCAGGTGTACGCGGACTGGCCGCCGTGCAGCTCGGTGATGATCCGCGGCAGCGCGTTGGAGACGACCGTGGAGGAGAGGATCGCGACGAACATGCCCAGCAGCAGGCCGGAGAGCGCCTCCAGGATCTGCCGGTGGGTCATGCCGACGGCGGTCGCCCGGGTGGGCGCTGTCGCCTGGGTCATCGTGGAGTGCCTCCGGACATGTCGGGAGAAAAGGTTGTCTCCGGCAACCGTAAGGCTTGGTTGCCTCAAGCAACAACCGCGCGTGGCGCAGGTCTTATTCCTCCGGCCCGGGCGCGGCGCGTCAGAAAGTCTCGTTGAACTTGTGCATCAGCCGGGCGAAGTCCTCGACGTCCTGTTTCGGCCAGCTTTCGAGGGTTCGCCGGATCTGCCCGAGCCGGGCCGCCCGGGCCGTGTCGAACCGCCGGGTGCCCTCCTCGGTCAGGCTGAGCTGGGCGGCCCGCCGGTCGGTCGGGTCCGGGTCCCGGCGGACCAGGCCCAGCGACTCCAGGCCGTTGATCTGCCGGCTCAGGGTGCCCTTGCCGATGCCGAGCTTGGCCGCCAGGTCGGTCAGCCGGATCGAGCCGGACCGGCGCAGCCAGAGCAGCAACCCGTACGCGTTCGGCTCGAGGTTGGGATGCACCTCCCGGGCGATCTCCCAGGAGAGCGCGCGCCCGCGGCGCAGCAGCGCGGTCAGCTCGTGCTCCACCGCGCGCAGGCTCTCCGGCAGGTGATCGTCCACGCAGGAAAGGGTACTCACGGCTCGTCGCTGAGCCGCTGCCGCGCCACGGTGCGCAGGTGGCCGTCGCTGGTCGTGCCCTCGATCAGCACCTCCGCCGCACGGCCCCGGTGGGTCAGCGTGGCGATGGCGTTGCCGAAGTACGGCCCGGCCAGCTTCCTCCAGCGCACGGAGGGCCGGCGTACCCCGGCGGAGCGGGCCAGGGCCCGGGTGGCGGCGGCCGGCCCCGGATTCCAGCCGAGCCGCATCAGCGGACGCATCGCGGCCGGCACCTGGTTGTGGATCGGCGAGCAGGTGAGCTGGTGCACCGGGGTGTGGACACTCCGGTCGGCGAACCGGGCCCGGGCCACGTACGAGTGGTGCACGTCCCCGGAGAGCACGCTGATCGACGCCGGGGCCGCGTACGCCGGACCCGCGCCGACCCGGGCCCCCGGCCCGGCCGCGCCGCCGCTGCCCAGCCGGGCGAAGAGCTCGCCGAGGGCGTCGAACGAGCGCCGGAACGACGCCCAGTGCTCCAGGTCCAGCGCCCGCCGGAGCCGCTCGGAGACCTTCGCCGCCCAGGGCCGGCGGGAATCGGCCAGCCGCTCGTTCCACGCCTCGACGTGGTGGATGCCGGGCGGCAGCAGCCAGGGCAGCGAGGCGCCGACGACGAGGTGGTCGTAGACGCCGTGCGCCCGGTCCAGGAACCAGGACCACTCACCCGGCGGCAGCATCGCCCGGTTGCCCGACTCCAGCACCCGGCTGGACCGGTTGTCCAGCATCACCAGCCGGGTCCGCCCCAGGTCCAGGGCGTAGCTCCACTGGTACTGCACGGCCCGCCAGCGCTCGGTGTCGTGCGCGACGTCGGCCTCCCGGTCCACCCGCTCGCCGAACTCGTGCAGCACGCCGGTGGCGTCCTCGGCGGCCATCACCTTGGCGTACACCGGGTCGGCGGCGATCTCGTCCGGCGCGAGGTTGCCCAGGTGCTGGTAGACCCAGTACGAGGCGAGCCCGCTGCGGATCCGCTCGGCCCACCACGGCTGCCGGCGCATGTCCGCCCGCCAGGACGCCGAGGTGTTCCAGTCGTCGATGATCTCGTGGTCGTCGAAGATCATCACGCTCGGCACGGTGGAGAGCAGCCAGCGGATCTCCGGGTCGCGCCAGGACTCCAGGTAGAGCTTGGTGTACTCGTCGTAGCTGACCACCTGGGTCGCCGGGGCCGCCGTGGGCCGGCGCCGGCGCCGCCGCAGCAGCCGGCGCACGGTCGGCGAGGTGACGTCGGCGTAGACCTGGTCGCCGAGGAGCACCAGCAGGTCGGGCCGGGCGGCGGGGTCCGGGTCGGCCATCAGCCGCCGGGCGTACGCGTCCAGCGCGTCCGGGGGCAGCTTGCGGGCCGTGGCGTGCTGGGTGGTCTCCCGGCACGAGCCGAAGATCAGGCTGACCGGCTGCTCCCGGTCGTCCGCCGCGCGGGTCCGGATCACGCTGGCCGGGAAGCCGCTCTCCGGCACCGGCCAGGCGACCTCGTCGTCGATCAGCACCTCGTAGCTGGTGGTGCTGTCCGGGGTCAGCCCCTCCACCACCACGATCGCGTAGTGGTGGTCGTACGCCGAGAAGGTGGGCGAGCTGCCCCGGGCGCCGCCGGCCGTGCGGACGGTGACCTGCGCGGGGGCGCTGGTCTCCACCCAGACGGTCGCCCGCGTGCCGACGACCCGCCGTAGCAACGGACCGATGAGCAGGCGGGAACTGGGCACGGCGTACCTCCGACGAAGATCGTTCAATCTTCCCCTACCCGGCCGGCGGTTGCGGCACGCCTACCAGCCGCGAGCGTACCCGCAGCTTGTTCGCGTGCCGAGGCGGTGAGTGGGACGCCGTCGCCGCCATCTGACAGGATTTCGGGCATGAAGGAATACCTCCTCGTCGTACTCGCCCTGCTCGGCGTGCTGATCATCGGCGGCCTCAGCCTCGTGGTGCCCCGGCTGCGCCGGCGCCCCGAGCCGCCGCTGCCGAAGACGGAGGTCGAGACCCGGGCCGAGGAGGACCTGGCCGGTCCGCCGGTCGAGGCCCCGGAGGCCGACCTGTCCACCGGCGTCCTGGTCGAGCCGCCGCCGGTGGTCGAGGCGCCGCCGCTGCCCACCATCGAGGTCCCCGAGCCGACCGCCGGCCGGCTGGTCCGGCTGCGCTCCCGGCTGTCCCGCTCGCAGAACGTCTTCGGCAAGGGCCTGCTCGGCCTGCTCAGCCGGGACCGGCTGGACGAGGACACCTGGGAGGAGATCGAGGACAGCCTGATCACCGCCGACGTCGGCATCGACGCCACCCGGGAGATCGTCGACCGGCTCCGCGAGCGGACCCGGGTGCTCGGCACCCGTACCGCGGGTGAGCTGCGCGCGCTGCTCGCCGCCGAGCTGGTCAACGCCCTCGACCCGACCCTGGACCGGTCGCTGCGGACCGCCCCGAAGGAGGGCGTGCCGGCCGTGGTGCTGGTCGTCGGGGTCAACGGCGCCGGTAAGACCACCACCTGCGGCAAGATCGCCCGGGTGCTGATCGCCGACGGGCGGACCGTGCTGCTCGGCGCGGCCGACACCTTCCGGGCTGCCGCCGCCGACCAGCTGGAGACCTGGGGCGGCCGGGTCGGCGCGGAGACCGTCCGCGGGCCCGAGGCCGCCGACCCGGCCAGCGTCGCCTTCGACGCGGTCAAGCGGGGCATCGACACCAGGGTCGACACCGTGCTGGTCGACACCGCCGGCCGCCTGCAGAACAAGGTCGGCCTCATGGACGAGCTGGGCAAGGTCAAGCGGGTGGTGGAGAAGCACGGCCCGATCGACGAGACCCTGCTGATCCTGGACGCCACGACCGGCCAGAACGGGTTGGAGCAGGCCCGGGTCTTCACCGAGGTGGTCAACGTGACCGGCGTGGCGCTGACCAAGCTCGACGGCACCGCCAAGGGCGGCATCGTGATCGCCGTGCAGCGCAAGCTCGGCATCCCGGTCAAGCTGGTCGGCCTGGGCGAGGGCCCGGACGACCTGGCCCCGTTCGACCCGGCGCAGTTCGTCGACGCGTTGCTCGGCACCGAGCCGCTCGCCCGGGACGCGTAGCCTCGACGTGACGACTGACGATCGCGCCTACCCGCAGTGGCGCGACCCCAGCCACCACCTGGCGCCACGCCTCGGGAGACCGTACGTGACTTCGCAGGAGATCCCGCTGCACGGCGGGAACGTGAGCACCGTGGTCCGGGTCGGGGACACCGTCCGGCGCAACGCCGGTCCCTGGACCCCGTCCGTGCACGCCCTGCTGCGCCACCTGGAGTACGTCGGCTTCACCGGCGCCCCCCGCGCCCTCGGCATGGACGAGCGGAACCGGGAGGTGCTGTCGTACCTGGAGGGGGAGTGCGGGGAGTACCCACTGGCCCCGCACTGGGTCACCGACGAGGCGCTGGTCACCGTGGCGACCATGCTGCGGATGTTCCACGACGCCCAGTACGGCTTCACCCCGCCGCCGGGGGCGGTCTGGCGCTCGTTCGGCCCGCCCCCGCCGGACACCGAGGTGATCTGCCACCACGACGCCGCCCCGCACAACGTGATCTGGCGGCCGGACGGCACCCTCGGGCTGATCGACTTCGACCTGGCCTCGCCCGGCGCCCGGATCTACGACGTGGCGTACGCGGCCTGGACCTGGGTGCCGATCTTCTCCGACCGGGACTCCATCACCCTTGGCTGGAAGCGCCCCGACCGGCCGCGCCGGCTGCGGCTCTTCGCCGACGCGTACGGGCTCATCCCGCGCGACCGGCACCGGCTGATCCGGACCATCCGCAAGCGGATCGTCGACCACGTCGAGGGCATCCGCCGGATGGCCGCGGCCGGCGAGCCGGCGTTCGTCCGGATCGTGCACAAGGGCCACCTCCGGCGGCCGATGCGTGACCTGCGGCTGCTCGACTACGAGCGGCACGCCCTGGAGTACGCGCTCCGCTGACCCGCCCATCGGGGTGGAAGAGTGGCCGGTTCCTCGTCGGAACGGCCACTCTTTCCGTTTTCCTCCCGCATGATCGGCGTACTTCACACGCCGGAAACAACCCGTCACGTGTCGGAAATCGAGCGGTGTCGGTGAAGGAAACAGCCGCCGAGCAAGCTTCCGCGCAACCGGCTGACGGGCGACGCTGCCATGACTCAGTCGGAGGGAGGACATCCACACCGAGAGGAGGCAGCGTGGAGATCAACACCGGCAACACCGCCTGGTTGCTCCTGTCGTCTGCGCTCGTGCTGCTCATGACGCCGGGTCTCGCCCTGTTCTACGGTGGCCTGAACCGGTCCAAGGGCGTACTCAACATGATGATGATGAGCTTCAGCGCCATCGGGCTCATCTCCGTTCTTTGGGTCATCTACGGCTTCACCCTGGCGTTCGGCACCAACGACAGCGCCGGGCTCAACAACGTGATCGGCAGCTTCACCCAGTACCTCGGGACCGAGACCAAGTTCATCGGTGAGGAGTGGCTCTTCCTCGGCGCGGGCACCGGCATCCCGACGTACGTCTTCATGGTCTTCCAGATGATGTTCGCCATCATCACGGTGGCCCTGATCAGCGGCGCGGTGTCCGACCGGTTGAAGTTCTCCGGTTGGCTGCTCTTCGCCTTCGCCTGGTTCACCCTGGTCTACGTGCCGGTCGCGCACTGGGTCTGGGGTGGCGGCTTCATCGGTGCCAAGATCAAGGCGCTGGACTTCGCCGGTGGTACCGCGGTCCACATCAACGCCGGTGCCGCCGGTCTCGGCCTCGCGCTGGTCCTCGGCAAGCGCATCGGCTGGCCCAAGGAGAGCTTCAAGCCGCACAACGTGCCGCTGGTCGCCCTCGGCGCCGGCCTGCTCTGGTTCGGCTGGTTCGGCTTCAACGCCGGGTCCGAGCTGACCGTGGACAGCACCACCGCCGTCGCCTTCGTCAACACCCAGGTCGCCACCGCCGCCGGCCTGGTCGGCTGGGCCATCGTGGAGTGGCTGCGCAGCGGCAAGCCGACCCTGGTCGGCGCCTCGTCCGGCGCGGTCGCCGGCCTGGTCGCCATCACCCCCGCCTGCGGCTTCATCGCCCCCATCCCGTCGGTGCTGCTCGGCCTGGTGGCCGGCGCGGTCTGCGCGGTCGCGGTCAGCCTGAAGTACCGGCTGGGCTTCGACGACTCGCTCGACGTGGTCGGCGTGCACTTCGTCGCCGGCTGGATCGGCTCGCTCTCCATCGGCCTGTTCGCCACCCTCCAGGTCAACTCGGCGATCGAGGGCCTGGGTGGCAGCGAGGGCCTGTTCTACGGTGGTGGCCTCACCCAGCTCGGCCGCCAGGCGCTGGGCAGCGGCATCGTCTCGGTCTACTCCTTCGGGGTGGCCGCGCTGATCGCTCTGGCCGTCAAGGCCCTGATCGGGCTCCGCTCCGACGCCGAGGACGAGGTCGCCGGCATCGACGTGGCCGAGCACGCGGAGAGCGCGTACGACCTGTCGCCCACCACGGGCAGCAGCAGCGGCGCGTTCGCGATGGCCGGGATCGGCGCCGCCAAGCCGGCCCCGGAACCGGCCGCGGGGGCGGACGAGCCCGCCGAGTCGGTCAGCGAGAAGGTCGCCGGTTAACGTTCCAGAGATGGAGGGGTTGGACATGAAGCTGGTGACCGCGGTCATCAAGCCGTACCAGCTGGACGCGGTGAAGGAGGCCCTGCACGCCCTCGGCGTGGCCGGCCTGACCGTCAGCGAGGTCCAGGGCTACGGCCGGCAGAAGGGGCACACCGAGGTCTACCGGGGTGCCGAGTACACGGTCGAGTTCCTGCCCAAGATCCGGGTCGAGGTGCTCACCGACGAGATCGACGTCGAGAAGATCGTCGACGCCATCGTGGGCGCCGCCCGTACCGGCAAGATCGGCGACGGCAAGGTCTGGGTGACCGGCGTCGAGGAGGTCGTCCGGGTCCGCACCGGCGAGCGCGGCCTCGACGCCCTCTGACGCCGGACCCGACCGACGTGACCTCGTTGACCACGACGCCCGGCCCCGCCGGGGACGACGCGCTCGTGGTCAACGAGGTCGTCGGCGTCCCCGGGGGGATCGGCGCCGAGGCCCGGGCCCGCCGGGCCGACGCGCTCGACGCCTGGCTCCGGTCGATCTTCCCGCCCCGGGACGGGATCGCCCTGGTCGCCGTCGGCGGGCTCGGCCGCCGGCAGTGCGCGCCGTACGGGGACCTCGACCTGGTGCTGCTGCACGCCGGGGTGCCCGGCATCGACGAACTTGCCGCCTCGCTCTGGTATCCGATCTGGGACGCCGGGCTGCGGCTGGACCACTCCGTGCGTACCGTCGCCGAGGCGCTCTCCGTCGCCCAGGACGACGTCAAGGTGGCCCTCGGCCTGCTCGACGCCCGCCACGTGGCCGGCGACCGGGCCCTGGCCGACCAGCTCAGTCACACCGCCACCGACCATTGGCGGCGCACCGCCGTCCGGCAGCTGCCGAGGCTGCGGGAGATCACGGCCGCCCGCTGGGAGACCCACGGCGAACTGGCCTTCCTGCTCGAAGGGGACCTCAAGGAGGCCGCCGGCGGCCTGCGGGACGTCGGCATCCTGCGGGCCATCGCCACCGCCGGGGTCACCGACGCGCTCCGTCCCGCCGTGCACGCCGCCCACCGGCGGCTGCTGGACACCCGGGACGCCCTGCACCAGCAGGTCGGCCGCCGGGTCGACCGGCTCGTCGCCCAGGAACGCGACGGCGTCGCCGCGCTGCTCGGGCTGCGCGCGTCCGATGTCGGCGACGAGACCGGTGACGGGGACGCGCTGCTGCGCCGGGTCGCCGGGGACGCCCGGACCGTCAGCCACGCCCTCGACGACGCGTGGCGGGCCGCCGACCGGCTCCGCTCGGGCCGCCGCCGCGGCGGTGACGGCCGGCCGCTGCGCCGCCCGGTCGCCCGGGACGTCGTGGAACACGACGGCGAGCTGGTGCTCGCCCGCACCGCCATCGGCGCCCGCCCCGACCCGAGCCTGTCGCTGCGGGTCGCCGCCGCCGCGGCCACCACCCGGCTGCCCATCGCCCGGGCCACCTGCGAGTGGCTGGCCGCGTACTGCCCGCCGCTGCCCGCGCCCTGGCCGCCGCCCGCCCGGGCCGCGCTGATCACCCTCCTCGGCGCCGGTCCCGGCCTGGTGCCCGCCTGGGAGACCTGCGACCGGTACGGCCTGATCGACGGCTGGCTGCCCGAGTGGACCCGGCTGCGCAGCCTGCCCCAGCACAACCCGGTGCACCGGTTCACCCTCGACCGGCACCTGGTGCAGACCGCGTACGAGGCCAGCCGGCACACCCGAGAGGTGGACCGGCCGGACCTGCTGCTGCTCGGCGCCCTCCTGCACGACATCGGCAAGGGACTCCCCGGGGATCACAGCAGCGTCGGCGCGCCGCTCGCGGCGGCGGTGGCCGCCCGGATCGGGCTGCCGGCGGCCGAGGCGACGCTGATCGGCACCCTGGTCCGGCTACACCTGCTGCTGCCGGACGTGGCCACCCGGCGTGACCTGTCCGACCCGAAGACCGTCGCCGCAGTGGCCGAGCAGGTCGTCGACACCACCACCCTGGAGCTGCTGCACGCCCTGGTCCGGGCCGACGCCGCCGCCACCGGGCCGGCCGCCTGGTCGGACTGGAAGGGGCGGCTGGTCGCCGAACTGGTCGCCCGGGTGCGGACCGCGCTGGACACCGGCGAGCTGCCCGCCCCGCCGGCCCCCGACCCGGCGCTGGTCACGGGGCCGCTGCCGGTCGTACACGTGGGAGAGGACCGGGTGTCGGTGGCCGCCGCCGATCGGCGGGGCCTGCTCGCGACGGTCGCCGGCTGCCTGGCCCTGCACCGGCTGGAGGTGGTCTCCGCGGACGCCTCCACCGTCGACGGCCGGGCCCTGGTCGAGTGCCGGGTGCAGCCCCGCTACGGGCTGGCGCCCGACCCGATCGCGCTCACCGCCGACCTGCGCCGCGCGGTCACCGGCGACGTCTCGGTCACCCAGCGGCTGCGCGGCCGGGCGCTCGCCGCCCGCGGCCAGGGTGCCGCGCCCCGGGTGGTCTGGCACCGGGAGGCGGCCACCGACGCGGTGCTGCTGGAACTGCGCGCCGCCGACGCGGCCGGGCTGCTGTACCGGGTCGCCTGCGCCCTCGACGAGGCCGGCGCGCAGGTCCGGGCGGCCCGGATCTCCACCCTCGGCGGCGACGTGGTGGACGCCTTCTACCTGGTCGGCGGCTGGCCCCCCGCCGCGGATCGCGACCGCATGGAGGCCGCCGTGCTGGCCGCCGTCTGAGCCGGCTACGTCCGGTGACGTAGCCGGGGAGCCGCTGCCGGGCCGACGTGCGAACCCGTGCCCGGCGGGACCCTCGGAGCATGAACCTGCCAGTGCAGACCGAAGGGCTCACGAAACGGTACGGCGGGCTGACCGCCGTGCAGGACCTCAACCTCACCGTCCGGGCCGGGGAGGTGTACGGCTTCCTCGGCCCGAACGGCGCCGGGAAGACCACCACCCTGCGCATGCTGCTCGGGCTGGTCCGTCCCACCGGCGGCACGGTCCGGCTGCTCGGCCGCCCGCCCGGCGCCGGCCGGCTGACCGGCGTCGGCGCGTTGATCGAGGGGCCGGCCTTCTACCCGTACCTCTCCGGTCGGGACAACCTGCGGGTGCTGGCCCGCTACGCCGGGGTCGGCGCCGACCGGGTGGCGCTGGTGCTCGACCTGGTGGATCTCACCGACCGGGCCGGCGACCGGTACGCCGGCTACTCGTTGGGCATGAAGCAGCGGCTCGGGGTCGCCGCCGCCCTGCTGAAGGACCCGCGCCTGCTGATCCTGGACGAGCCGACCAACGGCCTCGACCCGGCCGGCATGGCGGACATGCGCACGCTGATCCGCCGGCTCGGCGCGGGCGGGTGCACCGTGCTGGTCTCCAGCCACCTGCTCGGCGAGGTCGAGCAGATCTGCGACCGGGTCGGGGTGATCTCCCGGGGGCGGCTGATCGCCGAGGGGACCGTCGCCGAGCTGCGCGGCACGGCCGGACTGCGGGTGCTCGCCGACCCGCTGGACGAGGCCGCGGCGCGGACCCGGGAGCTGGTCGGCGCGGACCGCGTCCGGGTGGTCGACGGCGGGCTGGAGCTGGCGGTGACGCCCGACCGGGCCGCCTGGCTCAACGCCGAACTCGTCGGCGCCGGGGTCGCCGTCCGTGAGCTGCGCCCCCGGGAACGGGACCTGGAACAGGTCTTCTTCGACCTCATCGAGAAGGGAACGGCCGATGTCGCGTAGCTTCCGCGCCGAGACGATCAAGCTGGTCCGCCGGCCGGCCAGCTGGCTGCTGCTGGCCATCGCGGTGGCCCTCGCGCTGATCTTCACCTATTTGTTCCCGTACGCCAGCATCGCCGGCGGCACCGACGGGCCGAACGACGACCGGACCCTGCCCATGCTCCTCCCCGACCACCTGGTCGGGAACTCGCTCGGCGGGCTGCCCGTCTTCCTCGGTTCGATCGTGCTGATCCTCGGCGTGCTCACCGTCGGCGGTGAGTACGGCTGGGCCACCTGGAAGACCGTGCTCACCCAGGGCCCGTCCCGGCTGGAGGTGTACGCCGGGAAGCTGCTCGCCCTCGCCGCCGCCGCGCTGGCCGTGGTGCTCGCCATCTTCGGGGTCGGGGCGGTCGCCAGCGTGCTCATCGCGGCCGCCGAGTCCCAGCCGGTGCACTGGCCCGCCCTGGGCAACCTGCTCACCGGCATCGGGGCGGGGTGGCTCATCGCGACGATGTGGGCGATGCTCGGAGCCGTGCTCGCCGTCGCCCTCCGTGCGGTGGCCCTGCCGGTCGGGCTGGGCCTGGTGTGGATGCTCGCGGTGCAGAACCTGCTCGCCGCGATCGCCGCGCCCCTGCTCGACTGGGTGGCACAGGTGCAGAAGGGGCTGCCCGGCCCGAACGCCGGGTCGCTGGCCGCCGCGCTCGGCGCGCCCGGGGACACCCCCGGCGTCGCGTCGACCGTCGGCGGCGGGCAGGCGGCGGTGGTCGTCGCGGCGTACCTGATCGTGTTCGCGGCGGTCGGCGCGGCGCTGCTGCGGCGGCGGGACATCGGCTGAGCCGGGTGGGGGAGGCACGCGTGGCGCGGGACCGGACCGGGTGGAGCGGCGTCGCCCTCGACGCCGCCCTCGCCCTGGCGCTGCTCGCGATCGGGCTGGTCGGCACCGCGCCGGCCGGGCTCAACGAGGGGGTGCCGACCGGCCGGGCCACGTACCCGCTGGTCGCGGTCGCCGCGCTGGCCCTCGCGGTGCGCCGGCGCTGGCCGCCGGCCACCCTGGCGGTGGTCACCGCGGCGGTCACCGCGTACCTGGTGCTCGGCTACCCGTACGGGCCGATCCTGCTCTCCTTCCTGGTCGCGGTCTACACGGTCGCCGCGTACCGGCCGGTGCGGACCGCGGCGGTGGCCGGGGGTGCCGCGCTGGTGGCGGTGCTGGCACACGTGCTCGTCGGCACGCGCTCGCCCGGCCTGCTCGGCCTGATGCCGGCGGCCGCGTGGGTGGTGGTGCCGTTCGCGATCGGCACCACCGTCCGGCTGGTCCGGGAGAACGCGGCGCGCACCCGGGTCGACGAGGCCCGCCGGCTGGCCGACGCGGAGCGGCTGCGGGTCGCCCGGGAGGTGCACGACGTGGTCGGGCACGGCCTCGCCGCCATCCACATGCAGGCCGAGATCGCCCTGCACCTGCTCGCCCGCAAGCCGGAGCAGGCCGAGGCGGCGCTCACCGCGATCAGCCGCACCAGCAAGGAGGCCCTGGACGAGCTGCGGGTCACGCTGACCGTGGTACGCCGGGACGAGGCGGCCGACGAACGGGCCCCCGCCCCCGGGCTCGCCCAGCTCCCGCAGCTGCGCGAGCGGCTGGCCGGCGCCGGGGTCCCGGTCACCGTCGAGGTGGACGGGGAACCGCGCGCGCTCCCGGTGGCGGTGGACCTGGCCGCGTACCGGGTGGCGCAGGAGGCGCTGACCAACGTGCTGCGCCACGCCGGCCCGGCCACCGCCACCGTCCGGATCCGGTACGCGCCCGCCGAGGTCACCGTCGAGGTCACCGACACCGGCCGCGGGGCCGCCGCCGGTCCCGCCCGGACCGGCGGCTTCGGCCTGGCCGGCATGCGGGAGCGGGTCACCGCGCTGGGCGGGTCGTTCGCCGCCGGCCCCGTCCCGGGCGGCGGTTTCCGCGTGTCCGCCACACTGCCGCTGGAGCGTGTTCCATGAGGCTCGCCGCCGAGGAGGTCACATGATCCGGGTGCTGCTCGCGGACGACCAGGACCTGGTCCGGATCGGGCTGCGTGCCCTGGTGGAGAGCGAGGACGACCTCGCGGTGGTGGGGGAGGCGGCCGACGGGCTGCACGCCGTCGAGTTGGCCCGCCGGGAACGCCCCGACGTGGTGCTGATGGACGTCCGGATGCCCGGCGTGGACGGCATCGAGGCGACCCGGCGGATCGTCGCCGACCCGCAGCTGAGCGCCACCCGGGTTGTCGTGCTGACCACCTTCGAGCTGGACGAGTACGTCTTCGACGCGCTCCGGCACGGCGCCAGCGGCTTCCTGACCAAGGACACCCGCCCGGCCGAGCTGCTGCGGGCGATCCGGCTGGTCGCCGAGGGGGAGGCGCTGCTGTCGCCCTCGGTGACCCGGCGGGTGGTCCGGGAGTTCGCCACCCGGCCGGCCCGGGTGCCCCGGCCGCATCCCCGGCTCGCCACCCTCACCGACCGGGAACGGGAGGTGGTCGGGCTGGTCGGCGAGGGGCTGAGCAACGCCGAGATCGCCGAGCGGCTGGTGGTGAGCCCGGCCACGGCGCGTACCCACGTCAGCCGGGCGATGGTCAAGCTGGGCGCCCGGGACCGCGCGCAACTGGTCGTCTTCGCGTACCAGTCGGGCCTGGTGGCGTCCTGACCGTCCGGCCGGGCGGCGCTGCCGGGGAATGCCGCTGACCATCGGTGATCTCGCGGCGGGGGTCGGGCCGGTGGGAAGCAGCGCGAGAGCGGGACCGTTACCCTTGCGGGTAGCCGGCCGTGTGCGTGCCGGCCGATCGTGCCCGCCGAAAACGACAAACGGGATGTTCGTGTGTTTGACACCTTGAGTGACCGCCTCTCCGGGATCTTCACCAAGCTCCGCGGCAAGGGTCGGCTCACCGACGCCGACATCGACGCCACCGCGCGCGAGATCCGCATGGCGCTGCTGGAGGCCGACGTCGCCCTGCCGGTGGTCAAGGGCTTCATCGCGAACGTCAAGGAGCGGGCCCGCAGCGCAGAGGTCTCCCAGGCGCTCAACCCGGCCCAGCAGATCATCAAGATCGTCAACGAGGAGCT
Source organism: Micromonospora sp. NPDC048930 (assembly GCF_043197935.1). NCBI lineage: Bacteria > Bacillati > Actinomycetota > Actinomycetes > Micromonosporales > Micromonosporaceae > Micromonospora > Micromonospora sp. NPDC048930. Next base: position 123,029 of record NZ_JBICUB010000004.1, read on the forward strand.
GATCAACGTCCTCGGTGGCGAGGGGCGGCGGCTCCAGTACGCCAAGCACCCGCCCACCGTGATCATGCTGGCCGGTCTCCAGGGTTCCGGTAAGACCACCCTCGCCGGCAAGCTGGCCCGCTGGCTCAAGGCCCAGGGGCACCAGCCGATGCTGGTCGCCGCCGACCTCCAGCGCCCGAACGCCGTCGGGCAGCTCCAGGTGCTCGGTGGCCGGGCCGGCGTCGAGGTGTACGCCCCGGCGCCCGGCAACGGCGTCGGCGACCCGGTCCAGGTGGCACGGGACTCGATCGAGCACGCCAAGCGGGTCGGCCGGGACATCGTGATCGTCGACACCGCCGGTCGGCTCGGTATCGACGCCGAGATGATGCAGCAGGCCGCGGACATCCGCGACGCCGTCCAGCCCGACGAGGTCATCTTCGTCATCGACGCGATGGTGGGTCAGGACGCGGTCCGCACCGCCGAGGCGTTCCGGGACGGCGTCGGCATCACCGGCGTGGTCCTCTCCAAGCTCGACGGCGACGCCCGCGGTGGTGCCGCGCTGTCGGTCCGGGAGGTCACCGGGCAGCCGATCCTCTTCGCCTCCACCGGTGAGAAGCTGGAGGACTTCGACGTCTTCCACCCCGACCGGATGGCCAGCCGGATCCTCGGCATGGGCGACGTCCTCACTCTGATCGAGCAGGCCGAGGCGGCCTTCGACGCCGATCAGAAGGAGAAGATGACCGCCAAGCTGATGGGCGGCGAGACCTTCACCCTGGAGGACTTCCTCGACCAGCTCATCGCGGTCCGGCGGATGGGCCCGATCGCCAACGTGCTGGCCATGATGCCCGGCATGGGGCAGATGAAGGACCAGCTCGCCGAGCTGGACGACAAGCACTTCGACCGGGTCACCGCGATCATCCGGTCGATGACCCCGACCGAGCGCACCAACCCGAAGATCATCAACGGCTCCCGGCGGGCCCGCATCGCCAACGGTTCGGGCGTCACCGTGATGGACGTCAACCAGCTGCTCAACCGCTTCGCCGACGCGCAGAAGATGATGAAGCAGATGGGCGGCATGATGGGGCTGCCCGGCGGTGGACGGCGCAAGGCGACCAAGTCGCCGAAGAACAAGCGCAAGGGCACCAAGGGTGGCGGCCGGCCGCGTACCGGCGCCGGCGTGCCGGGCGGCTTCCCGGGCGGCATGCCGCAGCTTCCGCCGGGGCTGGACCCGGGCGACCTGGCCGGCGGCCAGGGCCTGCCGCCCGGCTTCAAGCTCCCGAAGATCGACTTCAACAAGCTCGGCAAGGGCGACAACCGCCCCCGCTGACCGCGTACCGTACGGCCCCGCCACCGCTGCCGGTGGCGGGGCCGTCGTCGTTCGCCGGGCGGCTCCGGACGGTCCCTGATGTGCCCGCGCCCGACGAGCAGGGCGGGGCTCCCGGCGCGGGGCCGCGAGTGATCGGGTAGGACTGTGCACATGGCTCTGCATGTGCGCGGTGTGCTCCTGCCCGATGACGAGGTCCGGGACATCTGGCTGGTCGAGGACCGGGTCACCTTCGAACCGGTGCCCGGCGCGGAGACCGTCGCCGACGGCGGCTTCGTGCTGCCCGGCCTGACCGACGCCCACTGCCACATCGGCATCGCCCGGGGCGGGGCCCCGATCACCTCGCTCGACCAGGCCCGCGAGCTGGCCCGCACCGACCGGGACGCCGGGGTGCTGGCCATCCGGGACGCCGGCTCCCCGTACCCGTACCCCGAACTCGACGACGACCCGGACCTGCCACGACTGGCCCGCGCCGGCCGGCACGTCGCCCCGCCCAAGCGCTACCTGCGCGACATCGGGGTGGAGGTCGGCGCCGCCGAGGTCGCCGCCACGGTGGCCGCGCAGGCCGCGGCCGGCAACGGCTGGGTCAAACTGGTCGGCGACTGGATCGACCGGGGGGTGGGCGACCTGGCGCCGGCCTGGGACGCGGACACCATGACGGCCGCCGTGACCGCCGCGCACGCCGCCGGGGCCCGCGCCGCCGTGCACACCTTCAGCGAGTCGGCGGTGGAGATCATGGTCCGGGCCGGGGTGGACTCGGTCGAGCACGGCACCGGGCTCAGCCTCGACCTGATCGACCTGATGGCCCGGCAGGGCACCGCCCTGGTGCCCACGATGATCAACATCCAGACCTTCGGCGGCATCGCCGACCAGGCCCGCGCCAGGTTCCCCGGGTACGCCGACCACATGCTGGCCCTGCGCGACCACTTCCCCGAGGTGGTCCGGTCGGCGTACGAGGCCGGCGTGCCGATCTACGTCGGCACCGACGCGGGCGGGGGCATCGACCACGGGCTGGCCGCCGAGGAGATGCTGCTGCTGCACGAACGGGCCGGCATGTCCACCGAGGACGTGCTCGCCGCCGCCTCCTGGCGGGCCCGGGAGTGGCTGGGCTTCCCCGGCCTGGTCGAGGGCGGCCTCGCCGACCTCGTCGTCTACCCCGAGGACCCCCGCCGCGACCTGCGCGTGGTCCGCACCCCGTCCCGCATCGTCCTCCGCGGCCGCATCCTCCGCTGACCCACCCACCCACCCACCCACCCACCCGCCGCCGCCCCCGCCCGTGGAAGGCGCTGATTCACGGAAATGGTGGTCATCCAGCGCGGAGAAGGCACTCTTTCCGTGAATCAGCGCGGATCTTGGGGTGGGGTGGTGGCGGTGAGGAAGAGGTGGACGGCGAGGTCGGCGAGTTGCTCGGCGGTGTCGTCGACGGGGGCCTGGGGGAGCACGATGTGGCTCACCACCAGGCGGACGATGGTGTCGGCGGCGAAGGAAAGGGCCGCCGGGTCGGCCTCGGGCAGGTACCGCCCGGCCCACTCCAGCAGCGCGGCCGTGGACTCGGCGAGCACCAGCCCGGCCCGGGTGGTCAGGTAGGGCAGCAGTTCGTCGGAGCCGCCCCGGGCGCTGGTCAGGATCGCCTTGATCAGCGGGTTGTCCGCCGCCGCGGCCAGGGTGTGCCGGATCGCCGCGTACGCCCCGGCGCGCACGTCGGCGCCGTGCGCGTCGAGCGCCGACCGGACCTCGCCGACGAACCGGTCCACCTCCCGGCGGGCCAGCGCCTCGGCCAGGCCGGCCTTGCTGCCGAACTCGTTGTAGACGGTCTGCCGGCTCACCCCGGCGGCGGTCGCCACCCCGCCCATCCGTACGCCGTCCCAGCCGGAGGCCACGGTCTGCGCGCGGGCGGCGTCCACGATCGTGTCCCGCAACCGTCGGCGGGCCAGGTCCCGGGGTTCGTCCATGGTGCCGGAAGTCTACGGCCGTCGGGCCGCACCGGGCGGCGACCGATCGCCCTGCCGTCCGGCGCCGTGCGGCACGGGCGCGCCCGAGCGCAGCGGGGGCGCGGGCGGCGCATAGGATGTGCGGTCATGGCACGCGTGCTCACTCCCCGTGCGGAGGACTTCCCCCGCTGGTACCAGGACCTGATCGCCAAGGCGAAGCTGGCCGACAACGGCCCGGTGCGGGGCACCATGGTCATCCGACCGGCCGGCTACGCCATCTGGGAGCGGATGCAGGCCGAGATGGACGCCCGGATCAAGGCGGCCGGCGCGGAGAACGCGTACTTCCCGCTCTTCATCCCGGAGAGCTACCTCAAGCGCGAGGCCGAGCACGTCGAGGGCTTCTCGCCGGAGCTGGCCGTGGTCACCCACGGTGGCGGCAAGCAGCTCGCCGAGCCGGTGGTGGTGCGCCCCACCAGCGAGACGGTGATCGGCGAGTTCATGGCCAAGTGGATCGACTCGTACCGGGACCTGCCGCTGCTGCTCAACCAGTGGGCCAACGTGGTCCGCTGGGAGCTGCGCCCCCGGATCTTCCTGCGCACCAGCGAGTTCCTCTGGCAGGAGGGGCACACCGCGCACGCCACCCGCGAGGACGCCCGCGCCTACGCCCGGCGGATCCTGCACGAGGCGTACGAGGACCTGATGGTCAACGTGCTCGGCATTCCGGTGGTGGTCGGCCTGAAGACCGCCCGGGAGCGCTTCGCCGGAGCCACCGCCACGTACACCTGTGAAGGCATGATGGGTGACGGCAAGGCGCTGCAGATGGGCACCAGCCACGAGCTGGGCCAGAACTTCGCCAAGGCGTTCGACATCAGCTTCTCCTCCGCCGAGGGCGGCCGGGAGCACGCCTGGACCACCTCCTGGGGCACCTCGACCCGGATGCTCGGCGGCCTGATCATGTGCCACGGCGACGACAACGGCCTGCGGGTGCCGCCGAAGCTGGCGCCGGTCCAGGCGTACGTGATGATCGTCAAGGACGGCGAGGGGGTCGGCGAGGCGGCGGCCAAGCTCCGCGACGCGCTGCGCGACGCCGGCGTCCGGGTGGCGCTGGACGACCGGACCGACACCGCGTTCGGCCGCCGCGCCGTCGACGCCGAGCTGCGCGGCTACCCGGTCCGCGTCGAGGTCGGCCCCCGTGACCTGGCCGCCGGCAACGCGGTGGTGGTCCGGCGTACGGACGGCTCGAAGGCCGCCACGCCGGTGGCCGACGTGGTCGGCGCGGTCCTCGCCGCGCTCGAGGCGGACCAGCAGGCGCTGCACGACCAGGCGCTCGCCAACCGTGAGTCCCGCACGCAGGACGTGGCCACCCTGGCCGAGGCGATCGAGGCGGCGGCCACCGGCTGGGCCAAGGTGCCGTGGTCGGCGGTCGGCGTCGAGGGCGAGGCCGAGGCGAACGGGCAGGGCGTCACCGTCCGGTGCCTGCTCCGGGCCGACGGCTCGGTGCCGGACTCCGAGGACGAGCCGGACCTGGTCGCCATCCTCGCCCGCGCCTACTGAGGTGCGCCCGGGCGGTCCCGTCGACCGGTTCGCGCCGGGTCGGCTGATCATGCACCGCAACGTGCGGCACGGCCGGATCGGTTGGGTCCGGTCGGCCCGCGTCGTCCTCGACGACGACCGTGGGCTGCTGCTGTGGATCGCCCGGGGCGCGCCGGTGGCGCACGAGGTGACCGCGGCGGGGCTGGGCATGCGCGCCATGCCGTTCGCCGAGTGGATCACCTCGTCCTACCGGCTGGCCCAGGGCCGCTGGAACGGGCCGCCGGTGCTGAAGTTCCTGCCCACCGGCGCCGCCCACTCGGTCTGGTGGTTCCGGGACGACCGGGGCAGGTTCAAGAACTGGTACGTCAACCTGGAGGAGCCCGGAGTCCGCTGGGACGACGGCGCGGTGGCCGGGGTCGACATGGTGGACCAGGACCTGGACGTGGTGGTGCACCCGGACCTGAGCTGGGAGTGGAAGGACGAGGAGGAGTTCGTGGAGCGCCTCGCCTTCCCGGAGCACTACTGGGTGGCCGACGAGAAGGCGGTCCGGGCCGAGGGGGAGCGGGTGATCCGGCTCGCCGAGGCCGGTGCGTTCCCGTTCGACGGCACCTGGTGCGACTTCGCCCCGCCCGCCGAATGGGACGTACCGGATGAACTGCCGCCAGGCTGGGATCGTCCGCCGGTCCGCTGAGCCGTGGCGTACGTCACCTCGTGCCCGGCCTGGGTGACGTGTCCGGGTCCGGTGTGAGAGATCCGGGCCGGATCTGGCAGAATGGTTCGCTGGTATCCGGCGCGCGTCCGGCGCCCTCTAACCCGGGCACGTCGCCAGTCCACCGAGCAGTCTCCGGCCCAACCCCACTGTGCCGGTCGGCGCTCACCCGCACACCGCCCGTACCGGGCCGGTGAGATCGCAACAGGAGCGAAACAACTGTGGCCGTAAAGATCCGGCTCCTGCGGATGGGCAAGATCCGCAACCCGCAGTACCGCATCGTCGTCGCCGACTCGCGCACCAAGCGTGACGGTCGCGCGATCGAGTTCGTCGGTGTGTACCAGCCGAAGGAGGACCCTTCGGTGATCGAGGTCAAGTCGGAGCGGGTGCAGTACTGGCTGTCCGTCGGCGCCCAGCCGAGCGAGGCCGTGCAGCGTCTGCTGGAGAAGACCGGTGACTGGCAGAAGTTCAAGGGCCTGCCGGCCCCGCCGCCGCTGAAGGTCGCCCCCGAGCGGGCCGATCGCCAGGCGGCGTACGAGGCCGAGGCGAAGGCCGCCGCCGGCCTGGCGGAGACCCCGGCCAAGCCGGCCAAGAAGGCCGCCAAGGCCGAGGCCCCGGCCGCCGAGGCTCCGGCGCAGGCCGAGGAGCAGACCGGTGCCGAGTCCGGCGAGCAGGCCTGACATGGCGCTGCGTCCCGCCCTGGAGCACCTGGTCAAGGGGATCGTCGACCACCCGGACGACGTCCGGGTGCGGATGGTCGACTCCCGTCGGGGCAAGCGGCTCGAGGTCCGCGTGCACCCGGAGGACCTCGGCACGGTGATCGGGCGGTCCGGCCGGACCGCCAAGGCGCTGCGCCAGGTGATCGGCTCCATCGGTGGGCGCGGGGTGCGCGTCGACATCGTCGACTCGTACTGATGCTTCTCATCGTCGGCCGGATCGGTAAGCCGCACGGCATCCGCGGTGAGGTCACCGTCGAGGTGCGGACCGATGAGCCCGAAGCACGTTTCGCCCCCGGGTCGGTGTTGCGCACCGAGCCGGGGGCGGTCGCGCCCCCGGAGCCCGGCGCCTACCGGGTGCCCGAGGAGTTGACCGTCGAGTCCGCGCGCTGGCACCAGGGGCGGCTGCTGGTCGCCTTCGAGGGCGTGCTGGACCGCAACGTCGCCGAGGCGCTGCGCGGCACGCTGGTCGGCGTGGACAGCGGTGACGTCGCGCCGCCGGCGGACCCGGAGGAGTGGCACGACCACCAGCTGGTCGGCCTCGCCGTGGTCACCCCGGCCGGCGAGCACCTGGGCGAGGTGGCCAGGATCGATCACGCCCCCGCGTCGGACCTGCTGGTGCTGCGCCGCCCCGAGGGACGGACCGCGTTGATCCCGTTCGTGAAGGCGATCGTGCCCGAGGTCGATGTCCCGGGCGGGCGCGTGGTGGTGGAGCTGCCCGGCGGGCTGCTCGACCTCTGACGGGAGCCATCCTTCATGCGCGTCGACATCGTGTCGATCTTCCCCGAGTACTTCGCCCCGCTGGACCTGTCGCTGATCGGCAAGGCCCGCGCGACCGGCACGCTGCGGCTGGCCGTACACGATCTGCGGACCTGGACCCACGACGTGCACCGCACGGTCGACGACACGCCCTACGGCGGCGGTCCCGGCATGGTGATGCGGCCCGAGCCGTGGGGCGAGGCGCTGGACGCCCTGGCCCCCGAGGAGCTCGGCCCGGACGGGCCCACCCTGCCCCGGCTGCTGGTCCCCTCGCCGGCCGGGGTGCGATTCACCCAGGCCATGGCCCACGAGCTGGCGGCCGAGTCGCACCTGCTCTTCGCCTGCGGCCGGTACGAGGGCATCGACCAGCGGGTGCTCGACCACGCGGCGACCCGGATGCGGGTGACCGAGGTCTCCCTCGGTGACTACGTGCTCTTCGGCGGCGAGGTGGCCGTGCTGGTGATCCTGGAGGCGGTCACCCGGCTGCTGCCCGGGGTGCTCGGCAACGCCGGGTCGCTGGAGGAGGAGTCGCACGCCCACGGGCTGCTGGAAGCGCCCATGTACACCAAGCCGGCGACCTGGCGCGGGCACGAGGTGCCGGAGGTGCTCCGCTCCGGCGACCACGGGAAGATCGCCCGCTGGCGGCGCGACGAGGCGCTGCTACGGACGGCGGCCCGCCGCCCCGACATGCTCGCCGCGCTGCCCCCGGAGAGCCTGGACAAGCGGGACCGGGCGGCGTTGGACCGGGGTGGATTTCAGCCGCCGTCGGGGGATGTGGCAAAGTAGAGGGGTTGCCGCATCCGACCACGCCGTGGCCGGCTGCGAGGACCCTCGACCGGGGTCGGCTGTGTGGATCCCCGCCGGGGGTCGGCATCGGTCGGCCACCACCCGGGGGTCAGAATCACCCATCCGCGCATCGACTGACGATGCGCCGTGAGCCTCACGAGGACGCAGCGATGAACATCCTGGACGCCCTTGACGCCCAGTCGAAGCGCGCCGACCTGCCCGACTTCCGTGCCGGTGACACCGTCAAGGTGCACGCGCGGGTCGTCGAGGGCAACCGGTCCCGGGTCCAGATCTTCCAGGGCGTCGTCATCCGCCGCCAGGGTGACGGTCTGCGCGAGACCTTCTCGGTCCGCAAGGTCAGCTTCGGTGTGGGCGTGGAGCGGACCTACCCGCTCAACAGCCCGGCGATCGACCGGATCGAGGTCGTGACCCGCGGTGACGTGCGTCGCGCCAAGCTCTACTACCTGCGCGAGCTGCGCGGCAAGAAGGCCAAGATCAAGGAGCTGCGCGAGAAGCAGCCGGCGAGCTGAATTTTTCCTCGCCACGCCGCCTGACCTGCGCGGATGTCGTATCGACCAGTTCCCATTACTCTGGTCGTACGGGCGCAGCAGGGCGGCGCACCGCAGTCGCTCGACGCGGTGGCACAGCGGTCCACTACCGCCCGTGGGGCCTCACGCCGAGGCTCCCGGGCGGTAGTGTCGTTTCCGCGAACCGGAGAGTGGCATGGTGCAGATGCTTGACGAGGACGGCACCGTCGACCCGTGGCGCCGGCGGGCCCGGCGCACCCGCCGCCAGATGCCTCTCTGGCAGGAGCTGCCGCTGCTCCTGATCGTCGCCTTCTGCCTGGCGGTGCTCATCCGCACCTTCCTGCTCCAGGCCTTCTTCATCCCCTCCGGGTCGATGGAGAACACCCTGCTCATCGGCGACCGGGTGCTGGTCAACAAGGTCGTCTACGACGTCCGCGACCCGGTACGCGGCGAGGTGGTGGTCTTCCGCGGCACCGACAAGTGGGTCGCCCAGGAGGCCCCGGCGCCGCCGACCAACTTCGCCGGCAGGGTCGGGCGCACCTTCGGCGACCTGGTCGGGGTCAGCCGGCCCGGGGAGAAGGACTTCATCAAGCGGGTGATCGGCGTCCCCGGGGACAAGGTCTGGTGCTGCGACAACGGCCGGGTCGTGGTCAACGGCGTGCCGCTGGACGAGTCGGCGTACGTCTCCGAGGACTCGCCGGTCGAGCTGCCGCCGAACCCGAAGGAGTGCCGCTCCCGGCAGTTCACCGAGGTGGTCGTACCTCCGGGGCAGATCTTCGTGATGGGCGACCACCGGCTGGTCTCGCAGGACGCCCGCTGCCAGGGTCCGGTGCCGATCGACAACGTGATCGGCCGGGCCTTCATGATCGTGTGGCCGCAGCAGCGGTGGACCACCCTGCCCGTACCGGAGACCTTCGCGGACCTGCCGTCACCCAACGCGGCGCCGGCCCGGCCCGTGCCGGTCGATCCGGATCCGGTGGGCGGTGTGGTGCTGATCCTCCCGGTCACGGCCGCGGCTTCCGTTCTCGCGCGTTCGGGGCGACTGCGCCGCGCCCGGGGACGTAGGCTCCTCCCGTGATTGACGAGCAGACCGAAAAGCCACGCAGCTCCTTCTGGAAGGAACTGCCCATTCTCCTGGGCGTGGCGATCCTGGTCGCAGTGCTGGTACGTGCCTTCGTGCTGCAGACCTTCTTCATCCCGTCCCCGTCCATGGAGAACACTCTCAAGATCGACGATCGGGTGCTGGTCAACAAGCTGGTCTACGACTTCCGCTCGCCGCACCGCGGCGAGGTGATCGTCTTCAAGGCGCCGACCGACTGGAGCGGCAACCCGGAGGGCGAGGACTTCATCAAGCGGGTGATCGGCGTCGGGGGCGACCACGTGGTCTGCTGCGATCGCACCGGCGGCCAGGAGCGGCTGGTCATCAACGGCAAGCCGATCGACGAGCCGTTCATCTACCCGGGCAACAAGCCGGCGGACCAGGACTTCGACATCACCGTGCCGAAGGGCCGGCTCTGGGTGATGGGTGACCACCGGGAGGCCTCCGGCGACTCGCTGGAGCACTGGCAGCAGTCCGGCGAGGACATCAACGAGGCCACCATCCCCGAGGACCAGGTGGTCGGCCGGGCCTTCACGATCTTCTGGCCGGTCAGCCGGGCGACCTGGCTCACCGTGCCGAAGCAGTTCGACGGCATCCCGAATCCCTGACCCGGGAGGGCGTGGGCGTTCGTCGGAGGCGTCTGGCAGGCTTGGGCGGTGACCGTCTACACCCCTCGTCGCGCGGCCCGGGTGCTGCTCGTTGACGCGTCCGACCGGGTGCTGCTCTTCGCCGGCACCGATCCGGGCCGCCCCGACCACGGCTACTGGTTCACCCCGGGCGGCGGGCTCGACGCCGGGGAGACCCCGGCCGAGGGCGCGGCCCGGGAGCTGGCCGAGGAGACCGGGCTGCGGCTCGCCCCGACCGAGCTGGGCGCGCCGGTGTGGTCCGAGACGGTCGAGTTCCCGTTCGACGGCGTCTGGTACCGCCAGGAGCAGGAGTTCTTCCTGGTCCGGGTGGCGTCCTGGGAGGTCGACACGACGGGGTTCGACGAGGTGGAGCGGGCCAGCGTGCACGGGCACCGCTGGTGGTCGGCCGACGAGCTGGCCGCGACCACCGAGCGGTACTACCCGCCGGACCTGCCGGACCGCCTGGCCCGGGTGCTCGGCCCCCGCACGGCGTCGGCGACCGACGGCGGTGCCGCGTGCTGACGCCGCCGCGCACCGTGGTGCGCCGCGACGGCGGGCTGTACGCCCTCGAACGGGCCCTGCAACGGCGCGGCTTCCGGCACGTGGCCGGGGCGGACGAGGCCGGCCGGGGCGCCTGCGCCGGCCCGCTCGTGGCCGCCGCGGCGGTGCTGCCCGAGGGGCGGCGCGGCGAGATCGAGGGGCTGGCCGACTCGAAGCTGCTCACCCCGGCCAGCCGGGAGCGGATCTACGACGAGGTGGTGGCGCGGGCCCTGGCGTACGCGGTGGTGGTCATCCCCGCCGAGGAGGTCGACGCGCGCGGGCTGCACGTGTGCAACCTGGCCGCCATGCGCCGGGCGCTGGCCTCGCTGACCACCCGCCCGGAGTACGTGCTGACCGACGGCTTCGGTGTCGACGGGCTGGACGTGCCGGGCCTGGCGGTCTGGAAGGGGGACCGGGTGGCCGCCTGCGTGGCGGCGGCCAGCGTGCTGGCCAAGGTCACCCGGGACCGGATCATGGTGGAGCTGGACGAGCGGTACCCGGGCTACGGCTTCGCCGAGCACAAGGGCTACATCACCCCCGAGCACACCGCGGCGCTGCGGGAGCTCGGGCCGTGCCGGGAGCACCGCTTCTCGTACGTCAACGTGGCCGCCGTCTCCGGGCGGGACGGCGCGCCCCCGCGCGCCCGCCGGCCGGTCCTCGGCGGCGGCCCGGATGCGGGCGGTCCCGCGTCCGTGCCGGGCGAGCTTCCGCTCGGGGTCCCGGACGGGCTTGCGCCGGGTGACGAGGATGAGGTGCCGCCCGGCGGCCCGGACGAGCCGATGGAGCGCTCCGGCGCGTCAGGGGGTACCGTCGGCGTGGCGTTGGGCGAGCAGCCGCGACCCCCGGCGCCGGTGGGGGAAGATGTGGTCATGGAAGGCGGAGTGCGATGAGCGCGGAAGATCTCGAGAAGTACGAGACCGAGATGGAGCTGCAGCTCTACCGGGAGTACCGCGACATTGTCCGCCAGTTCTCCTACGTGGTGGAGACCGAGCGCCGGTTCTACCTGGCGAACCAGGTCGACCTGCACGTCCGTAACTCGGACGGCGAGGTCTACTTCGAGGTCGAGATGCACGACGCCTGGGTGTGGGACATGTACCGCCCCGCGCGCTTCGTGAAGAATGTCCGGGTCATGACCTTCAAGGACGTCAACGTCGAAGAGCTCGAAAAGCCCGACATCTCGCTTCCCGCAGATTCCGGATTCGGCGGCTGATTCGATCCCGGCGCCGGGACGGCTCCGCGCCCCGGCCGCCGGTGGCGGATCACTCCGCCAGCACCACCACCTCGACCCGCTGCACCAGGTTGTTGGCGAAGCCACCCCGGTTCCACGGCTGCTCGACCGGCTGGGTTCGCCCCGAGGCGTCGGTTGCCCGCGCCCCGAGCACGTGCCGCCCCGGCGTCGGGTGCCATTCGACGTGCCACCGCCGCCAGGCCCACTCACCCCCGGCCGGCTCCGCCAGCCTCGCCGGCACCCAGGTCGCGCCGCCGTCGAAGGTCACCTCCACGGCGGTGACCGGCGCGTGACCGGACCAGGCCCGGCCGTCCACCGTGCACGGCCCCGGCCGTAGCACCCGGGTAGGCGACATGAAGTCCGGGAACCCCGGCGGGCGCACCAGGGCGCGGGGCTCGATCCGGGGCACCGGCACACCCGGGTCGTCGGCGTCCCGGCGCAGCCGGTACGCCACCGCGTTCTGGTAGCCGTCGAACGGTTCGGTGCACACCCGGACGTTCCGCAGCCACTTCACGTGCGCCATCCCGTACCAGCCCGGCACGATCAGCCGCAGCGGGGCGCCGTGCTGTGGCAGCAGCGGAGCGCCGTTCATCTCGTACGCGAGCAGCACCTCGTCGCGCAGCGCGTCCGCGACCGGCAGGGCCCGCTGGTAGTCCTGCTCGATGCCGCGTTCCACCCTGTGGTCGGCGCCGGTGAAGACCACGTCCACCGCGTCGGCGGGCAGCCCGGCCGCGCGCAGCAACGGCGCCAGGGGGGTGCCCGTCCACTCGGCGTTGCCCACCGCCTCCACCAGCCACGGCTGGCTGACCGGGCGCGGGTGCAGCAGCGCCCGCCCGTTGCCGGCGCACTCCAGCGCCACGCGGTGGGTGACCCGGGGCAGTTCCCGGAGGGCGGCGAGGTCCAGGCGCAGCGGCCGCTCCACCGCCCCGTCCACGGTCAGCACGTGCGTCGCCGGGTCCAGGTCCGGGATGTCGTAGTGGATGAGCAGATAGTGCAGGCCGGCCGGGGTCACGTCGTAACGCAGGGCCTCGAGGGGGATGCCGTGGTTGCGCGCGGCGAGCTGGAGTTCCTCGGCACTGATCGCCTCGTCCGGCCCGGCGACCCGGGACGGCCGGCTGATGTCGTCCACAGTGGTCATGTCGCTGCTCCTCCGGGTGGCGCGGTCGTGATCAGGGCTGGGTGCGGCGGTTCGAGGCTCAGGGGTGGGTGAGGCGGTCGTAGCCGACGAACTCGAACATGGTCGCGCCGGCCTCCAGCGGGCGGGGCGGGCCGGTGAAGCGGTGCACACCCACCCCGACCCAGTCGGCGGGGCTGCTCACCGCGATAGGCGCGAAGCCCTCCTCGGCGAACCAGTCGCAGATGGCGGGCACCAGGTCCGGCTCGCGTCGGTGCCGGGTCCAGAACACCGTGCCGCCGGTGGCGCAGAGCGCGGCGCAGTGCCGGACCGTGTTCCGGATGTCCGCGTCGACGATGTTGCCGAAGACGCCACAGACCAGCACGAGGTCCGCCGGCACCAGGTCGGCGTACCGGTCGGTCCGGGCGGCGTCCCCGACCACGACCTCCACCCCGGTCAGGCCGGCCTCGGCGGCGGCCCGGCGGGCCACCTCGGCGTTGCGCGGGTCCAACTCGACCAGGCGGGCGGTCACGTCGTCGCGCCGCGGGTGGGCGGCGAGCACCGGGATCAGGTCCTGCCCCTGGCCGGCACAGAGGCTGATCGCCCGCAGCGGACCGGGCGGCGCCTGGTCCAGCGCCTCGCGGATCCGGTGCCGCAGCTCGGCCACCCTTCGGGACAGGGCCGATTCCGGCTGGTCGTAGTCGGCGTGCCAGGCGTACCAGTCCTTCGTCACGCGGCCAGCATAGGTGGGCCGCCTACCAGATCGGTTTCCCGCGCGGGGGGCCGTCCACAGCGGGATCCCTGTCCACAGTGGTTCTCTTCCGCGCTGGCCAGGGGTGGTGGGCCTGCGGCAGGGTGCCGGGCGTGCGGAACCTGTTGCGCCGGCTCGTCCCGGTCTCCTGTGCCCTGGTGCTCGTCGTCCCGGTGTCCGTCGAGCCTGCGTCGGCCGGTCCTGCGCCGAGCGGCCGCGCCGCGGCCGGCCTTGCCGCCGGCGGCCCGGCCACCCGGTTCCGGTGGCCGCTTGCCGGCACGCCCCGACCGGTGCGCCGCTTCGACCCGCCGCCGCAGCCGTGGCTGCCCGGTCACCGGGGCGTGGACCTCGCCGCCGGCCCGGGGACCGCGGTCCACGCCGCCGGCCCCGGCGTCGTCCTCTTCGCCGGCCCGGTCGCCGGGCGCCCGGTGGTCACCGTCGGGCACGCCGACGGGCTGCGGACCACCTACGAACCGGTACGCCCCGGGCTGCCCGCCGGCGCCCGGGTGGACGCCGGCACGCCGATCGGCACCCTGCTCGCCGGCCACCCCGGCTGCCCCACCGCGGCGTGCCTGCACTGGGGGCTGCGCCGGGGCGAGGAGTACCTCGACCCGCTCGCCCTGCTCGGCCTCGGCCCGGTCCGGCTGCTCCCACTCGACCCGGACGACCTCACCCCGCCCGGCGCGGCACCCGGCGGCGTCGGCTCGGCACCTGGCGTCATCGCGGGCGCCGACGTGGCGCCCGGCGTCATCGGGGGCGCCGCCGCGGATCAGGCCTGGGCGAGCAGCGCGGGGAGGCCGGCGGCCAGCCGGTCGTACTCGTCCGGCTTGTTGTAGACCTGACCGCAGAGGCGCAACCAGCCCCGGCCGTTCCAGCCGGCCACCGACACCTCGGCGGCGAGCTGGTCCGCGATCCGGGCACGCAGCACCCGCGCCGCGTCGATCGTGGTGGCGATCCCGGGCGGCAGCGGAACGAGCCGCATGGCGACCGCCGGTCCGCCGGGATCGGGCAGGTCGGCCGGCGAGACCCCGAGCGCGTCCCCGACCACCCGTTGCCCGTACGCGGCCAGCGCGGCGTTGTGCGCGCGTACCCGGTCCAGGCCGAGGCTGCGCAGGGTGAACAGCCCGACCGGGGCGGCCAGCCAGGAGGTGTAGTCCAGCGTCGCCTGCCATTCGACCCGGGTCGGGAAGCCGCTGCCCTGCTCCCAGGAGACCACCAGGGGCTGGATCCGCTCCCGCCACGGCTCGGCCACCACCAGCGCCGCGGTGCCCCGGGGCGCGTACGCCCACTTGTGCAGATTGCCGACCCAGAAGTCGGCGCCGATCGAGGCGACCGTGATCGGCAGCATGCCCGGGGCGTGCGCCGCGTCGACCAGCACCGGCACCCCGTGCTCCCGGGCCACGCCGACGATCGCGGCGGCCGGGAAGAGCCGGGCGGTGGGCGAGGTGATCTGGTCGACGATCAGCAGCTTCGTACGCCCCGGCCGCAGGCCGGCCCGGATGATCTCGACCACCTCCTCGTCCGTGGCGGCCAGCGGCACCGGCACCAACCGGGACACCGCCCCGGTCCGGCGGCACTCCCGCTCCACCGAGAAGCCGACCGCGCCGTAGCCGTGGTCGGTGGTCAGCACCTCGTCGCCGGGGCGCAGGCCGAGCGACTGGAGCACCACGGCCACGCCCGTCGTGGCGTTGCCCACCAGCGCCGTGCCGTCCGGGTCCGCGCCCAGGAACGCGGCCAGGTGCCGCCGGGTGTGGGTGATCCGGTCGACGAGGCCCTGGGTGAAGAAGCGCAGCGGGTTCGCCTCCATCTCGTCGCGCAGCCGCTGCTGGGCGCGCTGCACGCCGATCGGTACCGCGCCGAACGATCCGTGGTTGAGGTGGCTGACCGACGGGTCGAGGGAGAAGAGCAGCCGAGCCCCGGGGATCGGCTCGGGCGGCTGCGGGACCGTCATCCGCCGATCGTAGCCCGTCGTGGATCATCAACTCGCGGTTCCGCCGCCTCGCCCACCCGCCCCGCAGCCAGGCGCCGGGCGCATGGTCCGAGGGTTCGCGCCGGAGCGGGACGGCGTCGACGCGGACGCCGGATCGCCGGTGCCGGCCGCCCGCGGTCCCGGACGCCGCCGGCCTCACCGACCAGCCCGACTACCTGCCGCCCCGGCTCGCCCGGCTCGGCGCTCGATGTCGCCGGTCAGGCCCGCGGATGCGCCTGCCGGTACGCCGTGCGCAGCCGTTCCACCGACACGTGCGTGTAGATCTGGGTACTGGCCAGGGAGGAGTGGCCGAGCAGCTCCTGTACGGCCCGCAGGTCCGCGCCGCCCTCCAGCAGATGGGTGGCGGCCGAGTGCCGCAGCCCGTGCGGGGTCGTCCGGGGCAGGCCGGCGGCTTCGGCGTACCCGGCGACGATCCGGCGGGCGGTGGTCGGGTTGAGCCGCCCGCCTCGCGCCCCGAGCAGCAGCGCCGATCCCGAGCCGGGACCGGCCAGGGCCGGCCTGCCCCGGCCGAGCCACCCGTCCAGCGCGCGCTGGGCCGGCACCCCGTACGGCACGGCCCGCTCCCGCCCGCCCTTGCCGAGCACGCGGACCACCCGGCGGGCGTGGTCGACGTCGGTGAGGTCGAGGCCGCACGCTTCGCTGACGCGCACCCCGGTCCCGTAGAGCAGCTCGAGCAGCAGCCGGTCGCGCAGCAGCACCGCCTCCTCGACCGCCGGGCCGTCCGAGGCGTGCTCCGCCCCGCCGTCCGGCGTGTGTCCCGTTCCGCTGTCCGGCGGGGTTCGCGGCTGCCGGCCGGAGTCCGTGCCGGCGGCCTCGTTCGGTCCGCTGTCCGCGTCGCCCGGCGCCCGCTCCTCGGCCCGGCGCGGGGCGTCCATCAGCGCGGCAGCCTGGTCGGCCCGCAGGACGGTGGGCAGCTCCCGGTGGGCCCGGGGGCTGGCCAGGGCGGCGGCCACGTCGGTGGGGAGCAGGCCGGCGCGGTGCGCCCAGGCGCTGAATGCCCGTGCCGAGGCGGCCCGACGGGCCAGGGACGTCCGCGCCGCGCCCATCGTCCGCTGTTTCGCCAACCAGCTCCGCAGCGCCGTGAGGTCCAGCTCCGACAGGTCGGCGCAGCCCATCCGCACCGCGTGGTCGAGCAGGGAGACCAGATCGGTGACGTACGCCCGCACGGTGTGCGCCGACCGGTTGCGAACCCGGGCGAGGTGATCGGCGAAGTCGTCCACCGCCTCCCGCATCGCCGGCGGCAGCCCCTCGTGGACGGCCCGGGTGCCGCTCACCGGCCCGCCCCGCCGGCCTGTCGTGCGTACCGGCCGGCCCCGGGAAGTGGCTTGCCGTGGCCGGGCCGCCGGTGACACCCGGCGGTGCCGGGGCGCGTGCTGCTGTCGGCGGGCATTGGCCCAGCCTACGGCGCGGGTGCCGGCTCGGCTGGTCGCCGGCGCCGCCAGTCCGCCCGGCTGCCGGTTCCCGTTGCCGTCGGACACCTGGTCGGCCGATCCTGATCGAGATCGACGCGGCAAGAAGGCTCGGTCCGGGCGGCCGTGCGCCACCGGAGCATGTCCCGCGATGCGGGCGGACTGACCGTTCAATGACCGCCGCCGGACGCCCGGGAGCCGGTCCGCGTCGTCGCCGCGGAGCGGCGCGCCGTGCGGGGTGGCCGAACCGGGGCTGGACAGGGGAAACTGTTCATACGAAAAGGACGGTGGCGGCCGCGCCGGGTACGACGGACCCCCGGCTGCCGGCGCCAGCGGCACAGGTGCCTCCCGCAGCGTGGGAGCAGTCGGGGTGGTGACCGACGGCATGCGCCCCGGGGCGGTGGCGCGGAAGGGTGATACCGCGAGTCGTACGGAACGGGCGTCGATCCCGGGGAAGCGGCGCCCACGTGAGGAGGGGGACCCGACGTGGGTGTGGATGCCGTCCTCTACCGGCTGGTGCGCGCCGGACCCGCCCGCCGCCGGCCGTCGTACGTCGCGTCCGAGGTGGTGGCGGACCCCGACGACGTGCTGCTGGACCTGCTCAAGCGGGTGCGGGGCGGGGGACGTACGCCGCTGCTGGACCGGGTCGACCCGCTCGGCGAACTGGTGGTGGGCGCCGGTTCCGCCACGCAGCTGCTCGCCGAGCTGCGCTGCCTCGCCGAGGTGGCCCGGACGCCGGCGGAGGTCGAGCAGGTCCGGCGGCTCGGGCTGCTCGCCCGACGGTGCCTGAACACCCGGGACGTCGAGATCCGCTTCGAGGTGGACTGACTCAGGCCGGTCGGCTCGCCCCGGACGGGGCCAGGGCGTAACCGTCGTCGCGGCGGACCACGAAGCCGAGTTCCTCCAGCATGGACAGCTTCCGCATGGCGGTGCGCAGCTCCACCCCGGCGCGCGTGGCGACGCTCTCCAGGGCGAGGGTCTTGCGCCGGGGCAGCGCCTCCAGCACCTGGGTGGCCTCGTCGTCGAGCCGGTCCCGGAGACGTTCCGGCGCCCGGGCCGGCGGGGCGAGGTCGTGACCGATCCGACCCACCTCCTCCAGCACGTGGGCGATCCCGGTGACCAACCGTGCCTTGGGCTCCTCGCGCAGCAGCTCGTGCGCGCCGACGGACATGGCCGAGGTGACCGGGCCCGGCACCACCATCCCGGGCCGGAGCACGCCGATCGCCCGGTTCAGGGTCTGGGTGGCGCCGCTGCGCGCCGCCGCCTCCACCAGCACCGTGCCGAGGGTGGCAGCCGCGATGACCCGGTTGCGGATGAGGAACCGGGGCCGCAGCGGCTCGGCGCCCGGCATCCACTCGCTCACCAGCAGGCCGGTCTCCGCGATCCGGTCGAACAGCGCCGTGTTGCCCATCGGGTAGGGACGGTCCAGTCCGCACGCCAGCACCGCCACCGTGAGCCCGCCGGCGGTCAGCGCGCCGCGGTGCGCGGCCGAGTCGATGCCGAAGGCCCCGCCGGACACCACGGTCCAGCCGCGGTCGGCCAGCCCGTAACCCAGCTCGGTGGCGACGTGCGTGCCGTACGGCGTGGCGGCCCGGGCACCCACCACGGCCACCGACCGGTCGAACGCCTGGGCCAGCGGCCAGGCGCCCCGCGCCCAGAGGCAGAGCGGCGGTGCGGTCTCCAGGTCGACCTTGCGGTTGGTCCCGGCCAGCCGGAGCCGCCGCAGCTCGGCGACCCGGACGGGCCACTCGTCGTCCTCGGGGGTGACCAGCCGTGCGCCGAGCCGCTCGGTGCGGGCCAGCGCCTGCTCGGCGACCGCCCGGACGTCCTCCCCGGCGGACCGGACCGCGACCGCCGACCGGAGCGCCCGGTCCGGTGCCCCGCCGTCGAGGAGCAGGTCCAGCGCGGCGACCGGACCGAGCTCGTCCACCAGCCGGTGCACCGCCCAGGTGCCCGGCTCGGCCAGCCAGGTCAGCGCGACCCGGGCCAGCCGTACGTCCTCCGTGGCGGTCATGCGCCGTCTCCCATGCGCAGGTGGATGGCCTCGGCGATGTCCCCGCCGTCCGGGCGGTCCCGCCCGTCGAGGTCGGCGATGGTCCAGGCGAGCCGGACCACCCGGTCGAACCCCCGTGCCGACAGCGACCCGGAGTCCAGCCGTTTGCGCAGTTCCCGGGTGTCCCGTCCGGGCAGCCGCCAGGGCGATTGGCGCAGGTACGGGCCAGGGATGTCGGCGTTCACCCGGCGACCGGTGTCCGCCCAGCGCGTCGCGGCGGCCCGACGCGCGGCGGCGACCCGGGCGGCCACGATCCCGGACGACTCGCTCGGCGTGCCGGTCTCCAGCAGCTCCGCGGCGCGTACGGGCAGCAGCCGGACCTGCACGTCGACCCGGTCCAGCAGGGGCCCGGAGAGCCGGCCCAGGTAACGCCGCCGGGCCAGGGGAGTGCACTCGCAGTCGGCGTCGCCGGAGGGCTTCGCGCAGGGGCAGGGGTTGGCGGCCAGCACCAGCTGTGTCCGGGCCGGGTACTCGGTGCCGCCCCGGGTCCGGGCGACCCGTACCAGGCCGCTCTCCAGCGGCTGGCGCAGCGCCTCCAGCGCCGCCTTGCTGAACTCGGGCGCCTCGTCGAGGAAGAGCACCCCACGGTGGGCCAGCGACACCGCCCCCGGGCGGGCGAGGCCGGACCCGCCGCCGACCAGCGACGGCACCGTCGCGGTGTGGTGCGGCGCCTGGAACGGCGGCCGGCGCAGCAACCGTCCCCCGGGCGGGAGCAGGCCGGCGATGGAGTGCAGCGCGGTGACCTCGAGGGCGGCCTCGTCGTCCAGCTCGGGCAGGATCGACGGGAGTCGTTCCGCCAGCATGGTCTTGCCGGCGCCGGGCGGGCCGAGCAGGGCCAGGTGGTGACCGCCGGCGGCCGCCACCTCCACGGCCCGCCGGCCGAGCCGCTGCCCGGCCACCTCGGCCAGGTCCGGCCCGTCCCCGGCGGGGATCGGCTCGGCATCGGGCGGCGGCAGCAGCGGGCTGCCGTCGCGGACGAACCCGACCAGCCGGTGCAGGGTGTCGACCGCCCGGACCCGGACACCGGGGATGACCGCCGCCTCGGCGGCGTTGCCCACCGGCACCACCACCCGGTCCAGCCCGGCCCGCGCGGCCGCGGCCACCATCGGCAGCACGCCCCGGACCGGGCGGACGGTGCCGTCGAGCCCGAGCTCGCCGAGGACCACCGTCCGGTCCAGCGGCAGCAGCGGCAGTTCGCCCGAGCCGCCGAGCACGGCCGCCGCGATGGCCAGGTCGAACGCGGATCCGTACTTGGGCAGGGTGGCCGGGAGCAGGTTGAGGGTGATCCGCCGGTTCGGCCACTTCTGGCCGGAGTTCACGATGGCGGCGCGGACCCGGTCGCGGGCCTCGTGCAGGGCCGTGTCGGGCAGCCCGGAGATGACCACGCCCGGCAGTCCCGGGGCGAGATCCGCCTCCACCTCCACGACGTGTCCGGTCACCCCGACGAGGCCGACGCAGAGCACCTTCGCGTAGCTCATCTCAGAACGCGCCCTTCAGGTGCTCGACCCGGGCCGGGCCAGCGGCGGGGAGCCGGACGGCGAGCACGTCGAAGCGGACCTCGTCGGCGCTGGTGCCGGTCTCGGCCAGCCAGCGCGCGGCGAGGCCGCGCAGCCGCCGCGCCTTCGCCGGCACCACCGCCTCCGCCGGGGTGCCGAAGTCGTCCGTACGGCGGGTCTTCACCTCGCAGAAGGCGAGCACCTCACCCTCCCAGGCGATGATGTCGATCTCCCCGTCGGGGCAGCGCCAGTTCCGGGCGACCGGGCGCAGTCCCGCCTCGATGAGGTGCCGGACCGCGCACCGCTCGCCGTACGCGCCGACGGCCTGGTTCCGCTTCGTCATGCCGGCCAGGGTGCGTTCGGCCGGACCGCTGCCACCGCCCCCGGCGCACCACCTGTGGACGACGGGGCCGGTTGTGGACGGGCGGACGATCATGAGGCTGCCGTGCTAGTCAACCGCGCCCGGACCCGCCGACCGGCATTGACCAGCGCCGACGCGACCCGGGGGGCGGATGGTGCGGGTGGGGCCGGTCGCATACCGTGCCGGTCGTGGACGGACGACGGAGCTTTCCCGAGGACCAGCAGGGGTCGCACTGGGGCGACCACGGGTACGCCGAGCCGGACTGGCGCGCGGCCGGCGAGCCGCGCTACCGCGACGACGACTTCCGCACGCCGGAGCAGCGCGGCTCCGGCGAGGGGCGGTACGGCGACGCCGGGCGGTTCGGCGCGGCCGACCCGCTGGGCGACGACCGCGAGGGCTGGCGGGCGCGCCGCGCGGCGGACCCGGCGGAGATCTCCGGCGAACTGCCCGGCGAGCACGGTGGCCGCCGAGCTGCCCACGAGGCCGGCGACGGCGTCGTGGCGCGGGACGGCGGCGTGGATCCGCTGCGGCCCGGGTCGGTGGGCGGCTACCCGATCGTCGATCCGGGCCGCCCCGCCGAACCGACCCTGGCCGCCCCGCCCCCGATCCCCGACCGCCCGGGCAACGGCAGGCCCACCTCGCTGACCGTGGGGGAGCGGCCCGGCCCGCAGCCGACTGATCCGGCCGTCGTACCGCACCCGCTGGAGATGCCGACCGGCCCGATGCCGTCGGTGCCGCCCCGGTTCGACGCGCCGCCCCCGGGGGACGGGGTCTACCGGACCCGCCGCCCGGCCCTCGCGGTGCTGCTGGCCGTACTGGTGCTGGTCCTGGAGATCCCGGCGCTGCGGGTGCTGGCGCACGGCGTCACGGGCGACCCGGTCTCCGCGTCGCACGTCGTGGTGGGCACCTTCCTGGTGGTCGGGCTGCCGATCTTCGGTGCCGGGCTGTACGGGCTGCGCACCGGCGGGCTGGCGCTCGCCGACGGCAGCCGGGGCTGGCTCCGGCCCCCGACGGCGTACCTGACCGTCGGTCTGGTGCTCTTCGTCGCCGCGGCGCTCGCGGCCCGCTGACCTGCTTCCCAGGGCCGGCGAGCGCCGGATGGGGTGATGATCCACTCCGCGGCAGGTAGCGGTGTCGCCGCGGTCCGGATGCCCCGGCCTGCGGGAGCCGGAGTCGATCACGAAGCCGGCCCGGCGGCGGTCGCCGGAGGTGCCCGAAATGGGGCGTTCCCGCACCCCGGGACCGGGGCGCGGAGAAGGGGCGTACACTGGTCGACTGGCGACCGCCTCGCGCGGTCGACCTCGCGTGCCCTCTCCACGGACCTCTCGTGGGGCGACGGCCTCCCTGGTCCCGATCTTGGTCGGGCCCACCATGGCCGGCGACCGGGCGCCAGGCGTCCGGCCGCCGGTCGGACGGGACAACCAGGGACAAACTAGGAGTACCCACCATGGCCGTCGTGACCATGCGCCAGCTGCTGGAGAGCGGTGTCCACTTCGGGCACCAGACCCGCCGCTGGAACCCGAAGATGAAGCGCTTCATCTTCACCGAGCGCAACGGTATCTACATCATCGACCTGCGCCAGACCCTCGACTACATCGAGAAGGCGTACGACTTCGTGCGCAACACCGTCGCCGGGGGTGGCAGCATCCTCTTCGTCGGCACCAAGAAGCAGGCCCAGGAGGCCATCGCCGAGCAGGCGACCCGGGTCGGCCAGCCGTACGTGAACCACCGCTGGCTCGGCGGCATGCTGACCAACTTCCAGACGGTGTACAAGCGGCTCCAGCGGATGAAGGAGCTGGAGGCCCTGGGTGACCTGAGCGGCACCGCCGCCGGTTACACCAAGAAGGAGACCCTGCAGCTCTCCCGCGAGAAGGAGAAGCTGACCAAGACCCTCGGTGGTCTGCGGGACATGCAGAAGCTCCCGGCCGCGGTCTGGGTGGTCGACACCAAGAAGGAGCACATCGCCGTCGACGAGGCCCGCAAGCTGGGCATCCCGGTGATCGCCGTGCTCGACACCAACTGCGACCCGGACGAGGTCGACTTCCCGATCCCGGGCAACGACGACGCCATCCGCTCGGCCGAGCTGCTGACCAAGGTCGTCGCCGCCGCCGTCGCCGACGGTCTGATCGCCCGCTCCGGCCGCGGCCGCGGCACCGACGAGAAGCCCGAGCCGGGTCAGGTCGGCGCCGACGAGCCGCTGGCCGAGTGGGAGCGCGAGCTGCTCGAGGAGCCGAAGAAGGCCGACGAGCAGCCGGCGACCGCCGCCGCGGAGTGATCGCGCCGTCGCGTCCCCACCGTCCGATTTCCCGGCCGGTGGGGCGCGACGGGTACGCCGGGCACAACCGGCCCGGATCCGGGTAACCGGCAGCCAGACCATCCCACGCAGTCTCAATCACCGAAGAGAGAGTCATGTCCAACTTCACCGCCGCGGACGTCAAGAAGCTCCGCGACCTCACCGGCGCCGGCATGATGGACTCCAAGAAGGCGCTGACCGAGGCCGAGGGCGACTTCGACAAGGCCATCGAGATCCTGCGCGTCAAGGGTGCCAAGGACGTCGGCAAGCGGGCCGGCCGCACCGCCGCCAACGGGCTGATCGCGCACTCCGGCACGTCGCTGCTGGAGCTCAACTGCGAGACCGACTTCGTCGCCAAGAACGACGCCTTCATCGCCCTGGCCCAGCAGCTGGTCGAGCACGGCGAGAAGAGCGGCGTGAGCAACGCCGAGGAGCTGCTCGCCAGCACCATCGACGGCAAGCCGGTGGCCGACCTGATCCAGGAGCAGTCCGCCAAGATCGGCGAGAAGCTGGTGCTCAACCGCTTCGCCAAGCTCGACGGCACCACCGCCGTCTACCTGCACCGCAAGAGCCAGGACCTGCCGCCGGCCGTCGGCGTGCTGGTGCAGTACGCCGGCAAGACCGACGAGGCCGCCGACGCCGACGCCCGCGGTGTCGCCATGCAGATCGCCGCCATGCGGCCGAAGTACCTGACCCGCGACGAGGTCCCGGCCGACGTCGTCGAGTCGGAGCGGCGCATCGCCGAGCAGACCGCCCGCGAGGAGAACAAGCCCGAGGCGGCGCTGCCGAAGATCGTCGAGGGCCGGGTGAACGCCTTCTTCAAGGACTTCGTCCTGGTCGAGCAGGCCTCGGTCGCCGACAACAAGAAGACGGTGAAGCAGGTGCTGGCCGAGGCCGGCATCGAGGTCACCCGCTTCCTGCGGTTCGAGGTCGGCCAGGCCTGAGCCGCGCCACCGGGCGCATGACGCGCCCGGAGGCAGGGAAAAACGTCGACGAGGAGGCCGCCGGTGTACGTGACAGGCACCGCGGCCTCCTCGTCACATAGGGTCGGCAACGGCAGTTACGCGGTACGCGGCGCCCACGGGGTGCGCGACGGAAAGGGCGGGGCGGATGACGCAGGTTGTGAGTGACCGGAGTCTGGCGGCGGATGATCCGACCGCCCCTCCGCCCGGCCGGGCCCGCCGGGTGGTGCTGAAGCTCTCCGGTGAGGTCTTCGGCGGCGGCGCCATCGGCGTCGACCCGGACGTCGTGCAGGGCATCGCCCGGCAGATCGCCACCGTGGTCCGTCGGGGCGTGCAGGTCTCCGTGGTGGTCGGCGGGGGCAACTTCTTCCGCGGCGCCGAGCTGCAGAAGCGCGGCATGGACCGGGCGCGGGCCGACTACATGGGCATGCTCGGCACGGTGATGAACTGCCTGGCCCTCCAGGACTTCCTGGAGAAGGAGGGCATCGAGACCCGGGTGCAGAGCGCCATCACCATGGCCCAGGTCGCCGAGCCGTACATCCCGCTGCGCGCGATCCGGCACCTGGAGAAGGGCCGCGTGGTCATCTTCGGCGCCGGCGCCGGCATGCCGTACTTCTCCACCGACACCGTCGCCGCCCAGCGGGCGCTGGAGATCCGCGCCGACGTGGTGCTGATGAGCAAGAACGGCGTGGACGCGGTCTACACCGCCGACCCCCGGATCGACCCGACGGCGAGCAAGCTCGACTCGATCACCTTCTCCGAGGTGCTGCGTCGCAACCTGCGGGTGGCCGACGCCGCCGCGTTCAGCCTCTGCATGGAGAACGGCCTGCCGATGCTGGTCTTCGGCGCCCAGGGCGACGACACCATCGTCCGGGCCGTCGGCGGTGAGAAGATCGGCACGCTGATCACCGCCTGAACGGCCCGGTCCGAGCCGGCAGCGGTCCTCCGACCCAGCAGCACCAGCACAGCCACGACGAGCGACAGAAGGAGGCGAGGAGACCGGTGATCGACGACACCCTCCTCGAGGCCGAGGAGAAGATGGAGCGTGCCATCGAGCACGCCAAGGAGGAGTTCGGCGGGATCCGTACCGGTCGCGCCAACGCCGCGATGTTCTCCCGGATCGTCATCGACTACTACGGCAGCCCGACGCCGCTGCCCCAGATGGCCTCCATCGCGGTTCCCGAGCCGCGCATGGTGATCATCAAGCCGTACGACAACTCGCAGCTGGGCGCCATGGAGAAGGCGATCCGCGACTCCGACCTCGGGGTGAACCCGAACAACGAGGGCAACCAGCTGCGCATCCTGCTCCCGCAGATGACCGAGGAGCGGCGTCGCGAGATGATCAAGGTCGCCCGGCACAAGGGCGAGGAGGCCAAGGTCGCCGTCCGCAACATCCGGCGCAAGGGCAAGGAAGAGCTCGACCGCCTGGTCAAGGACGGCGAGGTCGGCGAGGACGAGGGCCGCCGCGCCGAGAAGGAGCTGGACGACCTGACCCAGCGTTTCGTCGCCACCGTCGACGAGCTGGTCAAGCACAAGGAGAACGAGCTGCTCGAGGTCTGAGCGGCCCGTCGCGTACCCGCCACGGCACCGGTGTGCCGCCGCCCCCGCCTACGACAACTCCAGCCCGGCCGACGGCCACGATCCGGCCTCGGCGGGGCTCACGACCGGATGAGGACCGGTCCGAGGCCGCGCCGCGACCTGGAGCCGTCGGGGGGTGGCGGGGCCCGGTGCCGTCGTCGTCCCGGGGCCATCGTCCGCCGTGCCGGGTTCCCGGGTGCAGTAGGCTCGGCACGATTCCCGCCCACCACCGGGTGAACGACGGGAATCGGCCGGCCGTCGGGCCGGTCAACCGGAGCAGTCGCGCCTGTAGGGGATGGTCTTGATCTTGCGTCATGTGGTGGCACTCGTACCGTCTCTCGGTGCGTGATGTCCCACCCCGACCCCTACGGCACCGCCGAGCCGCGCGGCTGGGACCGGCCGGAGCGCCGGGGCCCGCTGCCCTGGCCGGAGACCGATCTCGAGCCCGGGCCCTGGCGTCAACCGGCCGGCCCCGAGGCGTACGCCGGACCGCACGGCCGTCCCCAGCCGCTCGCCGACCCGTACGGGCGGCCGGCTGACGGGTACGCCGGCCCGCGCGACCGCCGCCCGTACGACGAATCCCCCGGTCCCGACCGCGGCTGGCGCGACGAGCCGCGCCACCACGACGAGCGGAGCCCCCGCGACGGCGGCCGCCGGGACGCGGACCGGGGCTTCCCGGGCCGCGGCGGCCCCCGCGACCCCGGTTACGACGACCCCCGAGACCGTGGCTACGACGACCCTCGCGAGCGTGGCTACGACGACCCCCGAGACCGTGGCTACGACCGCGACCGGCGCGAGCGGCACCATGAACCCGACCCGCGCGAGCGGCGCTACGAGCCCGACCCGCGTGGCCGGGGCTACGACGCCGACCGGCGGGGTGGCCGTCCGGGCGGGCCGGACGAGGAGTACCAGACGGCCCAGATCCCCCCGGTCCGGGACGAACCCACCGCCCAGCTCGCGGCAATCCGGGACGAGCCCGACCCGGAACCGCCGGCCGGCCGGCGCCCGCGGGGCCGGCGCCGGGCCAGCGCGGACCGCCCGCCGACCGCCCAGCCGGCGACCGGCCGGGCGGGCCGCAACCTGCCGGCCGCGATCGGCGTCGGGGTGGCCCTCGGCGCGGCGATCGTGGTGCCGCTCTTCTTCTACCTGCCGGCGTTCCTGGGCGTGATCGCCGCCGCGGTGGCGATCGGCGTCTGGGAGATGGCCCGCGCGGTCCGCCGCAGCGGCGCCCGTCCGCCGCTGGTGCCGCTGATGGCCGGTGGTGTGATCACCGTGGGGCTGGGCTGGTTCGCCGGTCCGGACGCGCTCAGCCTCGGCCTGCTGGTCACCGTGCTCGGCACGATGATCTGGCGGCTCGGTGACGGCCCCGGCAACTACCAACGCGACCTGACCGCGGCCACCCTGATCGCGGTCTACGTGCCCTTCCTCGGCGGCTTCGCGGCGATGCTGGCCGCCGCGCCCGGGGACGGCCACCTGCGGGTCCTGGCCACCCTGGTCGCCGTGGTGCTCTCCGACACCGGCGGGTACGCGGCCGGCGTCGCCTTCGGCAAGCACCCGATGGCCCCCACGATCAGCCCGAAGAAGTCCTGGGAGGGCTTCGCCGGGTCGGTGACCGCGGCCGCCGCGGGCAGCGCCCTGCTGCTCTGGCTGCTCCTCGACGTCGCCCCCTGGTGGGGCGCGCTGTTCGGGGTGGCGATCTCCTGCGCGGCGGTCCTCGGCGACCTCGCCGAGTCGATGATCAAGCGGGACCTCGGGGTGAAGGACATGAGCAACCTGCTCCCCGGGCACGGTGGCCTGATGGACCGGCTCGACTCGATCCTCTTCGCGGTGCCGACGGCGTACCTGCTGCTGGCGGTCATCGTGCCACCGGCGGGCTGAGGGATGAATCACGTGGGCGGGGGCGCATCCACCGGCCGGTCGGGGCCGATTCGGCACCTACGGACGGGTGCGTCCCGGCCCGGGCGTGTCAGACTGGACGCGCCATGACGAGCCTCCCCCTGATCCCCGTGGACCCCGACGCCCGCGGCCGCCGGCCCGCGATGCCGCCCCGTCACCTCGCCGACCTGGACCTGCCGGGCCGGCGGGCGCTCGTCACCGAGCTCGGCGAGCCGGGGTTCCGCGCGAAGCAGGTCTCCAACCACTACTTCGGTCGCCTGGTGCGCGATCCGGCGCAGATGACCGATCTGCCGGCCGCCACCCGCGAGCGGCTGGCCGGGTCGCTGCTGCCCACCCTGCTCACCCCGGTGCGGGAGCTGGCCTGCGACGACGGCGCCACCCGCAAGGCGCTCTGGCGGTTGCACGACGGCTCGCTGGTGGAGAGCGTGCTGATGGGTTACCCGGACCGGGTCACCGTCTGCATCTCCAGCCAGGCCGGCTGCGGCATGGCCTGCCCGTTCTGCGCCACCGGCCAGGCCGGGCTGACCCGCAACCTCTCCACGGCGGAGATCGTCGACCAGGCGGTCTACCTCGCCGGGGTGGCCGCCTCGGGGGCGGTCGCCGGCTCGCCGCCGCGCCTGTCGCACGTGGTCTTCATGGGCATGGGCGAGCCGCTGGCCAACTACTCCCGGGTGGTGGCGGCGATCCGCCGGCTGGTCGCGCCGGCCCCGGAGGGGCTCGGCCTGTCCCAGCGGCACATCACCGTTTCCACGGTTGGCCTGGTCCCGGCCATCCGCCGACTGGCCAGCGAAGACCTCTCCGTGACCCTTGCGTTGTCGCTGCACGCCCCCGATGATGAGCTGCGCGACGAACTCGTCCCGGTCAACCAGCGCTGGAAGGTGTCCGAGGTGCTGGATGCGGCGTGGGACTACGCAGCCACGACGGGCCGTCGCGTGTCGATCGAGTACGCGATGATCAAGGACGTGAACGACCAGCCGTGGAGAGCCGATCTGCTCGGGCGGCTGCTGGCCGGCAAGCTGGCCCACGTGAACCTCATCCCGCTCAACCCGACCCCGGGCAGCCGCTGGGACGCCAGCCCGAAGCCGGTCGAGCGGGAGTTCGTCCGGCGGTTGCGCGACGCCGGGGTGTCGACCACGGTGCGGGACACCCGGGGGCGCGAGATCGACGGCGCGTGTGGGCAGCTCGCGGCCGCCGAGGACAGGGACACCGAGCCACGCACCGCGACGGCGTAGCGGTACGAGACCAGGAGACATAGTGGCGAGTCAGGGTCAGCGTTTCCGGCGTAAGGCGCTCCGCCGGGGATACAAGGTCGACGAGGTGGACGCCTTCCTCGACCGGGTGGAGGCGACACTCGCCGGCCAGCCGGTCGGCGCGCCCGTGGCCTCCCAGGAGGTCCACGACGTCGTCTTCCGGGTCCGGTTCAACGGCTACGACGAGTGGCAGGTCGACCTGCACCTCGACCGGGTCGAGCGGCAACTGGCCGAGCTGGAGGAGCGTGGCGGCGTCCCCGGCGGGCGCGGCGGCGACCCGCGCATGGCCGACCGGCTCGGCCCGCCGATGCGCGACGACCGTGGTCTCTCGCCCGTGCCGCAGCCGCCGATGCCGCCCCGGTCGATGCCCACGCAGCCCGGCCCGCCCGCCGACCGCTACGGCAACCGTTACGACGAGCCCACCGGCGCCTTCGCCGCCGGCGGGTACGAGGGCCGGCGGGTCAACTACGAGCCGCCGCGCGGCCCGGGCGGTCCCGGCCCGATGGGTCCAGGCGGTCCCGGCCCGATGGGCCACGGCGGCCCGCCGTCGCGGGGCCTTCCGCCCGGCCCGGGCGGCTACGGCCAGGACGAACGGTTCGACGGCTTCGAGGCCGGCCGGCACCCCGGCCGGACCGACATGACCGCCGAGATCCGGATGCCCGAGCGGGACCTGCGTGACCTGCGCCGTGGTCCGGCCGGCCCGCCGCCGCTGCCGCAGCAGGGCTACGGCCCCGGCCCGGGCCCCGACCAGGGCTACGGTCCTGGCCCCGACCAGGGCTACGGGCCCGGCCCCGGCCCCGACCAGGGCTACGGTCCTGGCCCCGACCAGGGCTACGGCCCGGGCCCCGGTATGTCCGGCCCGCCGATGGTGGGTCCGCCGATGGCCGGCCCGCCCGGCAGCGACCTCTACCGGGTGGACCAGATCCGGCGCAGCTTCCAGGTCCGTCGCTTCGGCAGCGGCTACGACCCGGACCAGGTCGACCGGTTCTTCGAGAGCCTGCTCGGCGGCATGCAGGGCCGCAACCCGATGCCGGTGAACCCGAAGGACCTGGACACGTTGCGCTTCGGGCTGGTGCCCGGCGGCTACTTCGAGGCCGAGGTCGACGCCGCGCTCAAGGACGTGCAGGACATCCTCCTGGGTCGCTGAGCCGGCCGGGAACGACGACGAGGGCCCGCCCCCGACCGGGGGCGGGCCCTCGCGCGTACGCCGTCGAGCGTGACCGTGGTCAGGACCGCAGGCCGTTGCGGCGCAGCACCGCGTCGCCGATCACGATGGCCAGCAGCACCACGGCGAGCCCGATCAGCCAGATGTCCTCGACCTTGCCCTCGTGGTTGCCGCAGAAGGCCATGACCACCAACACCACCGCCGACAGCACCGCCCCGATCCGTCCGGACTTGCGGTGTCCGGGCTTGTGCTGATCTGGCGCGGTTACCGGCTCGCTTCCTGCCACTGTCGGTCCTTCCCTCGCGATCGGATCTCCGGTTAGTCTGGCACGCCCCGTGGCGGGCCCGGTGCGGGGTCCGCCCTGATCGGGCTGTCCGGACCACGAGGGCTGAGTGGCGCCCGGGCCGATGGTCCCGTCGGGGGCGGTCGGAAGGGCACTACCGGCGTCGCGGAACGCCGATCACACTGCCTCCGGTAGCGTCTTGACGTACGCCTGATTGCCTTTTTGAGGGGGACTGCGGTGCGAGTGACCGGTACGGGACATGCCAGCATGCGGATCGACACGGCCGCGGGCAGCATCCTGTGCGACCCGTGGGTCAATCCCGCCTATTTCGCCTCCTGGTTCCCTTTCCCGGACAATTCACAGCTCGACTGGGCGGCCCTCGGTCAGGTCGACTACCTCTACGTGTCGCACCTGCACCGCGACCACTTCGACGCGAAGCACCTGCGGGACTTCGTCTCCAAGGACGCCACCGTCCTGCTCCCCGAGTTCCCCACCTCGGAGATGGAGGACGAGCTGCGGGCGCTGGGCTTCACCAAGTTCCTCAAGGCCCCGAACGAGCAGGTCGTGGAGCTGCCCGGCGGCCTGAAGATCATGATTCAGGCGCTGACCAGCCCCACCGACGGCCCGATCGGCGACTCCTCGCTCTGGGTGGAGTACGAGGGCGTGCGGCTGCTCAACCAGAACGACGCCCGCCCGACCGACCTGAGCGTCTTCGCCGAGCTGGGCCACGTGCACGCGCACATGCTGCAGTTCTCCGGCGCCATCTGGTACCCGATGGTCTACGAGCTGCCGCAGGCGGCGAAGACCGCGTTCGGCAAGCAGAAGCGCGACCGGCAGTTCGACCGCACCTGGCGCTACATCGACGACCTGAAGGCCGACCACGTCTTCCCGATCGCCGGCCCGCCGTGCTTCCTCGACGACACGCTGTGGCAGTTCAACGACATCTTCGGCGACGAGGGCAACATCTTCCCGGACCAGTCGGTCTTCCTGGCCGAGTACGCCAAGGTCGGCGGCACCAACGGCATCGTGCTGCTGCCGGGCAGCGTCGCGGAGATCACTACCGAGGGGACGACGACGACCCACCCGGTGCCGGTCGAGGAGTTCTTCGCGAACAAGGTCGCCCACCTGGAGGAGATGCGGGAGCGCAAGCGCCCGATCATCGAGGCGGAGAAGGCGTCCTGGCGGCACCCCGAGGTCGACGTGCTGGGCGAGATGAAGCGCCGGATCGAGCCGCTGCTGGACGAGTCGATCTACCTGGCCAAGGGGGTCGGCGGGCCGGTCCGCTTCGACCTGGTCGGCTACGACGGGGAGAGCGTCGAATCCATCGTGGTGGACTTCCCGGGCAAGGAGGTCCGGCCGTACGCGGACGAGAAGGTCCGCTACCGGTTCCGCACCGAGCGCGCGCTGGTCGAGCACCTGCTGCACATCGGCGAGGTGGACTGGGTCAACTCCCTCTTCCTCTCCTGCCGCTTCTCCGCCGCCCGGATCGGCCAGTACAACGAGTTCGTCTACGCCTTCTTCAAGTGCCTCTCCGAGGAGCGCCTCCAGTACGCCGAGGGCTGGTACGACGAGCACGAGCGGGCGGTCGACGCCGAGGACATCACGCTGGACGGCTGGGTGGTGCAGCGCCGCTGCCCGCACCTGAAGGCGGACCTGAGCCGGTTCGGCATCGTCGACGGCGACCAGCTCACCTGCCAGCTGCACGGCTGGCGGTTCGACCTGGCCAGTGGCCGCTGCCTGACCAGCGTCGGCCACAAGATCCGCGCCCACCGCGCGGACGCCGACGCCCCGGCCCCCGCCGGGGAGGCCGTCAGCTGAGTTTCCCCGCGCACGCCGCCCCCGCCGGGTGACCATCAGGTCGGAAGGGGGCGGCGTGACGGGGGCGGGCGCGGAGGAGAAGCAGTACCGGTACCGGCGCGACCGGGAGATGGCCCGGGACGCCTCCCGGGTGGAGACGTTCAGCGACGGCGTCTTCGCGGTCGTGCTGACGGTGATGGCCGTCGAGCTGCTGCAGAACGGCCCGGCCCGGGATCCCGGGCGAGAGCTTCCCGACGCCCTCGCCCAGGCCTGGCCGTCCTACCTGGCGTACGTGATCACCTTCGGGATCGCCGGCCAGATCTGGCTCGGCCACCACAACATGTGGCGGTACGTGGTCCGGGTCGACCAGGTGCTGCTGGTGTTCAACCTGCTCCTGCTGCTCGTCGTGGCCGCCATCCCGTTCACCGCCGACCTGCTCTCGGACAACCTGCGCGGCTCCGCGACCGAGCAGCGGCTGACCGCCGCCCTCTATCTCGGCACCGTGCTCGGCGAATCCCTCTTCTTCAACCTGAGCTGGTGGTGGGCCCGGCGGCACCGGCTGCTCCACCCCGACCTGGATCCCCGGCTGGCCCGGGCAGTCGCGCGGCGACTGCGGCTGCGCCCCCTGCTCTACCTGATCGCCTTCGCCTTCGTCTTCGTCGACCCGATCCTCAGCCTCTTCCTCTACCTGCTGCTCGTCGGCCTCTCCCTCATCCGCCGCCCCGGCGACCTGCCCCGGTTCGCCGCCGAGACCGGCGGGGAGGTCAGCGGCCGAGGTCGCTGAGGATGCGCTGGGCGGCGTTGTGGCCGGCGGCTCCGATCACGCTGCCCCCCGGGTGGCAGCCGGCGCTGCCCGCGTAGACGCCGTCGACCCCGGTGGCGTACGGCATCCGGTCGGTGAACGAGACCGTGTTGTCGACGTGGTGGATGTGCCCGCCGGTGATGCCGAAGTGCGCCTCGATGCCGGGCGGGGGCAGCGGCACCGCGTCGGCGATCAGGTCGCCGGTGCCCGGGGCGTACCGCTCGCAGATCGCGATCAGCTTCTCCACGTAGCCGGGCAGCGCCTCGTCCCAGGTGGTGCCGGCCAGCTCGTACGGCACGGACTGCACGAACAGCGCCGAGGAGTGGTGCCCCTCGCCGTCGGAGAGCGACGGGTCGACCGTGGTGTGCAGGTACCACTCGATGGTCGGCTCCTCCGGCAGCCGTCCGGCCTGCACGTCCGCCCACATCGCGCGCAGCGCGGCCATCGGCGGCTCGCCGCCCGATCCGACCAGCGAGGCCGAGCCGGGGAGCAGGTGGATGGTGGAGCCGAACGGGCTCGGCGCGTCCGCCGGCAGGCAGGAGAAGCGGGGCAGTCCGGTCAGCGCCAGGTTGAGCTTGAGCGTGGTGCCGGGGCGGCGGACCGCCGCCATCCGCTCGCCGAGGCCCGCCGGGAGCGCGCCGTCGGGCAACAGCTCCATCAGCCGGTACGGGTCGCAGGCCCCGAGCACCACGGACGCGGCCACCTCCCGGCCGTCGGCCAGCACCACCCCGCTGGCCGCGCCCCGGTCCAGGGTGATCGCGGTGACCGGCGTACCGGTCAGGATGCGGGCTCCGGCCGCGCGGGCGGCCTCGGCGAAGGTCCGGGAGACGGTGCCCATGCCGCCCCGGGCGATCATCCAGGTGCCGCCGGAGCCGGGCAGCCGGCACATGTTGTGCACCAGGAAGTTGTGCCCGGTG
Organism: Micromonospora sp. NPDC048930; assembly: GCF_043197935.1. Lineage (NCBI taxonomy): Bacteria > Bacillati > Actinomycetota > Actinomycetes > Micromonosporales > Micromonosporaceae > Micromonospora > Micromonospora sp. NPDC048930. The sequence continues at coordinate 156,903 of NZ_JBICUB010000004.1, forward strand.
CCGGGGTCGTCCGGGCCGGCGTTGAGGCCGGAGAGACCGTCGGTGACCGCGTACATGCTGACCAGCAGCTCGGAGCGGAAGTCGAAGCGGGCCAGGTAGTCGGCCACCGAGCCGCGTACCAGGTCGACGAAGACCTGACGCAGGGCGGGACGGACGTACCGCTCGGCGGTCTCCTCCACGGACACCGGCTCGGCCAGCCAGGCGGGCGCCAGGTCCGCGCGGAGGTGGGCCAGTTCGGCCTGGAGGGCGTCGTCGGCGGCCGCGTCGGCGGGGGAGAACATCTCCGCGACCTGCCGCCGGCTGGCCGCGGCGTCGCTGCCGAAGAGCAGGTACGGCGAGCCGAGCCCGCCCGGGGTGGGCAGGAAGTAGTGCGGGTCGCGGCGCAGCACCGGGATCGTCACGTCCAGGGCGGCGAGCAGTTCGGGCGGCATCAGCCCGAGCAGGTAGGAGCCGGTGGAGTGCCGCAGCCCCGGCACCTTGGGGAACGGGTTCTCCGTCCGGGTGGCCCCGCCGATCACCTCGGCCGCCTCCAGCACCAGCACGTCCAGCCCGGCGCGGGCCAGCAGGATCGCCGACACCAGCCCGTTGTGCCCGGAGCCGACCACGACGACGTCGGCGCGGCGCGGCAACTCACTCGCTTCGCTCATGCCCGCGCAGCCTACTGCCGCGCCCCGCCGCACGGGAGGGTTCCGGGCCGACCGGTCAGGTCACGGCGGGGGTGCGCCGGGGCGCTGGGGCCGCCGCAGGCGCGGATCCTGTGGCTGATCCAGCAGCGGCGGAAGATCGACGCGATCAAGGTGATGCGTCAGCACACCGGCCTGCCGCTGGCCGAGGCGAAGCAGGTGGTCGACCACCTCGATGACGGCGGCTCACCGCCGCCCTGGTTCGCCACCATGGGACCGGTCGACGGCCCCGCGAAGCTCCCGGTCGACGACCGCGTACGGGCCGACGTCACGGCGCTCGCCCGGCAGGGGAAGAAGATCCAGGCGATCAAGCTGCTCCGGGACCGGACCGGCTGGAAGCTGGCCGAGGCGAAGCGGTACGTGGAGAGCCTCTGACGGCTGCCGCCAGCCGCCGTACCAGTCGGTGCGGGTGCCGAGGTGGGTCATGCCGAACCGCTGGAGACCTTCGTGCTGACGGCGGCGGACCGGGTGCCGTCACCTTCACCACGCAGCCGGACCGGAACCCCGCCGCCGGCCTGCTGAGGGAGGACCGCAGGAGGCTTGGGCGACGACTCGGCCATCCGGTGGCAGCGTGATGAGGTGAGACGGATATGCCTGTGAGGCATAAATATGCCTCACAGGCATATCGATCTCAGGTGGTCCTTCCGGTGTGCGCGACACGCCTGGGGTGCGTCCAGCCGACGAGCCGGCCGCAACGGAAAGCTGATCTTCGGAACCCACGAGGCGGTCCTCGTGCAGGAGTCGGACATCGGGGAGTGAGGCTCCCAGCGGGCGCCCAGGAGCGCTGGGGAAGAATGGGCGGGTGACGTCTCCCCGCGACCTCGTCCTGCTCGGCTCGACCGGCTCCATCGGCACCCAGGCCGTCGACATCGTCCGGCGCAACCCCGACCGCTTCCGCGTGGTGGCCCTCGGCGCCGGCGGTGGCAACGTCGAGCTGCTCGCCGCGCAGGCCCTGGAGCTGGGCGTCGAGGTGGTCGGCGTGGCGAAGGCGTCGGCCGCCCAGGATCTCCAGCTGGCGTTCTACGCCGAGGCGAGCCGGCGCGGCTGGGCCACCGGCGACTTCAAGCTGCCCAAGATCGTGGCCGGGCCGGACGCGATGACCGAGCTGGCCGGGTGGCCCTGCGACGTGGTGCTCAACGGCGTGGTGGGCTCGCTCGGGCTGGCGCCGACCCTGGCCGCGCTGCGCTCCGGGCGTACCCTCGCCCTGGCCAACAAGGAGTCGCTCGTGGCCGGCGGCCCGCTGGTCAAGGCCGCGGTGACGCGGCCGGGGCAGATCGTCCCGGTCGATTCCGAGCACTCGGCGCTGGCGCAGTGCCTGCGCGGCGGCAGCCGGGGCGAGGTCCGCCGCCTCGTGGTCACCGCCAGCGGCGGGCCGTTCCGCGGCCGGCGGCGCGACGAGCTGACCGAGGTCACGCCCGAGCAGGCCCTCGCCCACCCCACCTGGAACATGGGCCCCGTGGTCACCATCAACTCCGCCACGATGGTCAACAAGGCGCTCGAGGTGATCGAGGCGCACGAGCTGTTCGACGTGCCGTACGCCGACATCGAGGTGATGGTCCACCCGCAGTCGGTGATCCACTCGATGGTGGAGTTCACCGACGGGTCCACCCTCGCCCAGGCCAGCCCGCCGGACATGCGGCTGCCCATCGCGCTCGGGCTCGGCTGGCCGGACCGGGTGCCGGCGGCAGCCGCCGCGGTCGACTGGACCAGGGCCCACACCTGGGAGTTCTTCCCGCTCGACGACGCCGCGTTCCCGGCGGTCGCGCTGGCGAAGGCGGCCGGCGAGGCCGGGCGGTGCCGGCCGGCGATCTACAACGCGGCGAACGAGGAGTGCGTGGCGGCGTTCGTCGCCGGGCGGCTGCCCTTCCTCGGCATCGTCGACACCCTCCAGCGCGTGCTGGAGGACGCTCCCGACTTCGACGAACCAGGTACCGTCGAGGACGTGCTCGCCGCCGAATCGTGGGCACGGGCGCACGCCCAGGAGATCATCGTCGGGTCGGTGGAAGGAGCCTGATGGTTTACCTGCTCGGGGTGGTGCTCTTCGCCCTCGCGATTCTCATCTCGGTGAGCCTGCACGAGGCGGGGCACATGCTCACCGCCAAGGGCTTCGGGATGAAGGTCACCCGCTACTTCGTCGGGTTCGGCCCGACCCTCTGGTCGTTCAAGCGGGGCGAGACCGAGTACGGCGTGAAGGGCATCCCGCTCGGCGGCTTCTGCAAGATCGTCGGGATGACCCCGCAGGACGACGATGTGGAGCCGGGGGACGAGAAGCGCGCCATGTGGCGTTACCCGGTGTGGAAGCGGACGATCGTGATGTCCGCGGGCTCCATCACCCACTTCGCCCTGGCCCTGGGCGCGCTCTGGGTGATGGCGGTCTCCGTCGGCCTGCCCAACCCGAAGTTCCCCAGCACGGAGGAGGCCTTCAAGGCCGAGCCGGCCGTGATCGCCCTGGCCCCGTGCGTGGTGGTGGAGAACGTCAGCCGCGCCTGCCAGGCCGGCGACCCGGCCAGCCCGGCGGCCCAGGCCCAGCTCAAGGACGGCGACCGGATCACCGCGGTGAACGGCAAGCCGATCTCCACCTGGGGTCAGATGCTCGACGTGGTCCGCGCCACCAAGCCGGGCAAGGCCACCGTCGAGTACGTCCGCGACGGCCGGACGGCCACCGCCATGATTGACCTGGCCGCGGTGCAGCGGCCGCCGCTGACCGACCCGAAGGGCGCCACCTCGGCGGTCTCCGCGATGGGCGTCGCGCTCGAGCCCAGCACCCCGCGCATGGTCCAGTACGGCCCGGTCGGCGCCTTCGGGGCCACCGCCGACTTCACCGGCCAGATGGCGGTGGGCACGCTGCACGCCCTGCAGCGCATCCCGCAGAAGGTGCCCGCCCTGTGGACCGCGATCACCGGCGGCGAGCGGGACGCGGACACCCCGATCAGCGTGGTCGGGGCCAGCCGGCTCGGCGGCGAGGCGGTGGCGAACGATGCCTGGTTCGTCTTCTTCATGCTCTTCGTCAACCTGAACTTCTTCATCGGCGTGTTCAACCTGCTGCCGTTGCTGCCGCTGGACGGCGGCCACATCGCCATCGCCTGGTTCGAGCGGGCCCGCTCCTGGGTCTACGCCCGGATGGGCCGCCCCGACCCCGGGCGCGTCGACTACCTCAAGCTCATGCCCATCACGTACGCGGTGATCCTGATCGGTGGCGCGTTCACGCTGCTGACCGTCACCGCGGACGTCGTCAACCCGATCACGCTCTTCTCAAGGTGAGTGCCTGAAGTGACCGCTGTCAGTCTCGGTATGCCCCCCGTACCGCCGCCGCCGCTCGCCCCGCGCCGGGCCAGCCGCCAGATCATGGTCGGCTCGGTGCCGGTCGGCGGGGGCGCGCCGGTCTCCGTGCAGTCCATGACCACCACCCTGACCGCCGACGTGAACGCCACCCTCCAGCAGATCGCCGAGCTCACCGCGTCCGGCTGCCAGATCGTCCGGGTGGCGGTGCCGTCCCAGGACGACGTCGAGGCGCTGCCGGCGATCGCCAAGAAGTCGCAGATCCCGGTGATCGCCGACATCCACTTCCAGCCGAAGTACGTCTTCGCCGCGATCGACGCCGGCTGCGCGGCGGTCCGGGTGAACCCGGGCAACATCCGGCAGTTCGACGACAAGGTCAAGGAGATCGCCAAGGCCGCCGGCGACGCGGGCGTGCCGATCCGGATCGGCGTGAACGCCGGCTCGCTGGACAAGCGGCTCCTGGCCAAGTACGGCAAGGCCACCGCCGAGGCGCTGGTCGAGTCGGCGCTCTGGGAGTGCTCGCTCTTCGAGGAGCACGGCTTCCGGGACATCAAGATCTCGGTCAAGCACAACGACCCGGTGGTGATGATCCGGGCGTACCGGCAGCTCGCCGAGAAGTGCGACTACCCGCTGCACCTGGGCGTGACCGAGGCGGGCCCGGCGTTCCAGGGCACCATCAAGTCGGCGGTCGCGTTCGGCGCGCTGCTGGCGGAGGGGATCGGCGACACCATCCGGGTCTCCCTCTCCGCGCCGCCGGTCGAGGAGATCAAGGTCGGCGCCGCGATCCTGGAGTCGCTGGGCCTGCGCGAGCGGGGCCTGGAGATCGTCTCCTGCCCGTCCTGCGGCCGGGCCCAGGTCGACGTCTACAAGCTGGCCGAGGAGGTCACCGCCGGCCTGGAGGGGCTGCCGGTGCCGCTGCGGGTGGCCGTCATGGGCTGCGTGGTGAACGGCCCGGGCGAGGCCCGCGAGGCCGACCTCGGTGTCGCCTCCGGCAACGGCAAGGGCCAGATCTTCGTGAAGGGCCAGGTCATCAAGACCGTCCCCGAGGGCCAGATCGTGGAGACGCTGATCGAGGAGGCGCTCCGCCTCGCCGACGAGATGGGCGCCGAGATCCCCGAGGAGCTCCGCGACCTGGTGCCCGGCGCCACGGTCACCGTGCACTGACGCCCCACCCCGCGCCGCAGGCGCGCTGATTCACGGAAAGAGTGGCCATTCCACGCGGAATGGCCACTCTTTCTCTGTACGAGGCCGCTTCGGAGGTCACTCGGATTCGGCGAGGATGGCGTAGAGCTTGCGGCGGGTCTCGTCGAGCACCTGGGCGGCCCGCTCCCGCTGGTCGTCGGTGCCGGTCATCATCACCTGGCGCAGCGCGTGCATGGCCTGCGCGCCGGCGTCCCGGATGTCGTGCCAGCTGCTGACGGTCTTCTCGGCGAACTCCGCCCAGGGCGGGGTCTGCGCCGCCTCCGCCGCCTCGGCCCGCCCCTGCTCGGTGAGGGTGAACCGCTTCCGCCCGCCGTCGGAGTCGGCGGCCGCGGCGATGACGCCCTCGTCCTCCAGCAGTTGCAGGGTCGGGTAGATCGAGCCGGGGCTGGGCCGCCAGGCCCCGCCGGTCCGGGAGTCGATCTCCTGGATCATCTCGTAGCCGTGCATCGGCCGCTCGGTGAGCAGGGCCAGCACGGCGCCGCGGACGTTCGGTCGCCGTCCCCGGCCGCGCCCCCGGCCGCCCCGGCCGTGCCCGTGACCGTGCGGTCCGGGCGGGAACGGCGGCGGGCCGGGCGGTACGGGCGGGAAGCCGAAGCCGCGCATCCGCATCTCGTGCATCGCGTGCATCCGTCGGTGGAAACCCATCGGGCTCTCCTTCTCTCATCCTATCGCTGATACATCAACGATATATCGGCAATGCATCGCCGACAAGGCGGAATGTGGGACGGGGACGCAAACCGTACGTACGTCTTGCTAGGGTGTCGGGCGTGCGCCTGCTTCCCGAACCGGGCCCGGCCCGGACCCTCGCCCTCTCCACCCTGGTCAACACCGTCGGACGCGGCACCTGGCTGACCGTCAGCGCCCTCTTCCTGACCCGGTCGGTCGGGCTGACCGTGGCCCAGGTCGGCCTCGGGCTCACCATCACCGCGCTGGTCAGCCTGCTGGCCAGCACGCCCATGGGCTACCTCGCCGACCGGCACGGTCCGCGCGGGATGCAGCTCGCCGCGCTGCTCGCCTCGGCGGGCTTCACCGCGGCGCTGGTCGCCGTCCGGTCGTTCCCGGCCTTCCTCGCGGTCGGCGTGCTGATGGCGGTCGCCGACGCGGCCAGCCGGGGTGCCCGGGGGGCCCTGATCGCCGGGGCGGTCCCCGCCGACCAGCGGGTCCGCACCCGGGCCTGGCTGCGCGCGGTCACCAACGTGGGGATCGCCGTCGGGACGGTCGCCGCCGGCTTCGGCATCGCGGCGGACACCCGCACCGGGTACGTGGCACTGATCCTGCTCGACGCGGTGACCTACCTGGGGGCGGCGGCGATCCTGCTGCGGCTGCCGGTGGTGCCGCCGGTGCCCGCGCCGACGCACGGCCCCCGCCTGATCGCCCTGCGGGACCGCCCGTTCCTCGCCTTCACCGTGCTCGACGGCCTGATGTCCATGCACTTCGGGCTGATCAACATCGCCCTGCCGCTGTGGATCGCCGACCACACCAGCGCGCCGGACTGGCTCGTCTCCGGCTGTCTGTTGCTCAACACCGTGGTGGTGGTGCTCTTCCAGGTCCGGGCCTCGCGCGGCACCGAGGAACTGGTCGGCGCGGGTCGGGCCGCCCGGCGGGCCGGCGCCGTCATTGCGGCGGCCTGCGCGCTCTTCGCGGCCAGCGGTGGCGTGTCCGCCGCAGTCGCCGTACCGCTGTTGCTCGGCGGGGCGCTGGTGCACGTGGTGGGGGAGTTGTGGCACGCCGCCGCCGGCTGGGGCATCTCGTTCGGCCTGGCCCCGGCCCACGCTCAGGGCCAGTACCAGGGCGCGTACGGGATGGGCATGCAGCTCGGCTCGATGGTGGCCCCGGTGGTGGTGACCACCCTGGCCGTCGGCTGGGGCGTACCCGGCTGGCTGCTGCTCGGCGGGCTGTTCCTGGTGCTCGGGGCGCTGGTGCCGCCGGTGGTGGCCTGGGCCGCCCGGACCCGGCCGGCCGAGCCGGCGGCGCCCGTGCCGGTGGGCTGAGTCGCTGCTCACCCAACGGATCGGCGGAGGTCTTCAGGTCGGCCCGCGCGCCCCCCGCTGGATCTGGCAGGCTGGTACCCGTGCTCACGGTGCCGGTACGCCAACTCGGGGAGTCGGAGCGCCGCGCGGTCGAGCGGCTGCTCGACCTCGACCCGTACGCCGGCGCGCAGGTCGCCGAGCGGGTCGCCGCCCGCGGGCTGGCCTGGTGGCGGGCCGAGGGCCGGATCCTGGGCTACGGCCCCCGGCGCAACCTGGAGTCGATCTGCTGGCTGGGCGGCAACCTGACCCCGGTGCTCGCCTCCGAGCCGGCGGTGGCCGCCTTCGCCGAGCAGTTGTGCACCGAGGAGCGGCTCTGCTCCTCGATCGTCGGCCGCGCCGACGCGGTGCTCGGTCTCTGGGACCGCCTCTCCGCCCACTGGGGCCCGGCCCGGGACGTACGCCCCAACCAGCCGCTGCTGGCCACGGACGCGCTGCCCACGGTGGCGGCCGACCCCGAGGTGCGCCGGGTGCGCGGCGGTGAGGTCGACCAGCTCTTCCCGGCGGCGGTGGCGATGTACACCGAGGAGGTCGGGGTATCGCCGCTGGCCGACGACGGCGGGCGCGGCTACCGGCGGCGGGTGGCCGACCTGGTCCGCGCCGGGCGGGCCTACGCCCGGTTCGCGGACGGCAAGGTGATCTTCAAGGCCGAGCTGGCCGTGGTGACCCGGCGGACCGCCCAGGTGCAGGGGGTCTGGGTGGCGCCGGAGTGGCGGGGCCGGGGGATCGCGACCGCGGCGATGGCGGCGGTGGTCCGCGACGCGCTGGCCCGGTTCGCGCCGACGGTCAGCCTCTACGTGAACGACTTCAACCTGCCCGCCCGGCGGGTCTACGAGCGCTGCGGGTTCCGGCCCGTGGGCACGCTCGCCACCGTGCTCTTCTGAGCCGCCGCCGGGTCGAGCCCCGGCCCTGGCATGGCCGGGATCACGTCGCTTCGAATTGCGCCGAATCGGACAGGCGGCGCTATGCTGGTCATGTTTTTGTACTGACCGGTCAGTTCAGAAGTTGGGACGGGATCGTGAAGATCGTCGAGGCCAGCGGGCTGGGTCTGCGGACCCGCCGCGGCTGGGTGTATCGGGACGTCGACCTCACCGCCGAGGCGGGCGAGCTGCACGCCGTCACCGGCCCGCCCGGCAGCGGACGCACCTCCCTGCTGCTGGCCCTGGCCGGGCGCTTCCCGCACACCGACGGGGAGCTGCGCCGCCGGGGACCGGCCGCGCTCGGGCAGGTCGCCGGGGTGCACGAGCCCGACCCGACGCTGACCGTCGCCGAGCACATCCAGGAGCGGCTGCTGCTGCTCGGGCCGGTGCCGCGCCGCCGCCGCCAGCTCGTCCCGGTCGCTGCGGTGCGGGCCCGCCGGGCCTACCGCCGGGACGCCTTCGCCGCCGCCATCGCCGGCGCCGGCTTCACCGACGCCCCGCTCGACCCCGACCGGTACGGCCGCGACCTCACCCCCGTCGAACGGCAGGTGCTCGGCCTGGTGCTGGCCAGCCTGAGCGGCCCGAACCTGATCGTCGCCGACGACGTCGACGCCGGCTCCGACGCCCCCGAGCGGGAGTGGATCTGGGCCGCCCTGGCCCGCCTCGCCGACCAGGGGTACGCGGTGATCGCCAGCGCCCGCGCCGTCGAGCCCGGCGCCACCGCGATCGTGCACCGGATCGGCGACCCGACCCTCCCCACCCCCGCCCTCGTCGCGCCCCGCGCGGCGCAGGACCAGACCCCCGAGGTGACCGCATGAGCGAGCGTAGCGAGCGAATCATCAAGTTCAGTGTGTTGGTGCCTCATGACGGCACGGAGCGGAGCGGAGTGCCGGCATGAGTGTCGTTCGACTCGCGCTCTTCGAGCTGCGCCGGATGACCCGGGGCCGGCTGCCGCGCGCCGCGCTCGCCGTCCTCACTGTCATCCCGTTGCTCTACGGCGCTCTCTACCTCTACGCCTTCTGGGACCCGTACGGGAACCTCGACCGCATCCCGGTCGCCCTGGTCAACGCGGACCGGCCGGCGAAGGCCGGCGACGGCAGCGAGGTGCACGCCGGCCAGGACCTCACCGACGAACTGCTCGACCGGAAGGTCTTCGGCTGGACCGTGACCGACCAGGCCGACGCCACCGAGGGGCTCCGGGACGGCCGGTACCACCTGGTCTTCTCCATCCCGGCCGACTTCTCGGCCACCCTGGTGGCCAGCCCCGAGCCGGACCAGCCGGCCCGCCGGGGCGAGCTGAAGGTGGTCAACGACGACGCCACCAACTACCTGTCCGGGCTGCTCGCCCGCTCCGCGTTCAGCGAGATCCGGGCCGCCGCCGCGGAGAGCACCGCCGCCACGTACTTCGACCGGATGCTGATCGGCTTCACCGACGCCAAGGCCGAGACGGGCCGGGCCGCCGACGGGGCCGGGAAGATCCACGACGGGCTCGGCGCCTCCGAGGAGGGCGCCGGGAAGATCGCCGACGGGCTGGACAGCGCCGAGGACGGCGCCGGGCAGCTCGCCGACGGGCTCGACAGGTCCGTGCAGGGCGCGGACAAGCTGGCCGGCGGCCTCGACCAGCTCTACACCGGCGCGGCGCAGATCGCCGACGGGACCAGCCGCGCGGCGACCGAGACGAAGGCCGCCGCGGCCAAGGTCGACGCCGCCGCCGACAGGTACGAGCCGCTGCTGCGCGAGAACGCCGACGACATCCAGCGGGCCGCCACGCTCGTCGCCGAGGGCGCGCAGACGCTGGCCGACGGCATCGACGCGCTGCCGGCCAGGGCCGACGAGGTGGTGAGCCGGGCCGAGGAGGTCCGCGACCGCCTCGACGCGCTGGCCCAGGCCCACCCGGAGCTGGCCGACGACCCGAACTTCGTGGCCGCCCGGCAGGCCGCCGACAAGGCGGCCAGCACCGCCCGGGCGATGGCCGCCGCGCTGGACCGGACCGACCTGGCCGCCCTGAAGAAGCAGATGACCGAGGTCGCGCAGACCGCCCGAGAGGTGGCCGCCGCCGCGCCGCACCTGGCCGACGACGTCGCCTCCGCCCGGGCCAAGGTCGACCAGCTCGCCAGCGGCCTGAACACCCTCGCCCAGGGCAGCGCCAAGCTCCGCGACGGCCTCGGCGACGCCGCGAACGGCGCCGACCAGCTCCGCGGCGGCCTCTACCGGCTCGCCACCGGCGCCCGGCAGCTCGACGGCGGGCTGGCCCAGCACGGCAGCGGCAGCGACCGGCTGGTCAGCGGCCTCACCAAGCTGGAGGGCGGCGCCGGGGACCTCGCCGACGGGCTCGCCTCCGGGGCGGAGAAGCTGCCCGGGTACCACGACGCGGACACCCGCTCCGGCATCCTCGGCGACCCGGTCGGCCTGATCCGCAACTCGCACCATCCCGCCGGCTCGTACGGCGTCGGGTTCGCCCCGTACTTCCTGGCCCTCGCCCTCTGGGTGGGCGCGATGATCACGTACATGCTGCTGCGGCCGGTCAACCGGCGGCACGTCATGTCCGGCGCGCCCGGCTGGCGGGTGGCGCTGGCCGGCTGGCTGCCCGCCGCGGCGATCGGCCTGGCCCAGGTGGCGGTCCTGTTCACCGTGGTCACCCTGGCGCTGGGCCTCGACCCGACACACCCGGTCGCGACCTTCGGGCTGCTCGCGCTCGCCTCGCTGGCCTTCACCGCGATCATGCAGCTGCTCGGGGTGGCGCTCGGCCCGGCCGGCCGGCTCGCCGCGCTGGCCCTGCTGATGCTTCAGCTCACCTCCTCCGGCGGCACCTACCCGGTGCAGACCTCGCCCGGCTTCTTCCAGGCGATCCACCCCTGGCTGCCGATGACGTACGTGGTGGCCGGCCTGCGGCACACGATCAACGGCGGCCCGGCCGCACCGGTGGTCACCGGCGCCCTGGTCCTGCTCGCCTTCGGGATCGGCGCCATGGTGCTCACCGTCGGCGCGGCGCGCCGGTCCCGCCGCCTCACCCCGGCCAGGCTGCACCCCGAACTGACCATGTGAGGATGCTGATGGGTCGTACGGCGGTGGCGCCGGGCCAGGGTCGCCCGGGCGGCCCGTACCGGCGGGGTCGACGGGGAGGGCGAGTGACGGACGGACGGTCGCGCCGGCGGGGGGACACCCGCCAGCGTCTCTTCGTGGCGGCGGTGGAACTCATCGCCGAGCAGGGCTTCTCCGCCACCACCGTGGACGACATCGCGGCCCGGGCCGGGGTGGCCAAGGGCACCGTCTACTACAACTTCGAGTCCAAGACGGTCCTCTTCGAGGAGCTGCTGCGGCACGGCATCGGCCTGCTCACCGCCGACTTCCGGGCCGCCGTCGACGGCCTGCCGCCCCGCGAGGCGCTCGCCGCGCTGGTCCGCGCCGAGCTGGAGTACATCCGCCGCTACCGGGCCTTCGCCCAGCTCCTGCTCTCCGAGATGTGGCGCACCAACCGGGAGTGGCAGCAGACCCTGCGGCTGTTGCGCGGCGAGGCGATCGAGGTGATCGCCGAGACCGTGCGGGCCGGCGTCGCCAGCGGCGACCTCCCCGCCGACCTGGACGTTCGTACGGCCAGCTCGGCGCTGTTCGGGGTGGGGCTCGTGGTGGCCGTGGACTGGCTGGTCTTCCAGCCGGACCGGCCGATCGAGGACGTGCAGGAGGCCCTGCTCGGCATCGTCCGCCGGGTCGCTCAGACGTAAATCGTTTGAGCCGTCCCGCCCGGACCGGCGAGGCTGGGGGTACCGCCCCCACCGATCCGAGTCCGGAGGACCTTCCATGCGCCTGCTCCGAGATCTCTGGGCCACCGCACCTCGCCGCCTGGCCCTGGTGGGGTTCCTGATCGTCCTGGGCGCCGCCGGGCAGGCAGCCGCCTCCGCGCTGGCGGGGCCGGTCCTCGTGCACCGATCCACCGGCTGGTTCGTGCTGCTGGCCGCCGCGCTGGTCGCCGCGGTCGTCACCGATCTGGTGATCGGGCTGGTGATGGCCCGGCTGACCGCCGACTGGTCGGCCGACGTGCGCCGCCGGCTCTGCCGGGTGGCGTTCGGGCAGGACCTGCCCACGCTGGAGACCACCCCGGTCGGCGAGCTGCTCGACCGGATCGACAACGACGTCTACCAGGTCGGTTCCGAGATGCGGAACACCGGCGTGCGCCTCGTGCAGGGCGTCGCCGTCTGCCTGCTCGCCACGGTCAGCGCGCTGTTCGTCTGGTGGCCGGCCGGCGTCGGGATGATCCTGCTGACCGCGCTGCTCGGCGTGCTGCTGCGCCGACCCACCGCGCGGATCGCCCCGGCCCGGATGGTCGAGGAGGAGGCGTGGTCCGACCTCGCCGCCGTCATGGAGGAGGCGGTGCACGGCCAGGACGACGTCCGGACCAGCCTGGCCCGGCCGTACGTGCTGCGGCTCTACGCGCAGCGGGCCGCCGCGGTGATCCGCCGGGGCGGCACCGTGTTCCGGCTGTCCGCCCGGGTCACCGCGCTGGCCGCCGGCGGGGTCCGGCTCGGCATCGTCGGCGTGGTGCTGGCCGGGGCCTGGGCGCTGTCCACCGGCCGGGTGGACCCCGCCCGGCTCACCGCCATCTGGCTGCTGGTGCTCGCCTTCGGCGCGACGGTCGAGCACATCGCCCGCTGGGTGCCGCACCTGCAGCAGGCGTTCGGCGCGTGGGCGCGGGTGCAACTGCTCGCCGGCTCGCGCCAGGAGCCGGCCGGTGGCGTCACCCCGGTGGACGGCGACCTCACCGTCCGCGGCCTCACCTTCCGCTACCCGACCGTGGAGGACGACCGGGGGCCCGCGCTGCGCGACGTCCGGCTCAGCTTCGCCCGGGGCCGCTCGTACGCCCTGGTCGGCCGGACCGGATCGGGCAAGTCGACCCTCGCGAAGGTGCTCACCCGGGCGGTGGACGTGCCGCGCGGCACGGTCTTCCTCGGCGACACCGACCTGGTCGACCTGGACGTCGAGGCGCTGCGCCGGTGGATCGCCGTGGTGCCCCAGCGCACCGAGATCCTCGCCGGCACGCTCGCCGAGAACGTCGCCCTCTTCGACCCCGCCCTGCTCGACGACGCCACCCGGGCGCTGGCCGAGCTGGGCCTCGACGGCTGGATCGCCGAACTTCCCGACGGGGTGCACACCCGGCTGGGCGAGGGCGGGCACGTCCTCTCCGCCGGGCAGGAGCAGCTCGTGGCGTTCGCCCGGATCCTGGTCCGGGACCCGCGCGTGGTGATCCTCGACGAGGCCACCGCCCGGCTCGACCCGGTCACCGAGAACCGGGTACGCCAGGCCACCGAGCGGCTGCTCACCGACCGGATCGGCATCGTCATCGCGCACCGGCTCTCCTCGGTGCGGCGCTGCGACGACGTGGTGGTGATGGCCGACGGCGCGGTGCTGGAGGCCGCGCCGCTGAGCGAGTCCGTCCGCTTCGCCGAGCTGCTGGCCGCCAGCCATGCCGGCGCGTACGCCGGTGCGGGTGGCCGCGGCGGCGGGGTGGACCTGCTCGACGGGCCGCCCGACGCGTGGGATCCGGAACCGGCGGAGGACGCCGCGTCGGCCGGCGTCCCCCGGCAGGTCGCGGTGCCGCGCGCGGACCCGCCGCCGGTCCCCGACCCGCCGCCCGCGCGGACGCTGCGGGAGATCCTCCGGCTGGGCACCAACGATCCCCGGTACGGGCTGGTCTCGGTGGCGCTGTTCATCGTGATGACCCTGCTCGGGCTGGACGGCTCGGTGCTGCCCTGGCTCTGGGCCGGGGTGGTCGGCGGGGGAGACCCGTGGCTGCCGGCGCTGGGCATCGCGGCCGCGCTGCTGGTGGTGCTGCCGCTGCCGTACCTGACCAACCTCTGGTTCCCGCAGTGGTGGATCCGGCAGATGCTGCGGATCAGCGCGCGGCTGGTGCACGGGCAGACCGGGGCGCGCCGGGTCAGCGGCCACACCCCGGCGGAGGTGGTGGCACAGGGCGGCGACACCGACCGGGTGGTGCAACTCGCCGACAACCTGATGGACCAGTTCATCAGCGTGGCCATCCTGGTCACGATGACGGTGGTCACCGGCAGCTTCGTGCCGGCGCTGTTCTTCCTCGGCACCATGGTGGTCTCCGGGCTGGCCGCGACGCTGTTCGCGCCCCGGCTCGAACGGACCGCCCGGGGCACGGTCAAGGCCCGCGCCGCGTTCGCCACCGCACTGGTCTCCTCGCTCTCCGCCGCCCGTACGGTGAAGCTCGCCGGGGCGACCCGGCCGGTGCTGGACCACCTGGCGGCGCTGGACACCGTGCGCAGCGACCGGCAGCGCCGGGAGATCGCCATGCAGGTGTGGGCGCGGTCCACACCGTCCCTCGCGAGCGGGCTGCTGCCGATCGGCGCCTGGGCGCTCTACCTGGCCGGTGGGCTCTCCGCCGGGGCCACCCTGGTGGCCGTCTCCACGCTGGGCGCGGCCCGCTGGTTCGCCTGGACCACCGCCTCGCTGGTCTCGAACTACCCGTCGGCCCGGGTGTGGACCCGGCGGACCGTGGCGATGAGCGGTGTCGGCGTGTACTCGGCGGCGGTGCCCGGGGTGGACCTGGCCGCCGGTACCGCACCGGCACCGGAGCCACCGCCGCGGCACCCGCTGCGCCGGCTGGAACTGGCCGGGTTCGGCGCGCTGCACACCGACGGCACCCTCGCGGTCCGGGACGTCGACCTCACCGTCGAGCGGGGGCAGTTGGTGCTCGTCGTCGGGCCGGTCGGGTCCGGCAAGTCGTCACTCCTGCGGGCGCTCGCGGGGATCGTCCACCACACCGGCGTGCTGCGCTGGAACGGCGAGCCGGTCACCGAGCCGGAGCTGTTCCTCCGGCCCAACCAGGTTGGCTACGTCGGGCAGCTGCCCCGGGTGCTCTCCGGGACGGTGGCCGACAACATCGCGCTCGGGCACCAGGTGGACGCCGCCGACGCGGTGTCCACCGCCCAGCTCGACCACGACCTGGCCGCGGCGGGTGGCGGGCTCGGGCTGCTCATCGGGCACAAGGGCACCCGGCTCTCCGGCGGCCAGCTCCAGCGGCTGGCCCTGGCCCGGGCCCTCGCCCCGCGTACCGAGCTGCTGGTCGCCGACGACGTGTCGTCGGCGCTGGACGTCACCACCGAGCTGGCGCTCTGGGCCGCGCTGCGGGAGCACGGGGTGACCGTGGTGGGCTCGACCGCCAAGCGGGCCGCCCTGGTCCGGGCGGACCACGTGGTGGTGCTGGTCGACGGCACGGTGGCCGCCCAGGGACCGTGGCACGACCTGGAGTCCCGCTGGGGGCACCTGGCGGGGTGACCGACTCCGGATGCGCGATGTGGCGGTATCCCCGTTCCGGGATACCGCCACATCGCCGCAGTGGTGTGGGTCAGAAGGCGCGGGTGTACTGGTCGGGCCAGGCAGGGGTGGCGCCGAGCTTGGCGGCGGCGCGGCGCGGCCAGTACGGGTCGCGGAGCAGTTCCCGGCCCAGCAGCACCAGGTCGGCCTCGCCGCCGGCGACGATCTGCTCGGCCTGCTCGGGCTCGACGATCAGGCCGACCGCGCCGGTGGGCACGCCCGCGTCGCGGCGGATCCGGGCGGCCAGGGGCACCTGGTAACCGGGGCCCACCGGGACGCTCGCCGCGGCCGAGGCTCCGCCGGAGGAGGTGTCCACCAGGTCCACCCCGGCGGCGGCCAGCTCGCCGGCGAGCGCCACGCTGTCCTCGACCGTCCAGCCGCCGTCCACCCAGTCGGTGGCGGAGATCCGGGTGAGCACGGGCACCGACTCGCCGACCGCGGCGCGGACCGCCCGGGCCACCTCCAGGGTGAGCCGCATCCGGCCGGCCCGGTCGCCGCCGTAGCCGTCCGTCCGCCGGTTGGTCAGCGGGGACAGGAACTCGTGTAGCAGGTAGCCGTGCGCGGCGTGGATCTCCACCGCGGCGAAACCGGCATCGAGGGCGCGTCCCGCGGCCACGGCGAACGCCTCGACCACCCGGGCGATGCCGGCCTCGTCCAGCGCCGCCGGCCGCCGGTAGTCGGGCAGGAACGGCTCGCTGCCGGGGCCGACCGGGGTCCAGCCGCCCTCGGCGTCCGGCACGCCGCCCCGGTGCCCGGCCCACGGCCGGTACGTCGAGGCCTTGAAGCCGGCGTGCGCGAGCTGCACGGCCGGCACCGCGCCCTGCGCGGCGACGAACGCGGTGATCGGCCGCCACGCGTCGACGTGCGCCCCGGACCAGAGCCCGACGTCCTGCGGGCTGATCCGCCCCTCGGGCACCACGGCGGTGGCCTCGGTGAGGATCAGGCCGGCTCCGCCGACCGCGCGGGAGCCGAGGTGGATCCGGTGCCAGTCGGTGGGCAGGCCGTCCGGGCCGGCGCTGTACTGGCACATCGGGGCGAGCGCCACCCGGTTGGGCAGGGTGACGGCGCGCAGGGCGAGCGGGGTGAACAGGGCATTCATGCGGTGATCCTCCGGGAGAGGTGAGGGGCAGGACCCGTCGGGGAGGGCTCGGCCCGACCGGCGGTGGGCGCGGGACACCCGGGCCCGGGGCCGCCCCGTCCGGCCCCGTTCACGTGCTTCGGGTGCGTTTCTTGTCACCGGAGCGACGAGAAACGCACCCGAAGGAAGGCTCAGGCCGGGACCGGCGCCAGCTCGTCGGAGCGGGCGGGCCGCGGCTCGTCGACGTCGACCAGGCCGCGCTTGCCGGCCGAGTCGTACGCCGTCCGGTCGAGGGTGCCCTCGCGGGCCGCCACGATCGTCGGGACGAGGGCCTGGCCGGCCACGTTGGTGGCGGTCCGGATCATGTCCAGGATCGGGTCGATCGCCAGCAGCAGGCCGGCGCCGGCCAGCGGCAGGCCCAGCGTGCTGAGGGTCAGGGTGAGCATCACGATCGCCCCGGTCAGGCCGGCGGTGGCCGCCGAGCCGACCACCGAGACGAAGGCGATCAGCAGGTAGTCGGTGACGCCCAGGTGCACCCCGAACACCTGCGCGACGAAGATCGCCGCCAGGGCCGGGTAGATGGCCGCGCACCCGTCCATCTTGGTGGTGGCGCCGAACGGCACGGCGAAGGAGGCGTACTCGCGGGGGACGCCGAGCCGCTCGACCGAACGCTGGGTCACCGGCATGGTGCCCACCGAGGAGCGGGACACGAAGGCCAGCTCGATGGCCGGCCAGGCGCCGGCGAAGAAGCGCAGCGGGTTGAGCCGGCCGGCGGCCACCAGCAGCACCGGGTAGACCACGAAGAGCACGATCGCGCAGCCGACGTAGACGGCGGTGGTGAACTTCGCGAGCGGGGCCAGCAGGTCCCAGCCGTACGAGGCGACGGCGTTGCCGATCAGGCCGAGGGTGCCGATCGGGGCGAGCCGGATGACCCACCAGAGCGCCTTCTGCACGATGGCCAGCACCGAGCGGTTGAGCGTCACGAACGGTTCGGCGGCCTCGCCGATCAGCAGCGCGGCGGCGCCGACCACCAGGGCGAGGAAGACGATCTGCAGGACGTTGCCCTCGACGAACGCGCCGAGCGGGTTGGTCGGGACGATGCCGGTGAGGAAGTCGGTCCAGGAGCCGGTCTTCTTCGGCGCGGCGGCGCCGGCCAGGTCGAGCGTGACGCCCTTGCCCGGGTCGGTGAGCAGGCCGAGGCCGATGCCGATGCTCACCGCGATCAGCGCGGTGATGCCGAACCAGAGCAGCGTCTTGAGCGCCAGCCGGGCGGCGTTGGCCACGCCGCGCAGGCTGACCACGCTGACCACGATGGCGGTGAAGACCAGCGGCGGCACGGCCAGCTTGAGCAGCTGGACGAAGAGGTGGCCGACGGTGTCGAGGGTGCTGGTCAGCCAGGCGACGTCGTTGGCGCGGGCGAGGAAGCCGAGCGCCACGCCGAGCACGAGGCCGAGCAGGATCTGTGCGGAAAAGGGGATCTTGCGCAGGGCGGAAGCCATGAGGATGTGTCCAAGGTCTGGTGGAGGTGAACGGGGCAGCGGTCAGGAACGCGGCTGCGCCGGACAGATGCCGCTGGCCTGCCGTCGGAGGTCGACGTACAGGCGCACGGTGAGGTGCCAGACGTTGGTCATCGCCTGGTGACGGTACTCCCAGCCGACTCTCAGGTGGAAGGAGCGATCAGCGTGACGATCCTTACAGGGTCGGTTCACGACCTGCTGATCCGTACGTCACGATCGTCCGGCCCGCGGGGCAGGCGAGTGCCGTCCCGAGACTCACGCTGGGTAACAACCGCCGACCCCTGCCACCCACCCTCCGGCTCCCTTTGCTCTGCAGCCATCGGCGCAGCGGTAACCGTGTGTTGGTGATGCGTCCGTGGCTGCAGAGCAAAGGCGGGAAGGAGGGTGTGGGGGTCGGCTTGCGCGTTGGGCTTTCTGTCCGGTTGAGGGGCTTTCGGCCGCGCGCTCAAACAGGGTTGTCGCGCGATGGGGTGACGTAGCGTGACCATCACCGTCAGTGCTGGCCTCGGCTGTGGGGACCAGGCGGCGGGCGGCCCGGACGGCGCCGAGGTCAACCCCGCCCGTGCGGCGTGGTCCAGCCGTGCAGGTCCGGACCGAGCGGCACGATCCGGGTCGGGTTGATCATCTCGTGGGTGGCGTAGTAGTGCCGCTTGATGTGGTCGAAGTCCACCGTCTCGCCGAAGCCGGGGGTCTGGAACAGGTCCCGGGCGTACGCCCAGAGCACCGGCATCTCGGTCAGCTTCTGCCGGTTGCACTTGAAGTGCCCGTGGTACGCCACGTCGAAGCGGACCAGCGTGGTGAACAGCCGCACGTCCGCCTCGGTGATCTGGTCGCCCATCAGGAAGCGGCGCCCGGCCAGCCGCTCCGACAACGCGTCCAGCCGGGCGAAGAGCGTGCGGTACGCCTCGTCGTACGCCTCCTGCGAGGTGGCGAAGCCGCACCGGTAGACGCCGTTGTTGACGTCCCGGTGGATCTCGGCCATCAGCGCGTCCATCTCCGGGCGTAGCTCGACCGGGTACAGGTCCGGTGCGCCCGGCTTGTGGAACCGCCGCCACTCGGTGGCGAAGTCCAGGGTGAGCTGCGGGTAGTCGTTGGTGACCACCCGGCCGGTGAGCGTGTCGACCAGGGCCGGCACGGTCACCCGGCCGGTGTAGTCCGGGTCGGTGGCCAGGTACGCGTCGGAGAGGAAGCCGATGCCCAGCACCGGGTCGAAGCCGTCCGGGTCGAGGGTGAACCGCCAGCCCCGCTCGTCCCGGATCGGGTCGACCGTGCCGAGCGAGATCACCTCGTCCAGACCCAGCAGGCTCCGGACGATCCGGGCCCGGTGCGCCCACGGGCAGGCCCGGCACCAGATCAGCCGGTACCGGCCGCCCTCCAGCGGCCAGCGGTCCTGGTCGTCGGGGCCGCCGCCCTCCGGCGAGGTGGAGTGCGGGGTGACCCGACCGGTGAACCGGTTGGGCTGGCGGACGAACTCACCGCTGCGGGTGCTCTCTGCGCTGAACTGGGCGCGGGCCATGCCGCCAACCTAACCGTTCCGGGCGCGGATATCCTGGCGCCGGGCGTCCCCGTGACCCGGCGGGCGACCCGCCGCCAGCCCCTTCCACCCCCGAAGGACGCAGCACCATGACCGTGGCATACCTCGTGGCCGGAGTCCGTACCCCGATCGGCCGGTACGCCGGCGCCCTCGCCGGGGTACGCCCCGACGATCTGGCCGCCCACGTGATCCGCGAACTGGTCGCCCGCCACCCCGGCGTGGACTGGGCCCGCACCGACGACGTGATCCTGGGCTGCGCCAACCAGGCCGGCGAGGACAACCGCAACGTCGCGCGGATGGCCGCGCTGCTCGGCGGGCTGCCCGAGGAAGTCCCCGGCAGCACGGTCAACCGGCTCTGCGGCTCCGGCCTGGACGCCCTGGCCACGGCCGCCCGGTCGATCGTCGCCGGCGAGGCCGACCTGGTGGTCGCCGGCGGCGTGGAGAGCATGAGCCGGGCACCCTTCGTCATGCCGAAGGCGACCACCGCGTTCGCCCGCACCGCCGAGGTCTACGACACCACCATCGGCTGGCGGCTGGTCAACCCGCTGATGAAGAAGGGCTGGGGCATCGACTCCATGCCCGAGACGGCGGAGAACGTGGCCGCCGACTACGGCGTGGACC
Organism: Micromonospora sp. NPDC048930; assembly: GCF_043197935.1. Classification (NCBI taxonomy): domain Bacteria; kingdom Bacillati; phylum Actinomycetota; class Actinomycetes; order Micromonosporales; family Micromonosporaceae; genus Micromonospora; species Micromonospora sp. NPDC048930. The sequence goes on from NZ_JBICUB010000004.1 coordinate 177,100, forward strand.
GCGTGGCGCAGGACGAGTTCGCCCTCCGCTCCCAGCAGCGGGCCGCCAAGGCCCAGGCGGACGGCCGGCTGGCCGAGGAGATCGTGCCGGTCACCGTGCCGGCCGGCAGACGCGAGACGAAGCTGGTCGAGACCGACGAGCACCCCCGGGAGACCTCGCTGGAGAAGCTCGCCGCGCTGCCCACCCCGTTCCGCGAGGGCGGCACGGTGACCGCGGGCAACTCCTCCGGCGTCAACGACGGCGCGGTGGCCCTGCTGGTCGCCTCCGAGGCGGCCGTCGCCCGGTACGGCCTCACCCCCCTCGCCCGGGTGACCGGCGCGGCGGCGGCCGGCGTACCGCCCCGGATCATGGGGATCGGCCCGGTCCCGGCCACCCGCAAGCTGCTCGACCGGCACGGCCTGGGCCTGGCCGACGTCGACGTGATCGAGCTGAACGAGGCGTTCGCGGCCCAGTCGGTGGCGGTGCTGCGCGAACTGGGACTGCCCGAGGACGCCGAGCACGTCAACCCGAACGGCGGCGCGATCGCCCTCGGCCACCCGCTCGGCGCCAGCGGCGCCCGGCTGGCGCTGACCGCCGCGCTGGAGCTGCGCCGCCGAGGCGGCCGGCGGGCCCTGGCCACCATGTGCATCGGCGTCGGGCAGGGCATCTCGCTGCTGCTCGAGTCGGCCGCCTGACCGTCGGCGGCCGGGGCGTCGACCCCCGGCCGCCGGTCACCGTCGAGAGTGGATGTCCCGGATCTGGGAGCGCGCGCATAGAGTGGTGTGGACCACACGATCGCGCGGGCGGCCGTACCGGGGCTGTCCGCCGCACGCGGCGACGACCTGGGGGACCGAGCGATGCACACGCCGGAAGGACTTCCCGCCGAGATCGACCTGACCCGGCCCAGCGCGGCCCGGGTCTACGACTACTTCCTCGGTGGTGCGCACAACTTCGAGATCGACCGCCAGTTGGCCGAGCAGATCGCGGCCATGACCCCGAACCTGGCCGCCACCATGCGCTCCGGCCGGGAGTTCCTGCGCCGGGCGGTACGGGTGCTGCTCGACGCGGGGATCGACCAGTTCCTCGACATCGGCTCCGGGATTCCCACCGTCGGCAACGTGCATGAGGTGGCCCAGGCGGCCAACCCGGACGCGCGGATCGTCTACGTGGACATCGACCCGGTCGCGGTGGCGCACAGCCGCGAGCTGCTCGCCGGCAACGACCGGGCCACCGCCATCCACGGCGACCTGCGCGAGCCGAAGCTGATCCTGGACCAGGCCCGGGCCGGCGGCCTGCTCGACTTCGACCGGCCCCTGGGCATCCTGCTCGCCGGGGTGGTGCACTTCATCCCCGACGCCGACCGGCCCGGCGACATCCTGGCCACCCTGCGGGCCGCCGCCGCGCCCGGCAGCTACCTGGTCATCTCACACTCGACGTTCGAGGATCAGCCACAGGAGATGCTGGACGCGCAGCGGCTCTCCGCGCGTACCGCCACCGAGATCACCCTCCGCTCCCGCGCCGAGATCACCGGCTACTTCGGGGACTGGACCATCCTCGAACCGGGCGTGGTGCACATGCCGCTGTGGCGGCCCGACTCGCCGTCCGACGTCGACGAACATCCCGAACGGTTCGGGGCGTTCGGCGGCGTCGCCCGGTACGACCGGCCCGCCGGCTGAGCCGACATGTACGCCCCGGACCCCGACGGGGGCGGGCTCAGCCGGCCGGGTGCCCAGGCGTACGCCGCCGAGTGGGCCCGGGCGGTACGACGCATCGGGTTCGTGCCGCTCAGCGCGGCCGAGACCGAGCGGCTGCTGCTGGTGCACACGGTACGGCTCGGGCAGGCCCTGCTCGCCCCGGCGTTCTCCGCCCAGGCGGCGGAGGACGTCGGGCGCGCCCTGGTGGAGGCGCACCTCACCGATCCGGGCGTGCTGGACTGGTCCGTCCAGGCGCTCGGCGACCGGTACCTGTCCTGGGTGCTGGCGCCCCTGGCCGAGCGGCCCGAGGCGCGGGAGCGGATCGCCGCACTGCAGGGCGCCCTCGCCGCCGGTTTCGCCCGGGCGCTGCGCGACCGTACCTTCAGCCAGCAGGAGCGGATCGCCCGCTCGGCCTGGCAGGCCCGCGACGCGGTGGAGCAGGCCCTGCGGGACAGCGAGGCCCGGTTCCGCGCGGTCTTCACCGGCGCGGCGATCGGGATCGGCGTCGCCGCCGTCGACGGCACCATCCTCGAGGTCAACCAGTCCTTCGCCGACATGCTGGGCTACTCCGCGGAGGAGCTGCGCGAGATCAACGTCGCCGCGCTGTTCCACGCCGACGACGCGGCCGGCATGTGGGAGCTCTACCAGGAGCTGACCGAGGGCAAGCACGACAGCGTACGGGTGGAGAAGCGCTACCACCGCAAGGACGGCAGCCTGGTCTGGACCGACCTCGCCGTCTCGCTGATCCGGTACGCCGACGGCCGGCCCCGGTTCACCGTCGCGATGATCGAGGACATCACCCAGCGGTACGAGCTCCAGCAGCGGCTGCGCTTCCAGGCGCTGCACGACCCGCTCACCGGCCTGCCCAACCGGACGCTCTTCTTCGAGACGCTGGGCGAGGTCTTCGACACCGCCGGACCGGAGCAGCGGGTCGGTATCTGCTTCCTCGACCTGGACGGCTTCAAGGCGATCAACGACAGCCTCGGCCACGACGTCGGGGACCGCCTGCTCAAGGTGATCGGCCGGCGGCTGGCCGATTGCGTGGCCGGCCAGGGTCATCTGGTGGCCCGGATGGGCGGCGACGAGTTCGTCATCCTGGTCGACTCCGACGGCGGCCTCGACGACGCGGTGGAGGTGGCCGAGTTGGCCCTCGCCGCGGTCTCCGCCCCGGTCCACGTCGGAGACCAGCAGCTCGCCGTCTCGGCCAGCATCGGCATCGTGGAGTGCCCGGTGGGGGAGACCAGCGTCTCGGAGCTGATGAAGGCCGCCGACACGACCCTCTACTGGGCGAAGGCCGAGGGGCGGGGCCGCTGGGCGATCCACGACCCGGAACGCAGCGCCGCGGACATCGCCCGCGCGGCCCTGGCCGCGGGGCTGCCGGCCGCGCTGGACCGGGGTGAGTTCGTGGTGCACTACCAGCCCATCGTGTCCCTGCTCGACGGGTCGATGGTCGCGGTGGAGGCGCTGGTCCGCTGGCAGCACCCGCAGCTGGGATTGATCGGCCCGGACCGGTTCATCGGGCTGGCCGAGGAGACCGGCCTGATCGTCCGGCTCGGCGCCTGGGTGCTGAAGCAGTCCTGCCGGGACGCCGAGGGCTGGCGGCGGGCGTACCCGGGGACGCGGCTGGTGGTCAGCGTCAACCTCGCCGCCCGGCAGGCCGACGACCCGGCGATCGTGGAGACCGTGGCGGAGGCGTTGCAGCACACCGGGCTTCCCGCCGAACTGCTGCAACTGGAGCTGACCGAGAGCGCCGTGATGGGCACCGCCGGGGAGCCGCTGCGCTCCCTGCACCGCCTCGCCGACCTCGGCGTACGGCTGGCCGTCGACGACTTCGGCACCGGGTACTCGAACCTCGCGTACCTGCGGCGGTTGCCGATCCACTGCCTGAAGCTGGCCGGCCCGTTCGTCGAGGGGATCCTGGCCGACGGGGCGGACGCCGCCGCCGACCACCGGGACGAGCGGATCGTCGACGCGCTGGTCCGGCTGGCGCACGCGTTGGAGCTCTGGGTGACCGCCGAGGCGGTGGAGACCGAGGTGCAGGCCGAGCGGCTGCGGGCGCTGCGCTGCGACACCGGGCAGGGCCGCTGGTTCGGCGGTCCCGTCCCGGCCGACGGGATCCGCGCCCGCCTGGCCGCCACCGAGGAGGCCGCATGAGTCTGACCGACACGTAGGCGGTGGTCTCGCTGGTGGCCGGGCTGGCGATCCTGGCCGGGCTGGCCGGGGTGGTGGTGCCGGGACTGCCGGCGCTGCCGTTGTGCTGGGGCGGGGTGCTGGTGTGGGCGCTGTTCGGCGAGGCCGGCCCGGGGCGCTGGGCGGTGCTGGCCGCCGCCACCGTGGTCGCGGCCGGTGGGGCGGTGGTCAAGTACGCCTGGCCCGGGCGGAACCTGAAGCGGACCGGCGTGCCCACCTCGTCCCTGCTGGCCGGGGGCCTGCTCGGACTGGTCGGGTTCTTCGTCATCCCGGTCGTCGGCCTGCCGATCGGCTTCGTCGGCGGGATCTGGGGCGCCGAGCGGTTGCGGCTCGGGGACAACCGCCTCGCCTGGCCGGCCACCGTGCAGGCGCTCAAGGCGGCCGGGCTGTCCATGCTGGTGGAGTTCCTGGCCGGCCTGGTCATCGCCGCCCTCTGGGTCGCCGGGCTGCTGTTCGCCTGAGGGCTCGGCTGCGGGACGACGCTAGGGTTGCCCCATGCGGATCACCGTCCTCGGTGGCCTCGGCGCGTGGCCCACCGCCGACCAGGCATGCTCCGGCTTCCTGGTCGAACACGAGGGCTTCCGGCTGCTGATCGACCCCGGCTACGCCACCCTGCAACCGCTGCTGGCCCGTGTCCCGGCGGCCCGGGTGGACGCCGTGTACGTCAGCCACGGCCACCCGGACCACTGCGCCGACCTGCAACCGCTGCTGCGGGCCCGGGTGCTCGCCGACCGGTCCGGCCCGCCGCTGCCCGTCCACGCGCCCGCCGGCAGCCTGGACCGGCTGCTCGCCATCGACGAGCCGGGCCTGGTGGAGTCGGCGTACCAGGTCCGGGCCTTCGCCCCGGGAGACGCGTTCGAGCTCGGGCCGTACCGGGTGGACACATGGTCCTTGCCGCACTGGGTGCCCAACGCCGGCGCCCGGTTCGCCGGCCGGGACGCGGTGCTGGCCTACACCGGGGACACCGGAACCAGCCCGGACCTCGTCGAGCTGGCCCGGGACGCCGACCTGCTGATCGCCGACGCGACGTACCCCGAGGAGATCCCCGACCGGCACGCCGGCAATCTCTCCAGCGCCGCCGAGGTCGGCCGGTACGCGGCGGAGGCCAGCACTCGGCGGGTGCTGCTCACCCACCTCTGGCCGGGCACACCGCCCGACCGGGCGGTAGCGGCGGCCCGCCGGGCGTACCGTGGGCCGGTCCAGGTCGCCGCGCCGGGTCTGGTCCTGCGTGTCCCGGAGCCGGAACTCCCTCCGGCGGGGGAGGCGACCGACCCGGGAGCGTGAGGCCGGCCGCCCGGCCGGTTCCTAGCGTCGGGTTCATGGTCCTCCTGCGCCCCGCCGCCGTCCGGCGAGCGGACCGGGCCTGGGCGGTGCTCCGCATGACCCGCCCGTGGTTCTGGCCGCTCGGCTGGGCGGCCGCCTACGCCGGATCCGTGCTCGCCACCCGCCGCTGGCTGCCACCCGGCGACGCGGTGCCGCGGTCGCTGGCCGCGCTGGTCGTGCTCGGGCCGCTGGTGTGGGGCGCCGTACTCGCGGTCAACGATCTGCACGACCTGCCGAGCGACCGGCGGAACCCCCGCAAGGCGACGGCGCCGCTGGTCACCGGCCTGCTCACCGAGGCCGACCTGGTCCGCTGGCACACCGGCGCCTCCGTCGCCGCGCTCGCCGTGGCGGCCGTCGTCGGGCCCGGCTTCGCCGCCGGTACGGCCGCCGTGCTGCTGCTCGGCTGGCTCTACAGTGTCCCGCCGGTCCGCCTCAAGGCCCGGCCCGGCCTCGACGTGGCCGTCAACGCCCTCGTCGTCGGCGTGCTCGCGCCGCTGGCGGGCTGGTCGCTGCACCGGCCCGTCACCGGATACCCGACGCTGCTGGCGCTGCTGGGACTGCTCCTGGTGGCCGCGCTCTACCTGCCGACGACCGTGCTGGACGTCGACGCCGACCTGGCGGCCGGTGACACCACCGCGGCGGTCCGCTGGACGCCCCGGGTGTGCCGGCGGGCCGGCCTCGTTCTCTGGGTGGCGGCGACGGCGGTGTGGCTGGCGGGTTGCCACCTGGACCTGCTGGTCCGCCGGGAGTCGTGCACCCTGCAGACCGGCTGGGCACCGGTCCTGGTGGCCGGGTACGCCGTCGCCGTCCGGCGGCCGTCGATCCCGCGGATGGCCGTGGTCTGCCTGCTCTTCGCCGTGCCGGCCGGGGACTTCCTGCTGGCCTGGGTCGCCGCCGGCCCGCCGTCCTGACGGCCGGCGGGAGCGGCGACGCGGGGCGTCCGGAGGGTACGGCGCATCGCCGTACGTCAGTGAGAGAGAGGTGGACGCCCCGCGCCGTCGCGGACCGGGCGTTGCCGAGCGCCCGGTGGCGGCCCGTCGCGATCGGGCCTGGTCACGGGCTCCAGGATGCCGCCGCCGGAGCCGGTGGGGCAAGGCAATTAGGACTGCGGCGGGACGCCGGCATCGGTTAATGGTCTGATCCTGGCCACATTTTCGGTCGATCTCCATTGACCTGGTTGAGCGCGGGGGCGATTATCCCGTCAGACAGTGGCCCAGGTCACAGTCTCCACCCCTGCGGTCCAAGGGAGACACGATGAGCTCATCGATCCAGGACGGCGTACCCCCGGCTTCCCCCGTCAGCGACGAGGAACGGCTCGCGCAGCTGGGATACAAGCAGGAGCTGCGTCGGAAGTTGTCCGGCTTCTCCAATTTCGCCGTCTCGTTCTCCATCATCTCCATCCTCGCCGGCGCCATCACGTCGTACGGCATCGCCATGACGGCCGGCGGCCCGCTGGCCATCACCCTGGGCTGGCTCTTCGTCGGCGTCATGGTCGTCTTCGTCGCGCTGGCCATGGCCGAGATCTGCTCGGTCTATCCCACCGCCGGCGCCCTCTACTGGTGGGCCGCCGCGCTCGCCAAGCGGAACAAGGCCGCCTGGGCCTGGTTCGTCGGTTGGTTCAACTTCCTCGGTGAGGTGGCGGTGACCGCCGCGATCGACTTCGGCGCGGCGATCACCACGGCGGCCTTCCTGAGCCTCACCTTCGACATGGAGGTGACCGCCGGGCGCACCTTCCTGATCTTCCTGCTGATCATCGTCGCCCACGGCCTGCTCAACACCTTCGGGGTCAACCTCGTCCGGGTCCTGTCGGACGTCAGCGCCTGGTGGCATCTCGTCGGCGTGGCGGTCATCGTCGCCGTGCTCGCCGTCGTGCCGGACCAGCACAAGCCCATCTCCGAGGTCTTCTTCGAGGTACGCAACGAGACCGGCTTCACCTTCGCCGGCGCCGCCGGCTACGCCGTCCTCATCGGTCTGCTGATGGCCCAGTACACCTACACCGGCTACGACGCGAGCGCCCACGTCGCGGAGGAGACGCACGACGCCGCCCGCTCCGCGCCACGGGGCATCGTGATGTCGGTGGTGGTTTCGGTCATCGCGGGCTTCGTACTGCTGTTTGCCATCACCTGGTCCATCCAGGACTACGCGGCGGAGCGGACCACCGCGCTGGGGCTGCCCCCGGCGCAGATCTTCATCGACGCCGCGGGGCACGACGTCGGCACGTTCCTGCTGTTCATCTGCGTGGTCGCCCAGTTCTTCTGCGGCATGGCGTCGGTCACGGCGAACTCCCGGATGGCGTACGCGTTCAGCCGGGACGGCGCGCTCCCCGGATCCCGGATCTGGAAGCGCGTGAACCCGCGCACCGGCACGCCGACCAACTCCATCTGGCTCTGCGTGGCGTGCTCCTCGCTGCTGGTCCTGCCGTCGCTGTGGAACACCACCGCCTACCTGGCGGCCACCTCCATCGCGGTGATCGGCCTCTACATCGCGTACGTGGCGCCGGTCTTCCTGCGCCGGCGCACGGCGGACTTCGCGGTCGGGCCGTGGAACCTGGGCCGGTGGAGCGCGCCGGTCGGCTGGACGGCCATCGTCTGGGTGGTGATCATCTGCGTCCTGTTCGTGCTCCCCACCGCCAGCCCCATCACGGCCAGCACCTTCAACTACACGATCGTCGCGGTCGGCATCGTGCTCGGCGGCGCCTGGCTCTGGTGGCTGCTCAGTGCCCGGCACTGGTTCACCGGCCCCCGGCACAACGTGCCGGATCCGGTGATCCCCCGGCCGGCGGCGGGCGCCGAGCCCGTCACCGAGCCGACCGCGGAGTAGGTTGCCGGGGCGTGGCGGGTGCGCTCCGGCGCACCCGCCCACACCGACCGGACGCTGGGGAGGGGACGGCCGATGCGGGGCGACGCCGGGACTGTCGAGCCGGTGGCCACCGCCGCCCGGGTGGCGGGCGGCGAGCTGGTGTCGACGGGGGACGCGGGCGGGACAGCCGTACCGGCCCTTCCGGTGTGGCGTCCGGTGCGCGGCGGCAACGCCTTCGAGATCACCGTGGCGCGGCTCGTCCAGGCCATCAAGCTCGGCATGGTCCGGGTCGGCGAGCGGCTGCCGGCCGAGCGCGAGCTGGCCGAACGACTGCAGGTCAGCCGGGTCACCTTGCGGGAGGCGATCGCCGCCCTGCGGGACGCCGGCTATCTGGAGTCGCGGCGCGGGCGCACCGGGGGAACCTTTGTCGTGTCCGCGCTGCCCGCGCCCGGCGCCGGCGGTGGCCGCCCGGACGCGGGCGAGCTGGCCCGGGAGATGGGCGACAGCCTGCACGACGCGTTGGACTTCCGGCGGGTGCTGGAGTCGGGCGCGGCGGCCCTGGCGGCCAACCGCAGCCTGTCCGCGCCGGAGCGGCAGCATCTGGTCGCCGCGCTGGCCGCCTCCCGGGACCGCGATCCGCTCACCCGTCGCGTCTCGGACTCCCGCCTGCACCTGGCGATCGCCGCGGCCAGCGGCTCCCCGTCGTTGGCCGCGGCCATCGCCGACGTGCAGTTGACCCTCGACCGGCTCCTCGCCGCGATCCCGGTGATCGACCGCAACCTCGACCACTCCGACGCCCAGCACAGCCGGGTGGTCGACGCGATCCTCGGCGGCGACCCGGAGGGTGCCCGGTCGATGATGGAGGAGCACTGCGACGGTACGGCCGAGCTGCTGCGCGGGCTCCTCGTCTGAGCCGGACCGGCCATTGACGGATGCAAAGGTTCGGTAGTAGACCTTTCCTATGGAGGCTCGCCGATGAGGAAAGCTCCGCTCACGCTCGAACAGCTCCGGGTCGCGGTCGCCGAGGGCGAGATCGACACCGTGGTGCTGGCGCTGACCGACATGCAGGGCCGGTTGCAGGGCAAACGGTTCCACGCCCCCTACTTCCTCGACCAGGTGGTCGCGCACGGCAGCGAGGGCTGCAACTACCTGCTCGCGGTCGACGTCGACATGAACACCGTCGACGGGTACGCGATGTCGAGCTGGGCGCGCGGCTACGGCGACTTCGCGATGAAGCCCGACCTGGACACCCTGCGCCGGATGCCCTGGCAGCCGGGGAGCGCGCTGCTCCTGGCCGACCTGGAGTGGCTGGACGGCTCCGGCCCGGTGATCGCCTCGCCCCGGCAGATCCTGCGCCGGCAGCTCGACCGGCTGGCCGCCCACGGGCTGACCGCGTACGCCGGCACCGAACTGGAGTTCGTGCTGTTCCGCGACTCGTACGAGGAGGCGTGGCGGCGCGGCTACCGCGAGCTGACCCCGGCCAACCAGTACAACGTGGACTACTCGCTGCTCGGCACCGCGCGGGTGGAGCCGCTGCTGCGCCGGATCCGCACCGAGATGGCCGGCGCCGGGCTGACCCCAGAGAGCGCCAAGGGCGAGTGCAACCTCGGCCAGCACGAGATCGCCTTCCGCTACGACACCGCGCTGGCCTGCGCCGACCACCACGTCATCTACAAGAACGGGGCGAAGGAGATCGCCGCCCAGGAGGGCATGTCGATCACCTTCATGGCCAAGCCGAACGCCCGGGAGGGCAACTCCTGCCACATCCACTTCTCGTTGCGCGACGCCGACGGGCGCTCGGCCATGCTCGGGGACGGGCCGGCGCACCTGTCGACGACCGGCCGGCGGGTGCTGGCCGGGCTGCTCGCCACCATGCGCGATTTCAGCCTCTTCTTCGCCCCGAACGTCAACTCCTACAAGCGCTACCAGCCGGGCTCGTTCGCCCCGACCGCGCTGCGCTGGGGCACCGACAACCGCACCTGCGCGCTGCGGCTGGTCGGCCACGGCCAGGGGATGCGGGTGGAGAACCGGGTGCCCGGGGCGGACGTCAACCCGTACCTGGCGATCGCGGCGCTGGTGGCGGGCGCGGTGCACGGCATCGAGCGGGAGCTGGAGCTGGACGACGAGTGCACCGGCAACGCGTACGACGACGGCAGTGCCGAGCGGGTCCCGGCCACCCTCCGCGACGCCCTCGCCCTCTGGGCGGGCTCCACCCTCGCCGAGGAGGCGTTCGGCCCCGACGTGGTCGCCCACTACGCCAACCAGGCCCGCGTCGAGCTCGCCGCCTTCGACGCCGCCGTCACCGACTGGGAACTGGTCCGTGGCTTCGAACGCCTCTGACCCGGCCCGCCCGCCGATCTTGCACTTACGGTTGCCGGTCCGGGCGGGTAGGCCGGAAATGTCGGCACCACAACTGCAAGATCGCCCGCTCGGAGCGGGCCCGCGCGGAGAGGGGTGGGGCGCGTGACTCGGGTGGTCAACCCGGCTGACGGGGAGGTGCTGCGGGAGGTGGCGGCGACCTCGGCGGAGGAGACGGATGCGGCGATCGGGCGGGCGAGCCGGGCGTACGAGACGTGGCGGAACGTGGCGCCGGGGGACCGGGCGCGGCTGCTGCGGCGGTTCGCGGCGGTGGTGGACGCCCACCTGGAGGAGCTGGCGCTGCTGGAGGTGCGCAACGCCGGGCACACCATCGGCAACGCCCGCTGGGAGGCGGGCAACGTCCGCGACGTCCTCGACTACTACGCGGGCGCGCCGGAGCGGCTGACCGGGCGGCAGATCCCGGTGCCCGGCGGCCTCGACGTCACCTTCCACGAGCCGCTCGGCGTGGTCGGGGTGATCGTGCCGTGGAACTTCCCCATGCCCATCGCCGGCTGGGGGTTCGCCCCGGCCCTCGCGGCCGGCAACACGGTGGTGCTGAAGCCGGCCGAGCTGACCCCGCTGACCGCGCTGCGCCTGGCCGAGCTGGCCCTGGCGGCCGGCCTGCCGGAGGGCGTGTTCACCGTCCTCCCCGGACAGGGCGGCGTGGTGGGCGAGCGGTTCGTCACCCACCCGGCGGTCCGCAAGGTCTGCTTCACCGGCTCCACCGAGGTCGGCACCCGGATCATGGCCGGCTGCGCCGCCCAGGTGAAGCGGGTGACCCTGGAGCTGGGCGGCAAGTCCGCGAACCTGGTCTTCGCCGACGCCGACCTGGCGAAGGCGGCGGCCACCGCGCCGTACGCGGTCTTCGACAACGCCGGCCAGGACTGCTGCGCCCGCTCCCGGATCCTGGTCCAGCGCCCGGTGTACGACCGCTTCCTGGAGCTGCTCGAACCGGCCGTGCGCGCCTTCCGGGTCGAGGACCCGGCCACCGAGAGCGCCGAGATGGGCCCGCTGATCTCCGCGGGCCACCGGGACCGGGTCGCCGGGTACGTCGACGGGGCGAAGATCGCCTTCACCGGTTCCCGCCCCGACGGCCCCGGCTTCTGGTACGCCCCGACGGTGCTGCTCGCCGAGTCCCCGGCCGACCGGCACTGGCGCGAGGAGATCTTCGGCCCGGTGGTCTCGGTGCTCCCGTTCGACGACGAGGCGGACGCGATCCGGCTGGCCAACGACACCGAGTACGGCCTCTCCGGCTCGATCTGGACCCGGGACGTGGGCCGGGCGGTCCGGGTGGCTCGGGCGGTGGAGTCCGGCAACCTCAGCGTCAACTCGCACTCCTCGGTGCGCTACTGGACCCCGTTCGGCGGGATGAAGCGTTCCGGACTGGGCCGCGAGCTGGGGCCGGACGCGCTGCACGCCTTCACCGACGTCAAGAACGTGTTCATCAGCACGGAGGAGTGAGCAGAGTGCAGGGTCGATTGACGGACCGGGTGGCCGTGGTGACCGGCGCGGGCAGCGGGATCGGGCTGGCCACGGTGCGGCGGTTCGCCGCCGAGGGGGCGCGGGTGGTCTGCGCCGACATCGACGCCGACGCCGGCAAGCGGGCCGCCGAGGAGGTGGGCGGGGAGTTCGTCGCGGCCGACGTGGCCGACGAGGCGAGCGTGCGGGACCTCTTCGACGGGGTGGCCGACCGGCACGGGCGGGTGGACGTGGCGTTCAACAACGCCGGCATCTCGCCGCCGGACGACGACTCCATCCTGGACACCGGGCTGGACGCCTGGGAGCGGGTGCTGCGGGTCAACACCACGAGCGTCTACCTCTGCTGCAAGTACGTCATCCCGCACATGCGCCGGCAGGGCAAGGGCTCGATCATCAACACCGCGTCCTTCGTCGCGCTGATGGGCGCGGCGACGTCGCAGATCGCGTACACCGCGAGCAAGGGCGGGGTGCTGGCGATGACCCGGGAGCTGGGCGTGCAGTTCGCCCGGGAGGGGATCCGGGTCAACGCGCTCTGCCCCGGCCCGATCGCCACCCCGCTGCTGCTGGAACTCTTCGCCAAGGATCCGGAGCGGGCGGCCCGCCGGCTGGTGCACGTGCCGATGGGGCGGTTCGGCCAGCCGGAGGAGATCGCCGCCGCGGTGGCCTTCCTGGCCAGCGACGACTCGTCCTTCATGACCGCCGCCCAGTTCGTGGTGGACGGCGGGATCACCGGCGCCTACGTCACCCCCCTGTGACCAGGCGACCGCTGATCGGGATCAGCGCGTACGTCGAGCCGGCCGGCTGGGCGGTCTGGCGGGACGTCCCGGCGACGCTGGTGCCGCAGGCGTACGTCCGGGCGGTGACCGCCGCCGGCGGTCGGGCCGTGGTGCTGCCCCCGGACGACGCGGACGCGGACGTGCTGCGGGTGCTGGACGGGCTGCTGCTGGCCGGCGGCGCCGACGTCGGCCCGGAGCGGTACGGCCAGCCGCCCGACCCGCGTACCGAGAGCCGGCCGGACCGGGACGCCGGCGAGCTGGCGCTGCTGGCCGCCGCGCTCGCCGCCGACCTGCCCGTGCTCGGGGTGTGCCGGGGGATGCAACTGCTCGCCGTCGCCCACGGTGGCACGCTCCACCAGCACCTGCCCGACGTGGTCGGCCACGACGGGCACCGCCCGGCGCCCGGGGTGTACGGATCGCACCCGGTCCGGTTCGCCGCCGGCAGCCGGGCCGGGGCGGTGATGGCCGGGGTGGAGCGGGTCAACTCGTACCACCACCAGGGGGTGGCGGACCCGGGCAGCCTGACCGTGACCGGCTGGGCCGACGACGGGGTGGCGGAGGCGGTCGAGGACCGGGCCCGGCGGTTCCTGCTCGGGGTGCAGTGGCATCCGGAGAACGACCCGGACCCGCGTCCGGTGACCGCCCTGGTCCGGGCCGCGGCCGGCGGCTGACCGGGAGCACGGACCCGCAGCTTGTGACAACGGTCGGGCGCCGACGCCGCCCGACTCGCCCTCCGGCGACGGTTACGCCAGGATGAGACGAAGGTAACCAGCGACGACGAGCGGCCGTGCGTTACGTTGCTCCTCCGTCCGGGTAGCGGACAGGGTGGCCGGCGTAGCTGCGCCGGCCGTCGCGGACAAGGCCGGAGCAGGAGGCTGCATGGGCTCGGCCCAGGGGGGCGAGGACGGCTATCCCACGTCCTCGGGGACCGGCGCGACGGCGCTCCCACCGCTGCTTGCCGCGGCGTTCGCCGCCGGCGGCGAGATGGGTGAACGGCTGCGCTCCTTCGACTGGTCGACCACCCCGCTCGGCTCCCCGCACGCCTGGCCACCCGCGCTCGCCCAGGCGATGAGCACGATGCTCTCGTCGCGGGCGCAGATGGTGGTGTTCTGGGGCGCGGATCATCTCGCCTTCTACAACGACGCCTACCGGCCGACCATCGGCGACAAGCACCCGGCGGTGATCGGGCAGCCCGCCCGTGACTACTGGGCCGAGACCTGGGACGTCCTCGGGCCGCTCCTCGACGGGGTACGCCGCACCGGCGTGCCGTACCGGGGCGAGAACCATCCCTTCGTGCTGAACCGGCACGGCTTCCTGGAGGACGTCTACTTCGACGTCTCGTACGACCCGATCCGCGACGCCGACGGCAGCGTCAACGGGGTCCTCTGCTTCGTCAACGAGACCACCGGCCGGGTGCTCGGCGAGCGCCGGCTGCGCACCCTGGCCCAGCTGGGCACCGAGCTCGCCGACGTGCAGGGCATGACCGAGCTGGGTCGGGCCGTCGTGCGCGTGCTCGACGCGCACCGGTCGGACCTGCCGTTCGGCGCGATCTGGCTGCCCGACGAGACCGGCGCCCCGGTGCTGGCCGGCTGCACCGGGGTGGCGCCGGCCGCGGTCGCCATCGGGCCGCCCGAGCCGGGCGCCGCGGGGAGCCGGACTCGTTGGGTGCCCGTCGCCGACCTGCTCGGCGAGGTGCCGCCGGACGCCGCCGACCATGCCCTGGTGATGCCGCTCACCACCACCGCCACCGAGCCGGCCGGCACGCTGCTGCTCGGGGTGGCCCGCCGGCTGCCGTTCGGTGACGACTACCGCGACTTCGTCGACCTGGTCGCCGCCCAGGTCTCCCGGGCGGTCCACCAGCAGCGGGCGTACGAACAGGAGCGGGCCCGGGCCGCCGAGCTGGCCGCGCTGGACCGGGCCAAGACGAACTTCTTCGCCAACGTCAGCCACGAGTTCCGCACCCCGCTCACCCTGGTCCTCGGCCCGCTGGAGGACCTGCTCGCCGACCGGGCCCTGCCGGCCCCGTACGCCGAGCGGCTCGGCATGATGCACCGCAACGCGTTGCGGCTGCTCAAGCTGGTCAACACCGTGCTGGACTTCTCCCACCTGGAGTCCGGCCGGCTGACCGCCCGCTACCAGCCCACCGACCTGGCGGACTACACGTCCCGGCTGGCCAGCACCTTCCGTTCGGCCACCGAACGGGCCGGGCTGCGCCTGGTGGTCGACTGCCCGCCGCTGCCCGCGCCGGTCCACGTCGACCGGGACATGTGGGAGAAGATCGTCCTCAACCTGCTGTCCAATGCCGTCAAGTTCACCTTCGACGGCGAGATCCGGGTCCGGGTCCGGGCCGGCGACGGCGTCGCCGTGCTGGAGGTGGCCGACAGCGGCGTCGGCATCGCACCGGAGGAGCTGCCGCACGTCTTCGAGCGGTTCCACCGGGTGTCCGGGGGACGCTCGCGTACCCACGAGGGCACCGGGATCGGGCTCGCCCTGGTCCGCGAGCTGGTCGAGATGCACGGCGGCACGATCGAGGCGCGCAGCGTCGTCGACGAGGGCAGCACGTTCACGGTGACCGTCCCGTTCGGGTACGGACACCTGCCCGCCGACCAGGTGGCCGCGCTCACGCCGGAGCCGCTCGCCGAGCCGGAACAGGCTCGGCTCCACGTCGCCGAGACCGCGCTCTGGGCCGACGGGGCGGCCCCGCCCGGCGGCCTGCCGGAGCCGACCGCCGTGCCGGCCGGGTCGGGCCGGATCCTGCTCGCCGACGACAACGCCGACCTGCGCGAGCACGTCAGCCGGCTGCTCGCCCCCGCGTACGAGGTGGTCGCCGTGCCCGACGGGGTGGAGGCTCTGCGGCTGGCCGTCGACACCCCGTTCGACCTGGTGTTGGCCGACGTGATGATGCCCCGGCTGGACGGCTTCGGCCTGGTCACCGCGTTGCGCGCGGACCCGGTCACCCGGCACGTGCCGATCGTGCTGCTCACCGCCCGGGCCGGTTCCGCGGAGGAGGTCGCCGGGCTGGCCGTCGGCGCCGACGACTACCTGACCAAACCCTTCTCCAGCCAGGAGCTGATCGCCCGGGTCCGGGCCAACGTCGAGCTGGGCCAGCTGCGCGGCCAGATCATCCGCCGGCTGCGCGCCCTCGCCGACGCGGCGGTCGAGATCAACACCGCCCGGACCACGGCCGACGTCGTACGGGTCGCCGCCGGGCACGCGCTCAGCCTCGCCGAGGCCGCGCGGGTGGTGGTCACCGCCACCGGCGCGCGGTACGAGGCGGACGGCGGTGGCGACGCGCCGGTCGAGCCGTCGGCGGTGCTGCCGCTGACCGGGACCACCGGCGAGCAGTTGGGCGAGCTGCGGGTCTGGCGTACGGAGGAGGGCGGCACGGAACAGGCCGCGCTCGCCGAGCTGGCCCGGCTGATCGGCGTACGGCTGGAGAACGCCCGGCTCTACGAGGCCGAGCACCGGATCGCCACCACCCTCCAGCACAGCCTGCTGCCGCGGACGCTGCCGCAGCTGCCCGGCGCGGTGGTGGCCAGCCGCTACCTGCCCGGCAGCGCCGATGTGGAGGTCGGCGGCGACTGGTACGACGTGATCCGCACCCCGGACGACGAGCTGGTGCTGGTGATCGGTGACGTGGTGGGCAAGGGCGTCCGGGCCGCCGCCGCCATGGGCCAGCTCCGCAACGCGCTGCGCGCGTACGTGCTGGAGGGCTTCGCCCCGGGCGCGGCGCTGACCCGGCTCAACCACCTGGTCGGCTCCACCGAGGGCGGCTCCTTCGCCACCGTGGTCTGCCTCTGGTTCACGCCGGGCACCCGCCGGCTCCGGTACGCCAGCGCGGGCCACCCCTCACCCCTGCTGATCCAGGGTGACGAGGTGGCGTTCCTCTACGACCACGCCCTCGGCCCGCCGGTCGGCGCGATCCCGCGGGCCGAGTACCGCACCGTCGAGGGAGAACTGGCTCCCGGCGGTCGCCTGCTGCTCTACACCGACGGCCTGATCGAGGACCGGCAGGTCGGCATCGACGCCGGCCTGAGCCAGCTCCGGCTGGACGCGACCACCTGGAGCGAGCACGTCGCCGACCTGGTCGACGCGGTGCTGGAGCGGGTGGCCGGGCGGGCCCGGCACGACGACGTGGCGGTGCTCGCGCTGGAGGCGGCCGAGGTGAACCGGTTCGCCCTGCGCTTGCCGGCCGACCCGACCCGGCTCAGCGTGCTGCGCAAGCGGCTGGAGGACTTCCTCGTCGCCCACCACGTCGGCGAGACCGACCTGTTCGACCTCACCGTGGCGATCTCCGAGGCCGCCGCGAACGCCATCGAACACCCGGTCGCCCCGGCCGAGGCGATGATCGGCGTCGAGGTGACGATCGAGGACGGTACGGTGACCGCCACGGTCCGGGACAGCGGACAGTGGCGGGAGTCGACCGGATCGAGCTTCCGGGGTCGCGGGCTGGCGCTGATCCAGGCGCTCGGCGACCTCTCGGTGACCCGGACCGACCAGGGCACCGAGGTCACCCTGCGTCGCCGGCTGGCGGACTGATCTCGGGCGCCCTCTCGGGGCCGCTCGGACGGCCCGGTCACTCAGGCGGGCAGCAGCCAGTCCTGCTCGCCCAGGCCGGAGACCTCCAGCACCCGGCGTACCTGGCGGGAGGGGAGCACGGCCAGCGTGCCCGGGAACCGCTGGGCCAACCGGACCACCGCGTGGATGGCCGCCGAGTCGAAGAAGGTGACCGACCGCAGGTCGAGCGTCACGTGCCGGGCGGGTTCGCGGAGCGCGGTCTGGAACATGGTGTCGGCGGTCGCCATGTCGACCTCGCCGCTCACCACGACACGGAGGTGGTCACCGTCGACCTCCGCGGTCGCGGAGAAGACGGGAGGTATGCCCCCTTGATCCACGGAGCAACAATGGCACAGCGGTTGCGGCCCGGCAACAACCCGGCCGAGCCCGCCGTGGCGCCGGTCACCCCGACCGGCGGCGATAGGCTGTGGTCATGACCGTCCGTGCGCCGCTGACCCCTGGCACGCTCTCCCCGTGGCGAGCGGTGCCCGCCCACATCCCGCGCCCCGAGTACGTGGGGAAGAAGCGTCCGCAGGAGTGGCGCGGCTCGCACGTGCAGACCCCGGAGACCATCGAGAAGATGCGGATCGCCGGCCGGCTCGCCGCCCAGGCCACCCAGCTCGCCGGCGAGCACTGCAAGCCGGGGGTGACCACCGACGAGATCGACAAGGTGGTCCACGAGTTCCTCTGCGACCACGGGGCGTACCCGTCGACGCTGGGCTACAAGGGCTTCCCGAAGTCCTGCTGCACCAGCCTCAACGAGGTGATCTGCCACGGCATCCCGGACTCGACGGTGCTCCAGGACGGCGACATCATCAACGTCGACGTCACCGCGTACATCGGCGGGGTGCACGGCGACACCGACGCCACCTTCTGCGTGGGCGAGGTGAGCGAGGAGGCCCGCCTGCTGGTCGAGCGGACCCACCAGGCGATGATGCGCGGCATCAAGGCGGTGGCCCCGGGTCGGCAGATCAACGTGATCGGCCGGGTCATCGAGTCGTACGCGAAGCGGTTCGGCTACGGCGTGGTCCGCGACTTCACCGGCCACGGCATCGGCGAGTCCTTCCACAGCGGCCTCTACGTGCCGCACTACGACAGCCCGCGGCCCACCGACGTGATGGAGCCGGGCATGACCTTCACCATCGAGCCGATGATCACCCTCGGCACCCACCAGTACGACATGTGGGACGACGGCTGGACGGTGGTCACCAAGGACCGCAAGTGGACGGCGCAGTTCGAGCACACGATCGTCGTGACCGACGACGGCTACGAGATCCTGACCCTGCCGTGACGGAGACCCCGGCGGCGCTGCGCGAGGCGCACCACGCCGACGTGTCGGGCGGCTGGCTCCGCCCGGCCGTGTTCGGCGCGATGGACGGACTGGTCACCAACATCGCCCTGATCGCCGGTGTCGGCGGCGGCGGCGTCTCGCCGCGCAGCGTCGTCCTCACCGGCACCGCCGGCCTGGTCGCCGGGGCCATCTCGATGGGGCTGGGGGAGTACACCAGCGTCCGCTCGGCCAACGAGCAGGTGGCCGCCGAGGTGGCCAAGGAGCGGCGCGAGCTGGAACGCCACCCGGAGGCGGAGGCCCGCGAACTGGCCGACGCCTGGGTGGCCCGCGGCCTGCCCCGGGACCTGGCCATGCAGGTGGCCGACGCGGTCCGGCGCAACCCGGAAGAGGCGCTGCGGATGCACGTCCGGGAGGAGCTGGGCATCGACCCGGACGAGCAGCCGAGCCCGTGGGCGGCGGCCATCTCGTCGTTCCTCTGCTTCTCGGTGGGCGCGCTGGTGCCCCTGATCACCTACCTGCTCGGCTTCACCAGCCTCTGGCTGGCGCTCGGCGTCGGCGGGGTGGGCCTCTTCGTGGCCGGCGCGGTCGTCGCCCGGTTCACCAACCGGGCCTGGTGGTCCAGCGGCCTGCGCCAGCTCCTGCTCGGCGCCCTGGCCGCCGGCGCGACCTACCTGGTCGGCAAGCTGATCGGCATCCAGGGCGGCATCGGCTGACCCCACTGACCCCCCACCACCCCCGCCCGCCCACGCCACCTCCGCCCGCCGCGCGCCCCGCGCCGCCCCCGTCCGCGCTGATTCACGGAAAGAGTGGCCATCCGCAGCGGAGAAGCCACTCTTTCCGTGAAACAGGGCGCACCGACGGGCGGTGGGGGGTGGGCGGGTCAGCTGGTGAGGAGGTCGTCGACGGTGCCGTCGACGGGGCGGCCCCGGGCGGCCAGCTCGTCGGCCTGCCGGGCCAGCACCGTGCCCACCTCGGTCATGTCGGCGCCGGCCAGCCCGGTACGCCGGACCGCGTCCCCGGGGTCGCGGAAGTAGGTGCGGCTGAACAGCCCCTGCACGGTGGCCGCCGCGAGGCGGGCCTCGCCGAGCATCAGCAGCGCCTGGTCGGTCTCGTACCACTCGGCCAGCCGCAGCGCCCGGGCGTGCGCCGCGCTGCCCCGGTACCAGGCCTGGCGGGCGGCGGCGGTGAACTCGGCCGGGCGGGCCCGGGCCAGCCGGGCCAGGTGCTCGTCGCGCAGGGTACGTAGCCAGCCGGTCGGGTCGTGCAGCGCGCGGGTGGTGACGTACCGGTCGGCGGTCAACGGCCAGAGCGGGGTGATCGTGCGGGCCTGCCGCAGGTAGTCGTCGGCCGCGGCGACGGTCAGGTCGACCAGCACCCCGTCCACCCGCCGGGTGGCCGGGGCCGGCCCGCCGCCCGCCCGGTAGGTCACCAGCAGCAGCCCCACCTCGCCGTTCCCGCCGCCGTCGTCGTCGCCGTGGGCCAGCGGGCCGTGCACCGCCACGGCGAGGAGGTCGGCCGGGAACCGGCGCAGCGCCCCGTCGCTCACCCGCTCGGCGACCCGCCACCGGGGATCGTCCAGGTGCCGGTCGGTCTCCAGTTCGGCGCCGCTGGCGTCCACGGCCCACCTCCGTTCGCCACCGTCCTCACCCTAGCCAGGCGACGCCGGCCCGCCCGTACGCCGCGCCCGGGGGTGAGGTCGGGCTCGAACCTGGATCGAGTGGTGTCGGGCGCGCTCCGATGCCACTGTTCCCGCATCGCACACGATCCGGCCGGCCGGGCGCGACGGGTCAGGTCGTGGGGGCGGTGGGGACCAGGCGGAAGACGCGGATCTCCCGGCCGCCGGCCCGCTCCACGTACGTCCGGTAGGCCGGCCACTCGGCGACCAGGCGGGCGAAGAGGTGCTCCCGTTCGTCGCCGCTGATCACCTCGGCGCGCACCGGGATCCGGCGCCCCCGGACGTCGACCTCGGCGGCAGGCTGGGCGAGCAGATTCAAGGACCAGGCCGGCTGGTGCTGCTGCCCCCAGTTCGAGCCGATCACCACGTACGCGTCGCCGTCCGGCACGTACAGCAGCGGGTTGCTGCGTGGCTTGCCGGAGCGGCGGCCGGTGGTGGTGAGGACCAGGGAGGGCACCAGCCCGAACGCGACCACCCGGCCCTTGGTCAGCCGGCCGACCAGCCGGTCGGCGGGGACGAGCAGGCGCAGGGTGGCGGCGAACCACTTCTGGTGCCCGAGGCGGCGGGTGAGGGTTACCAGGGCGGACACCCGCCCAGTGTGCCGGCCGGCGACCCGCCGCGACATCCCCTGGGCGGTCGCGGCGCGCAGCGGCTAGTCCAGCCGGCGTTCCACCGGCAGCCGGGACCGGGTGAGCAGCCCCGCCCCGAGCATGGCCACCAGCGGCACCACCACCAGCACGGCGACGGTGAGCCCGGGCACCACGAGCGGGTACGGATCCTGCACCGGCCACGCCTGCGCGTACCGGCGGTTGAGCGAGACCAGGATGATGGCCGCCGAGCCGAGGCCGGCGACCAGCCCGAGCACCGACCCGAGTACCGCGATCACCCCGGCCTGGCAGAGCGACAGCACCCGGCGTACCCGGGGATCGGCCCCGACCGCAGCGAGCGTGGAGAGGTCCCGGCGGCCCTCGGCGGCGGCGAGGCCGGTGGCCACCCCGGCCGCGCCCAGCGTGATGATCCCGGCGCCGATGGAGAGCAGCAGCAGCAACGGTCGCTGGTCCGACCGGTAGTCCTCCTCCACCTGCACGCTCAGGTCGGCGAGCGGGGCCAGTTCGGCGGTGAGCCGGTCCCGTTGCGCCGCGCTGGGCGGCCCGGCGGTGTCGACCACGTAGCCGTACTGCTCGGCGACCAGCCCGACCGCGGTCGCCGCCGCCGGGGAGAGGACGAGCCGGTCGACCGGCAGGCCGCCGCGCAGCACGTACCCGGGCAGGGCGGCGGTGGCGATGGGCGGCGTCTCGGCGGCGGCGTGGTTGCCGGTGACCGTCACCCGTCCGTCCACCAGGAACCGGGGGTCCGTGACCACCACGCCGCCGGCCCGCAGGACCCGGGTCGCGCCGGCGATCTCCGCCGCCGGGGCGTCGGTGAGCGCGGACAACGCCGCCCCGTCGTCGACGAACGCGGGCTGGTAGATGCCGTCCGGTTCGCGGTATCTCCGGACGCAGCGCGGGTCGGCCAGGGCGCGGGCCCGCTCGGCCCCGGTGACGGCGTCCTCCGGCCCGTACGGGCAGCGGCGCTCGGGCGGCAGCACCGCCGACGCCAGGCAGAAGTCCTCCGCGGACGCCGGTTTCGCGCACGCCGGCACGGCCAGCGGGGCGACCGTCGCGGTGGGCAGCACCACCCCCACCCGTTCCGCGACGTCGCGGGCCGGCGGCAGCGGGCCGTCCGCCGGGCCGCCCGTGCGCAGCAGTTGCATGTTGCCCGGGGGCAGGCCGGGCTGCCACTGCGCCCGCTGCCGGGCCTCGTCGCTGGCCACGTAGACGCCGAGGGCGACGCTCCCGGCCACCGCCGCCATCACCGCGGAGATGGCCGGCGCGGCGGAGGAGCGGTTGCGGCTGGCGTCGCGCAGCGCGAGCCGGGGGGTCAGCGGCAGCAGCCGGCCCGCCCTGGCGAGCAGCCCGATCAGCGTCGGGGTGCCGAAGACCAGACCCAGCTCGCCGAGGACCACGCCGGCCAGCACCACGGTGGGGGAGGTCCGGGAGGCGCCGAGCGCCGCGACGGCGGCCCCGACGACGGTGAGCAGCACCCCCAGCACCAGCCAGCGGCGGCGGTGCCGGGGCGGCTGGCGCCGGCCGGCCAGCCCGGCCACCACGTCCTGCCGGGCCGCGGTCCAGGCCGGGGCCAGCGCGGCCAGCACGCCGGCCAGCACCGCCACCACGGCGATCGCGGCCAGGGCCGCCGGGAAGATCCGGTACCCGCCGAACCGGGCGGACACCACGTACTGCTCGACCAACGGGCGGCCGGCGAATGCGGCGCCGACGCCGAGCAACAGGCCGAGCACCGCCCCGCCGGCCCCCAGCACCACCCCGTCGGCGAGCACGATCCGGCGCAGGTGCGCGGCGTCCCCGCCGGCCACCGCGACCAGGGCGAGGTCCCGGCGGCGCCGGCGTACGCCGACCGCGAAGGCGGGGCCGACCAGCAGCACCACCTCCAGCAGGCCCAGCCCCCCGACGAGCACCGCGTTGCCGGTCTCCTCCGCGTCGGGCAGGTTCGGGCCGGTGGCGATCTCGTCCCGGCCGGGCAGCGGGGCCCGGCCGCCGACCACGATCCCGCGCGCGTTGAGCCGGTCCACCAGCGCCCGGTCCACCGGCCCGGGCAGATCGACCAGCCAGCTCTCGTCCGGCGGCTCGAGCGGCCCGGGTGGCGTCTCCGGCCGCAGCGTCACCAGCTCCCGCAGGTCGTCCGGGAACTCCACCGTCCCGACCACCCGGTACGTCGTGCCGTCGGCGGTGCGCACCGGGTCGCCGAGGCGTACGCCCAGCCGGCGCTGCGCCTGCGGGCTGACCGCGATCTCGTCGGGCGCGGTCGGCCGCCGGCCGGCACGCAGGGTCGCGAGGGGGCGCGCGATCGGGTCGGTGAGGTCGACGGCCCGCGCGTCGATCGAGCCGATCTTGTCGCCGAGCCGGAGTTCGAACGGCGCCCACCACCGGACCCGGGTTAACCGGCTCCCGGCGGGCAGCAGGCCGGCGATCTGGTCCGCGGTGACGGGTCGGGTCCGGGGCACGCCCGGCTGCTCCCCGGCCGGCCAGTAGCTGCTGCCCCAGGCATCCTGGACCTGCGCGTTCTCCGCCACCCAGCGCAGCTCGACGTCGGCCGCCCCGAGCCGCCGGTCCAACTGCTCCGCCCGGCTCAGCTGCGCCATGTCGTAGCTGGCGGCGGTGAAGCTGAGCCCCAGCACGGGCAGCGCGATCATCGCCAGCACCAGCGCCGTACGCCCCCGGGCCCGGCGCGCCTCGCGTCGGGCGATCCGCAACGCGGCGCGCCACGAGCGGAGCGCGGCGGCGAGCCGGCCCCGGCTCACCGCCCGCTGCCGCTGAGCAGCTGCTCGACACCGACCAGCGGCGCGGTCGAGTCGACCAGGTCCCCGTCCCGCAGGAAGACCACCCGGTCGGCCCACCCGGCGTGCCGCGCCTCGTGGGTGACCAGCACCCCCGCCGCGCCGGCGTCCACCCGGCGGCGCAGCAGGTGCAGCACCGCCTCCCCGGTCTGCGAGTCGAGCGCGCCGGTGGGTTCGTCGGCGAGCACCAGGCGGCGCTCGCCGACCAGCGCCCGGGCGATCGCCACCCGCTGCTGCTGGCCGCCGGACATCTGGTCGGGGAAGCGGTCGCCCAGCCCCGCCACGCCCACCTCGTCCAGCGCGGCCAGCGCCGACCGGCGGGCCGCCCGGACGCCGACGCCGTCCAGTTCCAGGGGCAGCGCGACGTTCTCCACCGCGGTGAGGCTGCCGAGCAGGTTCAGGTCCTGGAAGACGTACCCGATCCGGCGGCGCCGCAGCCGGGCCAGTTCGCGTGCGCTCAGCGCGCCGAGCGCCTCCCCCTCGACCAGCACGTCCCCGCGGGTCGGCCGGTCCAGCCCGCCCGCCAGCGCCAGCAGGGTCGACTTGCCCGAGCCGGACGGGCCCATCACCGCGACCAGCTCGCCGGCTCGGACGGTCAGGCTGACCCCGCGCAGGGCGTGCACGGCGGCCTCCCCGGCGCCGTGGGTCCGGTGCACGTCGCGCAGCTCCAGCACCACGCTCACCGCGGTCCCTCCGTCTCCCGCCGGACCCGCCCCGGGCTCACCGGCGGGCCGCCTCGTCGGTCCGGTCCACCGCCTCGGGAAGGCCGGCCGGCCGGCTCGGCGCGGGACGGTAGCGGACCAGGCTGGTCTCGCAGTGGTCGAGCCAGCGGATCTCCGCCTCGGCCTGGAAGATCATCGCGTCCAGCACCAGCCGCCAGGGCAGATCCTCCGGCTTGTCGCTGGCGTACTTCAACCGGGTCAACTCCTGCAGCGCGCGCATGGTGGCGCTGCGCTGGGTCTGCACCACCGCGCGGACGTCCACGCCGGGGGTGGTGAGCGCCAGGGCCAGCTTGATCGACAGCTCGTCCCGGGGCCGGTCGGCACGGCTGATCGGGGTGGCGAACCAGAGCGCCAGGTCCGCCCGCCCGGCATCGGTGATCTCGTACGGCCGCTGCCCGCCCTCGCTCTCCGGCAGCGAGCGGACCAGGCCGTCGCGCTCCAGCCGAGCGAGGGTGGTGTAGACCTGTCCGATGTTCAGCGGCCAGGTGGAGCCGGTCGACTCCTCGAACGCGGCGCGCAGCTGGTAGCCGTACATCTGGCCGCGTTCGAGCAGGGCGAGCAGGCCGTGGCGGATGGACATGGCGTGGAGTATGCATACCTGGTATGCGGGCCGCAACCGGAGCGATCCGCCCCGTGACGGGCCGTTCGGCTCAGACGGGGCGTCCGGGGAACGGGATCGTGATCGGGGTCACGCCGGCGGTGCGCCGCCAGCGGGTGGCCCGCAGCGCGCAGTCCGTCAGCGCGGCGAGCGCGCGGTTCCGGTCGGCGCCGGTGGTGTGCGGCAGCGCCGCCCGCCAGTGGCCGGCGGTCCGCTCCTCGACCTCGACCGCCAGCCGGAGCGCGCTCGCCCGGTCGGTCACCGGGTACGGCAGGGCGTACCCGGCCTGGTCGGGCGGGACCTGGCCGCCGTTCGCGCTGAGCTGGAGGATCAGCGCGTCGCGGCGGGCCCGGTGCGCCGCCTCCGCGTTCCGGGCGGCCTGGCGTGCGCTGTCGGCGAGGTGCACGCCGATCACCCCGTACGCCCAGATCGCCGCGTACTCCGCGGTGAGCGCGTCGGCGAGGGCCTGGGTCGGCCCGCTGCTGGTCGGTGCCCGGTGCGGGATCACTTCAGCGCCTCCACGTGGGTCGCCCGGGCCGCGGCGATCGAGCCGAGCAGCGCGGCCCGGTCGGCCGGCGCGGCGGCGCACGCCTTCGCCGCGTTCTCCCGGCCCTGCTGTTCCGCCTGGCGCAGCTCGGCGAGGACGCCTTCCGGGTCGGTGGCGGTCAGGGTCGGGGTGGCGGCGGGGGAGCCGCTGGGGGCCGCCCGGCCGATCACCTTGCGCAGCTCCTCGGCGTGCGCCCGGTGCGCGTCGGCGATCGCGGTGAGCCGGTCGGCGAGGGCCGGGGCGGCGGCGACGGCCGCCCGCTGCCGGGCCTCCAGCGCGGCCGACTCGGCCGCGAGCGGTTCGAGCGGGTCCGGGGGCGGTGAGTTGTTCCCTCGGTCGAAAGGATCACAGCCGGTCAGCGGCACGGCGGCGCCGCCGAGCGCGACCAGCGCCCCCGCGCGCAGGAGATTTCGCCGGGAATGCCCCGGACCACCCTGATGCTGTGTTGTCTTGCCCGTCGCCACCGGACAAGTCAACACCATCGGCGCCGCCTCGTGGGCCAGTGGCGTCGGTGCGCCGCCGGGTCCGGCGACCCGCCCGCGCGTTACGCTCTGCGCAGCCACCGGGCGCATACGCCCCGGTGGCGTGCCGGCATGGCGGGCCGAGCGGCCCGTCCCAGGAGCAGAAGGGTGTGCCAGATGACGCAGCGTGGCCGTGCCACCAGACCGACGGGGCCCTCCGGGCGACCCCGCCGGTCCGCCGGGCCCCGTGCCGGGGACCGGAGCGGCGCGCCGCGTGGCGATCTGGCCGCCCGCCGGGCCCGGCTGCGCGAGGTGATCGAGCCCGTGGTCACCGCCGCCGGGTACGACCTCGAGGACCTCTCCGTCTCCCGCGCCGGTCGCCGGCACGTCGTCCGCGTGATCGTGGACGCCGACGGCGGGATCAACCTGGACGGCGTCGCCGACGTCTCCCGGGCGGTCTCCGCCGCGCTGGACGCGGCCGAGGAGGCCGGCGGCGACATCGTGGCCGGCGAGTACCAGCTGGAGGTCAGCTCCCCCGGCGTGGACCGGCCGCTCACCCTGCCGCGGCACTGGCGGCGCAACGTCGGCCGGCTGGTCAAGGTGACCGTGCGCGGCGCGGCGGGGCTGCCCGAGCAGCGCACCGCCGGGGACCGGCAGCTCACCGGCCGGGTGGTCGAGGCGGACGACGAGCGCGTGGTGCTGGAGACGGACGCCGGCCGGGTGGCACACCCGTACGCCGAGCTCGGACCCGGTCGGGTCCAGGTGGAGTTCAGTCGCCTGGACGAGATCGACGAAGCGGACGAGTTCGGCGACGACACCGACGAAATCGACGACGATGATGATGTGGAGGACGAGGAGAGGTGAACATCGACCTCGCGGCGCTGCGCGCACTGGAGCGCGAGCGGGAGATCCCGTTCGACACCATCCTCGCGGCGATCGAGACCGCGTTGCTGACCGCCTACCGGCACACCGACGGCGCCGAGCCGCACGCCCGGGTGGAGATCGACCGCAAGACCGGCGCCGCCTCGGTGTACGCGCAGGAGGTGGACGCCGACGGCGCGGTGGTGCGGGAGTGGGACGACACCCCGCACGACTTCGGCCGGATCGCCGCCATGACGGCGAAGCAGGTGATCCTGCAGCGGCTGCGGGAGGCCACCGACGAGGTGCACTTCGGCGAGTACGTCGGCCGCGACGGCGACCTGGTCACCGGGGTGGTGCAGGCGCACGAGGCGCGCGCCGAGAAGGGCATCGTCAGCGTCGACCTGGGCAAGCTGGAGGGCGTCCTGCCCCAGTCCGAGCAGGTCCCCGGCGAGCGGTACGCGCACGGCGAGCGGATCCGCTGCGTCGTGGTGCACGTGGCCAAGGGAATGCGCGGCCCGCAGATCACGTTGTCCCGATCGCACCCCGCGCTGGTGAAGAAGCTCTTCGCCCTCGAGGTGCCGGAGATCGCGGACGGCACCGTGGAGATCGGTGCGATCGCCCGTGAGGCGGGTCACCGTACGAAGATCGCGGTGCGCTCGACCGCCCCGGGCGTGAACGCCAAGGGCGCCTGCATCGGCCCGATGGGCCAGCGGGTCCGCGCGGTGATGAGCGAGCTGCACGGCGAGAAGATCGACATCATCGACTGGTCGGACGACCCGGCCACCTTCGTCGGCAACGCGCTCTCGCCGGCCAAGGCGCTCCGGGTCGAGGTGGTCGACCTGGCCAGCCGGACCGCCCGGGTCACCGTCCCGGACTTCCAGCTGTCGCTCGCGATCGGCCGGGAAGGGCAGAATGCCCGACTTGCTGCCCGCCTGACCGGTTGGCGGATCGACATCCGGTCCGACGCCGAGCAGGCCGGCGGGGCCGGTCGGAGCGGAGCTGATCACGTACCCGAGCCGGGCGGCGCGATCTCGAACAGCTAGGGGTAGACTTCCTCCAGTGGCACGACGCGCGCAACCGGAGCGCACCTGTGTGGGCTGTCGGAGGCAAGCGCCGGCCAGCGAGTTGCTGCGGATCGTCGCGGTCGGCGACGAGGCTGGTCATTACAGCCTCCGGCCCGATCCGGCCCGCAGACTGCCGGGTCGGGGAGCGAGCATGCACCCTGATCCGGCCTGCTTCGCGCAGGCAGTGCGGCGCCGCGCTTTCGGGCGGGCACTGCGCATCACCGGGATCATCGATCACGGTGCGCTGGCGGAGCACATTGACGCGCCAACCTCTACGTCCGGTCAGCCCGACCGGACGAGAGATCGCTAGCAAGGTAGGACGACCAACATGAGCACACGATGAAGTCCCTGAAATGACCAGGCTTCAAGTGCACGAGTGAGGTCGCTGCGGGTGCTGCCCGCACGACCTCGGAGTGAGGAGTGCAGTGGCAGGAAAGGCCCGCGTACACGAGCTTGCTAAGGAGCTCGGGGTCGAAAGCAAGACCGTTCTCGCCAAGCTGAAGGAAATGGGCGAGTTCGTCAAGTCCGCGTCGAGCACCGTCGAGGCGCCTGTCGCCCGACGGCTGCGTGGCGCCTTCGTCGCGTCCGCCGGTGGCCCCTCGGCGCCGGCTGCCCCGGCGTCGGCCGCCCCGAGCCCGCCGTCGGCCGCCCCGAGCCCGGCGCCGACCCCGACGCCGTCCCCAACCCCGGGTGCCCCCCGGGTCTCGGCCAAGCCGATGCCGCCCCGGCGGCCGGCCGGGCCGACCCCTGGACCGAAGCCCAAGGGCCCGGTCCCCGGCCCGCCGCAGCCGGCGACCCCGATCGCCAAGCCGGCGAGCGCGCACGACATCGAGGTGGCGGCCGCCGAGGCGCGCGCCGCCGCGCTGAAGGCTGAGCAGGAGGCCGCGGTCAAGGCTGCCCAGGCCGCCCGCCAGCAGCAGCGCGAGAACGTCCGCCGGGAGCCTCCGACCGAGGGTGGCCCCCGTCCGGGTCCGCGCCCGGGTCCGGGCGCCGTGCCGCCCCGTCCGGGTTCCCCGGCCGCCGGTCGTCCCGGCGCGCCGACCCCGGGTCCGGGCGGTCGTCCGGGCGGGCGTCCGCCGGCGCGCGGCGCCGGCAACAACCCGTTCGGCATCCAGGGCGGCCAGCAGCAGCGGCCCCCGGCCGCCGGTGCCGGCGGCCCCCGTCCGAGCCCGGCCGGCATGCCGCCGCGGCCCAGCCCGGCTTCCATGCCGCCGCGGCCCAGCCCGGCCTCCATGCCGAGCCAGCGCCCCACCACGGGTCGCCCCGGCGGTCCTGGTGGCGGTCGTGGCGGTCCCGGTGGCGGCGCCGGTCGCCCCGGTGGCGGCGGCGGCTTCCGCGGCGGTCCCGGTGGCGGCGGTGGCGGTGGCTTCCGCGGCGGTCCCGGTGGCGGCGGCGGTGGCGGTGGCTTCCGCGGCGGTCCCGGTGGCGGCGGCGGTGCCGGTGGTGGCTTCCGTCCGGGTGCCCCGGCCGGTGGTGCCGGTCGTCCGGGTGGTGGCGGTCGTGGCCGTGGCGGCGGCGCCGCGGGTGCCTTCGGGCGTCCGGGTGGCAAGCCGACTCGCGGTCGCAAGTCCAAGAAGCAGCGCAGACAGGAGTTCGACAACCTGTCGGCCCCGACCATGTCCTCGGGTGCTCCCCGTGGTCAGGGTCAGGTCGTCCGGCTGTCCCGTGGCGCCTCGCTGTCGGACTTCGCCGACAAGATCAACGCCAACCCGGGTTCGCTGGTCCAGGAGATGTTCAACCTGGGCGAGATGGTGACCGCGACCCAGTCGTGCTCCGACGACACCCTGCTGCTGCTGGGTGAGCACCTCGGCTTCGACGTGCAGATCGTCAGCCCGGAGGACGAGGACCGCGAGCTGCTCGCGCAGTTCAACATCGACCTCGACGCGGTGGTGTCGGAGGACCGCCTGGTCAGCCGGCCGCCGGTGGTGACCGTCATGGGTCACGTCGACCACGGTAAGACCAAGCTGCTCGACGCGATCCGCAAGGCGAACGTCGTGGCCGGCGAGGCGGGTGGCATCACCCAGCACATCGGCGCCTACCAGGTCCACGTCCCGCACGACGGCGAGGACCGGGCGATCACCTTCATCGACACCCCGGGTCACGAGGCGTTCACCGCCATGCGTGCCCGTGGTGCCCAGGTCACGGACATCGTGATCCTGGTGGTGGCGGCCGACGACGGCGTGATGCCGCAGACCATCGAGGCGCTCAACCACGCCAAGGCGGCGGACGTGCCGATCGTGGTCGCGGTCAACAAGGTCGACAAGCCGGAGGCCAACCCGGACAAGGTCCGCCAGCAGCTGACCGAGTACGGCCTGGTCGCCGAGGAGTACGGCGGCGACACCATGTTCGTCAACGTGGCGGCCAAGCCCGGCATCGGCATCGAGGACCTCCTGGAGGCCGTGCTGCTGACCGCCGACGCGTCGCTGGAGCTGACCGCTCCGATCGACGGGCCGGCGCAGGGTGTCGCGATCGAGGCGCACCTGGACAAGGGCCGCGGTGCGGTGGCGACCGTGCTGGTGCAGAAGGGCACCCTGCGGGCCGGCGACTCGATCGTCGCCGGTGGGGCGCACGGCCGGGTCCGGGCCATGCTGGACGAGAACGGCAAGCCGGTCGACGAGGCCGGTCCGGCGCGTCCGGTCATGGTGCTGGGTCTGACCACGGTGCCGGGAGCGGGTGACACCTTCCTGGCCGCCGAGGACGACCGGACCGTGCGGCAGATCGCTGAGCAGCGGCAGGCGCGACGGCGGGCGGCGGCATTCGCCAACTCCCGTGGCCGGGCCACCCTCGAGACGCTCATGGAGCAGCTCAAGGAGGGCGAGAAGACCTCGCTCAACCTGGTGCTCAAGGGCGACGTCTCCGGTTCCGTGGAGGCCCTCGAGGACGCGCTGTTCAACCTCGACATCCCGGAGGAGGTCCAGCTTCGGATCATTCACCGGGGCGTGGGTGCGATCACCGAGAGCGACGTCATGCTCGCGAGCGCCTCGTCCGAGGCGGTCACGATCATCGGCTTCAACGTGCGGGCCGCCAACAAGGTCCGCGAGATCGCCGACCGCGAGGGCGTGGAGATCCGGTACTACACGGTCATCTACCAGGCCATCGAGGAGATCGACGCCGCGCTCAAGGGGCTGCTCAAGCCGGAGTACGAGGAGGTCGAGCTGGGGACCGCGGAGATCCGCGACGTCTTCCGCTCGTCCAAGATCGGCAACATCTCCGGTTGCATCGTCCGGTCCGGCCTCATCCGCCGCAACGCCAAGGCGCGGCTGCTGCGGGACGGGGCGGTCGTGGCGGACAACCTCACGATCAGCTCCCTCAAGCGGTTCAAGGACGACGCGACGGAGGTCCGCGAGGGCTTCGAGTGTGGTCTGACGCTGGGCGGTTTCAACAACGTCCAGGTCGGCGACATCATCGAGACCTTCGAGATGCGGGAGAAGCCGCGCGCCTGAGCGGCGTGAACGACCGGCGACGGCCGGGGCCTGCGGGCCCCGGCCGTCACCGTCTCCGGAGACTGCGACAATCTCCGGCGTGCTCAGGTACGCGTTGCTTCTCGCCCCCTCCACCAACCGCGTCTACGCCGACGCCGCGGGCCGGCTGGCCCGGGCCGAGCTGGAGATCTTCGCCGGCTCGGGAGTGCTCGACGCGGCTCCCGTGGACGCCGCCGTGGAGCGGATCGGCGGGGTGGAGTACCTGACCTTCGCCGCATCCGACCCCGGCCTCGGCGGGCGGGATCTGGCCTACCTGGCCAACCTGTCGGCGGCGTACGCGTTGTTCGAGCGGGTGGGGGACGACCTGCTGCGCCCGGTGCCGCTGTCTCCCCTCGCCCGGTACGACTCCGACCTGATCACCATCCCGAAGTACGCCGGCAAGACCAACGAGCAGTTCACCCGGCTGCTGCTCAACGCCACCCTGCTCGCCTCCGCCTCGGCCGGCGCGATGCTGGACCGGCAACTCGTGGTCCTCGACCCGCTCTGCGGCCGGGGCACCACCCTCAACCAGGCGCTGATGTACGGCTACGACGGCATCGGCGTCGAGCACGACAGCAAGGACGTCGACGCGTACGGGGCGTTCCTGCGTACCTGGCTGCGGCGCAAGCGGCTCAAGCACACCGCCGAGACGGTGCCGGTCCGCCGGGACCGCAGGCTGGTCGCCCGGCGCTTCGAGGCGGTGCTGGCCCCCTCCCGGGACGAGCACCGGGCCGGGGTCACCCAGCGGGTCACCGTGCTGCACACCGACACCACCCGGGCCCGGGAGGTGCTCCGCCCCCGCTGTGCCGACGTGATCGTGACCGACGCCCCGTACGGGGTGGCCCACGGCAGCCGTACCGAGCAGGGCCTGTCCCGCAGCCCACTGGACCTGCTCACCGCCGCCGTGCCGGTCTGGCGGGAACTGCTGCGCCCGGGCGGGGCGCTCGGGCTGTCCTGGAACACCCACGTGGCGCCCCGGGCCGCCGCCGAGGCGGTGCTGGCCGGGGCCGGCCTGCGGGTGGTGGACGGGCCGGGCTACCTCGGTCTGGCGCACCGGGTCGACCAGGCGATCGAGCGGGACGTGCTGGTGGCGGTCGCCCCGGCCGAAAACGGGTGACCGGACGGCGGCGCTGCCGTACCGTTGCTCGCCGTGTATACGGGAACCGCGCACTTCGACCTGTTGCTGCCGGGGGACTCCCGGTCCCTGAAGGCCAAGCGGTCGTACGTCCGGCCGATCGTCGCCGCGCTGCGCCGGTTCGAGGTGTCCGCCGCCGAGGTCGGCGCGCTCGACCTGCACGGCCGGGCCCAGATCGGGGTGGCCGTGGTGGCCGCCGAGGCGGCGCACGTCCGGGAGGTGCTCGACACCTGCGAGCGCCTGGTGGCCGCCCGCCCGGAGACCGAGCTGCTCTCGGTCCGCCGCCGCCTCTACGGCGAGGAGGACTGACCGGCAGGTGGGGAAGGGCCACCTTTACCCGCAGCAGGCGTTGACAGGGGCCCTTCCTCGCAGCGGCGGCCCCGCCGCGAGGGCCACGATCGCGCGGGTAGTGTTCGAGTTGTTGGGCGGTCGGACCCGGCGGCACCACGCCGTCGTCTCCGGCCGACGGCTCCAGCGACGGCTTCAGGTCGCGGCGTCAGACGCACGGAACTGAGGTCGTCGTGGCGGCGCGGCGTCAGACGCGCCGAGCTGGAGCCGTCGTAGGGAGCAGGGTGATCCTGGAGGTGGGGGACATGACGGATCCGGCCAAGGTACGCCGGCACGCGGAGCGCATCCGTGAACTGGTCGCGTCGGTGGTGCGGAGCCAGATCAAGGACCCCCGGCTCGGCATGATCACCATCACCGACGCCCGGATCACCGCCGACCTGCGCGACGCCACCGTCTTCTACACCGTGCTCGGCGACGCGGCGGCCCAGGCCAGCACCGCCGCCGCGCTGGAGAGCGCCAAGGGCATGCTGCGCAGCACGGTCGGCAAGGCGCTCGGGCTGCGCCACTCGCCGACCCTCACCTTCGTCCTGGACGACGTGCAGGACCAGGTCAAGCACATCGACGACCTGCTCGCCGCAGCCCGTACCGCCGACGCCGAGGTGCAGCGGTTGGCCGCCAAGGCGCAGTACGCGGGTGAGGCCCAGCCGTACCGGCTGGACGCCGAGGACGAGGGCGACGAGGCCGAGGACGACGAGCCGCGCGGCGGCGAAAGCCGGTGACCGCTCCCGCCGAGGGCGGCGCGCCGGTCGGTGCCGGCCCGACCGACACCG
This sequence comes from Micromonospora sp. NPDC048930, assembly GCF_043197935.1. Taxonomy (NCBI): domain Bacteria; kingdom Bacillati; phylum Actinomycetota; class Actinomycetes; order Micromonosporales; family Micromonosporaceae; genus Micromonospora; species Micromonospora sp. NPDC048930. The sequence continues at coordinate 210,582 of NZ_JBICUB010000004.1, forward strand.
ACTGGGCGGCCGCCGTCGCGGCGGTGCGCGGCCTGCCGGCCGATGCCCGGGTGCTGCTGATCTGCCACGTCAACCCGGACGGCGACGCGCTGGGCAGCATGCTCGGCTTCGGGCTGGGCCTGCGCCGGTTCGGCGTCCGGCACCTCCAGGCGACCTTCCCCGGGCCGTCGGAGGTGCCCGAGCCGTTCCGCTGGCTGCCTGGGCTGGACCTGCTGGTCCCGCAGGACGACGTGTACCCGGATCCGGACCTGGTGATCTGCTTCGACGCGGCGAGCGAGTCCCGGCTGGGTGTCCTGGTCGACCGGCTGGACAAGGCGGGCGTCGCGCTGGTGCTGGACCACCACGCCTCGAACACCCGGTTCGGCGGCATCCACCTGGTCGACCCGCACGCGGCGGCCACCTCGGTGGTCGCCGAGGGGCTGCTGGACCGGCTCGGCGTGCCGCTGGACGCGGAGATCGCGACCTGCCTCTACGTCGCGCTGAGCACCGACACCGGCTCCTTCCGCTTCGAGGCCACCACCCCGGCGGTGCACGCGATGGCGGCCCGGTTGCTGGCCACCGGCATCCGCCCGGGGGACATCTCGCGGCGGATCTTCGACACCCGGCCGTTCGGCGCGGTCCGGCTCTTCGGCGAGGTGCTGGTCCGCGCCCGGCTGGAGCCGGCGGCCGCCGCCGGGCGCGGGCTGGTCTGGACGTACGCCACCCAGGCCGACCTGGCCCGGCACGACCAGCCGGCGTACGTGCTGGAGGCGCTGATCGACTCGGTCCGCTGCACGGCCGAGGCGGACGTGAGCTGCGTGCTGAAGCAGGTGTCGGCGGCCGAGTGGGCGGTGTCGCTGCGCAGCAAGGGCGCGGTGGACGTCAGCGCGGTGGCGGTGGCGCTCGGCGGCGGCGGCCACCGGTTCGCGGCCGGGTTCACCGGGCGGGGCACCGTCGACGAGGTGGTGGACCGGATCCGCGGCGAGCTGGCCGGGGCCCTGCTGACCGGCTGAGCTCAGGGATCATTCCGGGGCGTGCCGGTCTTCCCGCGCTCCGTGACGGTGGGGACAATCGGGAGATGGATCACCCCCGAGAGCTCACCGTCGAGGCGCCCCGAGCCTGGGACCGTCCGGTCGTCTCCGTGCCGGTGCTGATCTGCCTCTCCCTGGTCGGCGGGCAGCTGCCGTCCTTCTCCGCCCAGGCCAACCTCTACACCCTCGGCACCGGCGGCGCGCTGATCTGGATCGGCCTCAACAACCGGGTGCCCCGCCGGGCCGCCCCGCGCCGGCTGCCCCGGGGCGCGGTCTGGTGGCTGCTGCCGGTCACCGTCTTCGGCGTGTTCGAGGGGGCGACCTTCGTGCTGTCGGTGGGGGACGAGTTTCCCACCTTCTCCCGGCTGGCCGACCCGCTGCTGGAGGATCACCTGGTCCGCTCGGCGGCCTGGTTCGCCTGGCTGTCCGCGTTCTGGGGGCTGGTCCGCCGATGATGCGCGCGCTGGCGATCGGCGGTTTCCTGGCCGCGCTGCTGCTCTTCGCCGCCGTCGAGTGGGCCGCCCGGCGGGAGGGTTCACGGATCCCGTCCCTGGCCGATGTCTGCGCCTTCGTGATGCGCTACGAGGTCGGTCCGGTGCCGGTGGGCCGGATCGGTCTCTTCGGCTTCTGGTGGTGGCTGGGCTGGCACTTCCTGGCCCGCTGACGACGGCTCCAGCGAGCGGGAGGCGCCGCGCCGGCCCGTCCCCATCCGTGTCCGCATCGCGGGAACACCGGGCAGCATGTGGAAAATGAACGTTAACTTAAGTGCGGGACCGGCGCTTTCCGGCGCTGGTCACGGGCGGTGGCCCACACCCGGTGCCGCCTCCCTCCAGGGTCAGACCGACCCGGGCTTCACGCTGCCAGGCGAGCCGCTCCGGTGATCCCGGACCGCTGCCCGGCGCCCAGCAGGCACACCCTGGAAGGACACTCCCATGGCCACCAAGCGCAAGCCGCAGACCGAGACCAGCACCGACGAGGCGCGCGAGCAGATGCGCCGCGCGCTGCAGACCTCGATGGACACCCGTCAGTGACGACGGGCTTCAGGTCGCAGCGCGGCACCAGACGCGCCGAGCTGAAGTCACCGCCGCAGGCCGTCCGGCGGTGACGCCGGGGACGACGTCACCGCCGCACCGGTCACCCGCTTCCCCTTACCCCACGCCCGGCGCTACCGCCCCCCGGTGCGCCGCATCCTGATCGTCGGCAGTCCGGGCGCCGGCAAGACCACGCTGGCCCGCGAGATCGCCCGGCGGCTCGACCTTCCCCTGATCCACCTCGACCGGCACTACTGGCGGCCGGGCTGGGTTCCCGCCTCCGACGCCGAATTCCGCGCCGAAGTGGCCGTGCTCGCCGCCCGCCCGGCCTGGGTGCTGGACGGCAACTACGGCAGCAGTCTCGACCTGCGGCTGCCCCGCGCGGACCTGCTGGTGCTCTGCGACCCGTCCCGGCTGCGCTGCCTCGCCCGGGTGCTCCGCCGCCGCTGGACGCATCGCGCCACGTCCCGGCCCGACCTCCCCGAGGGCTGCCCCGAGCAGATCGACCTGCCGTTTCTCCGCTACCTCTGGCGCTATCCCCGCCGCTCCCGCCCCCGCGTCCTGGCCGCGGCCCGCGCGATCGCGCCGGACCTCCCGGTGCTCCGCCTGCGCACCGCCGCCGACACCCGCCGCTTCCTCGCCACCCTCCCCGCGGCTCCGCGCTGATCGCTGCTCGTCACGCTCGATCCGGGAAGTAGTGGCCTCCCGCCGTGCCCGAACCCACTACTTCCAGCATCGAGCAAATCCTGGGCTGGCCGGGGCAGGTCGTCCGTCACCGCCGCCAGCGGCCGCCGCGGGTCATGGCCCCGCCGTCCGACGCGCTCGGGGTGGGCCGTCGCGGTGGGGGGCAGGTAAGTGATGTAGGCGCTTGCATCCCTTACCTTGCGCGTGCCAGGATCGGCGGCGATGAGTCAGACCGTCGCCCCCGCCCCCGCCGCCTCGCCCCGGCGGATCGCCGCGCTCGCCCTTCCGGCCCTCGTGGTGCTCGCCGCCGAGCCGCTCTACGTCCTGGTGGACACGGCGGTGGTCGGGCACCTGGGCCGCGTACCGCTCGCCGCGCTCGCCGTCGGCGGCACGGTGATGACGCTGACCGCCTGGCTCGGCACCGTCGTCGCGTACGGCACCACGGGGCGGTCGGCCCGCCGGTTCGGCTCGGGCGACCGGGCCGCCGCGGTGGCCGAGGGCGTCCAGGCGTCCTGGCTCGCGTTGACCGTCGGGGTGCTGGTGGCGCTCGCCATCGGCGTCGGCGGCGGGTGGCTGGCGCGTACCCTCGTCGGCGGCCCCGGCGAGGTGGCCGACGCCGCCGCGAACTGGCTGCGGATCGCGGCGCTCGGCGCGCCCGGCCTGCTGCTGGCCGCCGCCGGCAACGGCTGGCTGCGCGGCATCCAGGACACCCGCCGCCCGCTGCTCTTCGTGCTCGCGCCCAACCTGCTCTCCGCGCTGCTCTGCCCGCTGCTGGTCTACCCGGTCGGGCTCGGGCTGGCCGGCTCGGCGGTGGCGAACGCCGTCGCGCAGACCCTCTCCGGCAGCCTCTTCGCGGCGGCGCTGGTGCGCGAGCGGATCTCCCTGCGCCCCCGGCCCCGGATGATCCGCCAGCAGCTCGTGCTCAGCCGGGACCTGCTCATCCGGGGCGTCGCCTTCCAGGCGAGCTTCCTCTCCGCCACCGCGGTCGCGGCCCGGTTCGGCGCCGCCGCGGTCGGCGCCCACCAGATCGCCGTACAACTGTGGTTCTTCACCGCCCTGGTGCTGGACGCCCTCGCGATCGCCGCGCAGGCGCTGATCGGCGCGGCGCTCGGCGCCGGCGACGCGGCCGGCGCCCGCGCCCTCGCCCGCCGGATCGCCCTGCTCGGCGGCCTCTGCGGCGTGGCCTTCGCGGTGCTGATCGCCGCCGGCGCCGGCCTGGTGCCGTCCTGGTTCAGCTCCGACCCGCAGGTACGCGAGCAGGCGATGCTCGCCTGGCCGTGGTTCGTCGCGCTCCAGCCGATCGGCGGCGTGGTGTTCGCCCTCGACGGGGTGCTGATCGGCGCCGGGGACGTCCGCTACCTGCGTAACCTCACCATCGTGGCGGCGCTGGGCGGCTTCCTGCCGGCCATCTGGCTGGCCTACGGGTTCGACCTCGGCCTCGGCGGGATCTGGGCCGGGCTGACCCTGTTCGTGGTGCTCCGGCTGGTCGCGCTGCTGCTGCGGCTGCGCTCCGGCGGGTGGGCGGTGGTCGGCGCGGTCCGCTGACGGCCGGCGGACACCGGCCGTCCAGTCATCCGCTCGTTCGGACCTGGTCGGTTTCCGGCCGTGGTCAGCAGGTGTCCGGCAGGTCGAGCGTCTTGTCCGGATCGAAGACCGCGTCCGGGTCCGGATCGTCGGGGCCGCCGAAGCTGGGCGTGCCCAGGTCGAGCAGGCCCTTGTCGAACGCGGCGCAGTCGATGTTGGAGGCGTACGAATTCGCCTCCTCGATCCACAGGCCGTTCGAGCTGCGGTCCACGTCGTCCGGGTGCGGCACGCTCCACACCACCGTGTCGTGCACCACGACCACCCCGTCCCCTGGCACCGTGCTGCTGGTCGGGAAGGCGTACGCCCAGACGAAGTTGGTGGTGACCTCCAGGATGCGGATGCCGCTGGCGTCCTTCGTGGCCCGGTAGCTGATCCGTCCTTTGGCCCGGGGCTGGTCGCCGGTCATCCGGGCCCCGGGCGTCAGCTTGGTGGCGTAGGTGGCGAAGGTGTCGGAGGCGAAGTCCTTGCGCAGGTCGGCCCGGGCGTCCGGGGCGAACTGCCGGATGAAGGGCTCCGGGTCCTTCGTGGTCGCGAACCGGCGGTCCAGCCGCGCGGTCACCAGGGCCGTCCGGACCTTCGCCAGGGCGGCTGCCACCTGCTTCTGGGTGAACGGGCCGGTTCGCTTCGCGGCAGGCAGGGCGATCCCCGCCGTACCCTCGGGGAACGCCGCCGCCGGGGTGCCGTCGAACGGGCCGGTCGCCGGGGGCGGCGACGCCGAGGTGACGGCCTGCTCACCGGGCGGCTGGCTGATCGTCGGGTAGGCCGCCGAGGGCTCGCCCCAGCGCTGGACGGCCCGGTAGCCGACGGTGCCGACGAGCCCGAAGAAGGTGAGCAGCAGCAGCGCCGCCGCGCCGCCGAGCAGCTTGACGGAGTGCCGGCTCAGCCAGATCCGGCGGCGGTCAGCGGCGCTCGGCTCGGCGTCAGGCTGCGGATGGCGGAGCCAGTCCGGGACCGTGCCCAGCCCGTCGGCGGGTGCCGTCCACGGGTCAGGGCGGCGTGGCGGGTCGGGGAGGCGTGGCGGGTCGGGGAGGCGCGGCGCTTCGGGGGTCGGGCCGTGGTCGGTCATCGTGGTTCCCAGGGACGGTACGGCGGGGCACCGCATGATCGCACCGGCGCGGTCATCGCGCTGCCCTGGGTGGCGAAGAGGGACGTTCCGGTCGGGCCAAGCTGTCCTCGTGGGCCCATCGGCCGACGGCCGTCCCGCCGCCCCGTTTCCGGTACGCCTCAGCAGCTGTCCGGGAGGTCCAGCGTGGCGTCCGGATCGAAGACCGCGTCCGGGTCCGGGTCGTCCGGACCGCTCAGGCTGCGCGCGCCCGGCTTGAGCAGGCCCTTGGCGAAGGCCGCGCAGTCGATGTTGGCGGCGTAGGAGTCCGCGTCCTCGATCCACAGCCCGTTCGAACTGCCGCTGACGTCGTCGGGATGCGGCACGCTCCAGACGACCGTGTCGTGCACCACGACCAACCCGTCGCCCGGCACGGTGCTGCTGGTCGGGAAGGCGTACGCCCAGACGAAGTTGGTGGTGACCGCCAGGATCCGGATGCCGTCGGCGTCCTTGGTGGACCGGTAGCTGATCCGCCCCTTCACCCGGGGCTGGTCGGCGGTGAGCCGGGCGCCGGGCGCCAGCCGGGTGGCGTACGCGGCGAAGGTGTCCGAGGTGAAGTCCTTGCGCAGGTCGGCGCGGGCATCCCGGGCGAACTGCCGGACCAACGGTTCCGGGTCGGTGGTGGTCATGAACCGGCGGTCCAGCCGCGCCGTCACCAGAGCCGTCCGGACCTTCGCCAGGGCGGCCGCCACCTGCTTCTCGGTGAACGGGCCGGTCCGCTTCGCGGCCGGCAGAGCGATCCCCGCCTGCCCTTGCCGGAACGCGGCGGCCGGGGTGCCGTCGAACGGGCCGGTCGCGGCGGGCGGCGACGCGGAGGTGCGGGCCGGCTCGACGGGTGGCCGGCTGATCGCCGGGAAGACCACCGGCCGCCCCCGGGCCGGCGGCATCGACACCAGCACGGCGACGCCGACCACCCCGACGAAGGCGAGCGTCAGCAGCACCGTCACGACGGTCAGCAGGTTGCCGGAGCGCGGGCTCAGCCAGCTCCGCAGTCGGCCGCCCCGGGCCGAGCCGGCGGCGACGTCCGGCTGGGGCGGCCACTGCGGGCCGGTCGCCGGGCGCGGCCACTCCGGGGCGGTCGCCGGCCCGGCCCGGTGGCCGGGCGCCGGGGCGGGGTTGTGCGGTGGTGCGGAGTTCTGCCGATCGTCGGTCATCGCGACCCCCGAGGACGAGTGGGCGAGATGTCCGTGAGTGTCACATCTTGTCGCTCCGCGCGGTATCCCCCGGCCGGATCGGAAGCGGAATCTGGCAGGCTTGGCGGCCGTGAGCACAGACGGTCTGATCGTGGTCGACAAGCCCGGCGGCATGACGTCGCACGACGTGGTGGCGCGCATCCGGCGGCTGGCGCGTACCCGGCGGGTGGGGCACGGCGGCACGCTGGACCCGATGGCCACCGGGGTGCTGGTGATCGGCGTCGGCCGGGCGACCCGGCTGCTCACCTACGTGATCGGCGCCGGCAAGAGCTACACCGCGACGATCCGGCTCGGTCAGGCCACCGTCACCGACGACGCCGAGGGCGACGTGATCGCCACCACCCCCACCACGGGGGTGACCGACGAGGCGGTGGTCGCCGCGCTCGCCGCGCTCACCGGCGAGATCGACCAGGTGCCGAGCGCGGTGAGCGCCATCAAGATCAACGGTGAGCGGGCGTACAAGCGGGTCCGCGAGGGGGAGAGCGTCGAGCTGCCCGCCCGCCGGGTCACCGTCTCCCGGCTGGACGTGCTGGCGATCCGCCGCGACAGCCCGGACGTGGTGGACGTGGACGTGGACGTGACCTGCTCGTCCGGGACGTACATCCGGGCCATCGCCCGGGACGCGGGCCTGGCGCTCGGGGTCGGCGGCCACCTGACCGCGCTGCACCGGACCGCGGTCGGCGGCTTCACGCTGGCCGAGGCGGCCACCCTCGACGCGCTGGAGCAGCGCGCGCCCGAGGTGGTCAACCTGCCGCTGGACGCCGCCGCCGACCGCTTCTTCCCGCGCCGGGACGCCACGCCGGAGGAGGCGAAGATTCTCTCGCACGGCGGTCCGCTGGACCCGGCCGGCATCACCGGGCCGTACGCGGTCTTCGGGCCGGACGGCGGGTTGATCGCTATCGTCAGCGAGCGGGACGGGCGGGCGCGCGCGGAGATCGTGCTCGCCCCGGCCTGACGGCGGCGGCGCGGAGCACTGTGGCGAGCAGGGGAGGAGCGGGCATGCAACGGTGGCGGGGGTACGAGGCGGCACCCGGCGGCTGGGGCCGTTCGGTGGTCACCATCGGCGTCTTCGACGGGGTGCACAAGGGACACCAGGCCACCATCGGCCACGCCGTGGCGCGCGCCCGGGAGCTGGGCGTCAAGTCGGTCGTGGTCACCTTCGACCCGCACCCGGCCGAGGTGGTGCGCCCCGGCTCGCACCCGGCGGTGCTCACCGAGCCGGCCCGCAAGGCCGAGCTGATCGAGGCGCTCGGCGTCGACGTGCTCTGCGTGGTGCCGTTCACCCCGGAGTTCTCCCGACTGCCGGCCGAGGCGTTCGTGCACGACATCCTGGTCGAGCACCTGCACGCCGCGCTGGTGGTGGTCGGGGCCAACTTCCGCTTCGGGCACAAGGCGGCCGGCGACGTGGCCCTGCTGGAGCGGCTGGGCCGCACGTTCGGCTTCGGGGTGGAGGGCGCCCCGCTGGTGGCCGAGGCCGGCACGGTCTTCTCCTCCACGTACATCCGCTCCTGTGTCGACGCGGGCGACGTGGCCGCGGCGGCCGCCGCGCTGGGCCGGCCGCACCGGGTGGAGGGCGTGGTGGTCCGCGGCGACCAGCGCGGACGCGAGCTGGGCTATCCCACCGCCAACCTGCTGACCCACCGGTACGCGGCGGTCCCCGCCGACGGCGTCTACGCCGCCCGGCTGGTACGCCGGGGCCGGGAGCCGCTCGCCGCGGCCGTCTCGATCGGCACCAACCCGACCTTCTCCGGGCGGGAGCGCCGGGTGGAGGCCTTCGTGCTGGACTTCACCGGCGACCTGTACGGCGAGCGGCTGGCTCTGGACTTCGTGGCACACCTGCGGGAACAACGGACGTACGACTCGATCGAGCCGTTGGTGGCGCAGATCGCCGAGGACGTCGAGCGGACCCGCCGGGCGGTGGGCTGAGCCGCGGCGCGCCCGCCCGGGCGGCGGTTGGGCTGCCCCCCGGCGCGCCGCCCCGGGGCGGCGTCGTGCGGCCCTTCACCCGGCGGTTCCCGACCGGGCTGGTAGTCTGGCAGGGACGTCGGCTGACCGACGCGGGGCCTCGCCTGCCTGCACGACGCCGCGGGTGCGAGGAACCGGTCCGTCCCCCGGTCGCTCCGACCGCTCCGACGGACCTCATCGAACCACCCACGAAACAGGGAGAACATGGCGCTCGACCAGGACACCAAGGCCAAGATCCGCGCGGAGTACGCGACCTCCGAGGGCGACACCGGTTCGCCGGAGGTGCAGGTCGCGGTCCTCACCAAGCGGATCGCCGAGCTCACCGAGCACCTGAAGGTGCACAAGCACGACCACCACAGCCGCCGCGGGCTGCTGCTGCTGGTCGGCCGTCGCCGTCGGCTGCTCAACTACGTCCAGAAGAAGGACATCAACCGCTACCGGTCGCTCATCGAGCGACTCGGCCTGCGCCGGTGACCTGACGGGGGAGTGGCCGCTCGGCCGCTCCCCCGTTCCGGTACCACAGGAAAACCGGGCCACGCGACCACCCGAGAGGGAGCCGGTCGGCGTACCGGTCTCCGGTAGTGGCCCCCGGGCACCCCGGCATCCGCCGGTCACCCGGGCGCTTCGATCGAAGACCGGCCGTCCGAGCAGCTCCCGCGTCGTGGGCCCCCCGATGCGAAGGAGCATTGCCGCACCATGACCGAGAACCGACTCGGCACCGAAGCCCGTACCGCCGTCATCGACAACGGCGCGTTCGGCACCCGGGAGATCACCTTCTCCACCGGCCGGCTGGCCCGTCAGGCCGCCGGCTCCGTCATCGCCCAGCTGGGCGAGACCGTCGTCCTCTCCGCGACCACGGCCAGCAAGCAGCCCCGGGAGCAGTTCGACTTCTTCCCGCTGACCGTCGACGTCGAGGAGCGGATGTACGCCGCGGGCCGGATCCCCGGCTCGTTCTTCCGCCGCGAGGGCCGCCCCAGCGAGGACGCGATCCTCACCTGCCGGCTGATCGACCGTCCGCTGCGCCCGTCCTTCGTCAAGGGCCTGCGCAACGAGGTCCAGGTCGTCGAGACCGTCCTGGCGCTCGACCCGCAGCACCCGTACGACGTGGTGGCGATCAACGCCGCCTCGATGTCGACCAAGCTCTCCGGCCTGCCGTTCTCCGGCCCGATCGGGGCCACCCGGATGGCGCACGTCGACGGCCAGTGGGTCGCCTTCCCGACCTACGAGGAGCTGGAGCGGGCCACCTTCGACATGGTGGTGGCCGGTCGGGCCCTGCCGGACGGCGACGTCGCGATCATGATGGTCGAGGCCGAGGCCACCGAGCACACCGTGAAGCTGGTCGCCGGTGGGGCCACCGCGCCGACCGAGGAGGTCGTGGCCAGCGGCCTGGAGGCCGCCAAGCCGGCGATCCGGGAGCTGTGCCGGGCGCAGAGCGAGCTGGCCGAGGTGGCCGCCAAGCCCACCGTCGAGTTCCCGATCTTCCTCGACTACCAGGACGACGCGTACGACGCGGTGGCCGAGGTCGCCCGCGCCGACGTCGCCGAGGCGCTGAAGATCGCCGGCAAGCACGACCGCGAGGAGGCCCTGGACCGGATCAAGGTCAAGGTCGCCGAGGAGCTCGGCCCGCGCTTCGAGGGCCGGGAGAAGGAGCTCTCCGCCGCGTTCCGCTCGCTGACCAAGTCCGAGGTCCGCAGCCGGGTGCTGCGCGAGCAGGTCCGCATCGACGGCCGCGGCCCGCGCGACATCCGCCCGCTGACCGCCGAGGTCGGCGTGCTGCCGCGGGTGCACGGCTCGGCGCTGTTCGAGCGGGGCGAGACCCAGATCCTGGGCGTCACCACGCTGAACATGCTGCGCATGGAGCAGTCGCTGGACACCCTCTCCCCGGAGAAGTCCAAGCGCTACATGCACAACTACAACTTCCCGCCGTACTCCACCGGTGAGACCGGCCGGGTCGGCTCGCCGAAGCGGCGCGAGATCGGCCACGGCGCGCTGGCCGAGCGGGCGCTGATCCCGGTGCTGCCGTCCCGCGAGGAGTTCCCGTACGCCATCCGGCAGGTCTCCGAGGCGCTCGGCTCCAACGGCTCCACCTCGATGGGCTCGGTCTGCGCCTCGACGCTGGGCCTGCTGTCGGCCGGTGTGCCGCTGAAGGCGCCGGTCGCCGGCATCGCCATGGGCCTGATCTCCGACGAGGTCGAGGGCAAGACCCAGTACGTGACGCTGACCGACATCCTCGGCGCCGAGGACGCGTTCGGTGACATGGACTTCAAGGTCGCCGGCACCCGGGAGTTCGTCACCGCGCTCCAGCTCGACACCAAGCTCGACGGCATCCCGTCGGACGTGCTGGCCGCCGCGCTCCAGCAGGCGCACGAGGCCCGGCAGACCATCCTCGACGTGATGCAGCGGGCCATCGAGGCCCCGGCCGAGATGTCGGACTACGCCCCGCGGGTCACCACCGTCAAGATCCCGGTCGACAAGATCGGCATGGTGATCGGCCCGAAGGGCCAGACCATCAACGCCATCCAGGACGAGACCGGCGCCGAGATCTCCATCGAGGACGACGGCACGATCTACGTCGGCGCGACCAACGGCCCGTCGGCCCAGGCCGCGGTCGAGCGGATCAACGCGATCGCCAACCCGACCCTGCCGAAGGTGGGCGACCGGTTCCTCGGCACCGTGGTGAAGACCGCCGCGTTCGGCGCCTTCATCTCGCTGCTGCCGGGCCGGGACGGCCTGCTGCACATCTCCAAGGTGGGCGACGGCAAGCGGGTCGAGAAGGTCGAGGACTTCCTCAACGTCGGCGACAAGGTCGAGGTGGAGATCGCCGACATCGACCAGCGCGGCAAGATCTACCTGGACAAGGTCCGCCCGGAGGGCGCCGAGGCGCCGGCCGCCGGTGAGGCCGCCGGTGGCGAGCGCCCGGCCGGCCGGGACCGCGGCGGCGACCGCGGTCCGCGTGACCGGGGCGACCGGGAGCGCGGCGAGCGCGGCCCGCGCCCGGAGCGCGGCGAGGGTGGCGAGGGCGGCGGCGAGTCCCGCCCGCGTCGCCGGACCCGGCACAGCTGATCCACCAACCGGCCGGGCGACGTCGACGGCGTCGCCCGGCCGGTCCACGACTCGAGGCCGGCGCGGCGCAGGTCGCGCCGAGCCGGCGTCGTGGCTGATGACCACGCACCACCCACCCCTCGTCGAACTGGAAGCAGGTTTTCGTGAGCCGGACCCGGCGTTCGTCTTTCCCTGCGGCTCGACGGGGGGTGGCGTCGTCCGGCGCCGTCCGGCACGCGACCGGGGCCGTCCGGTCCGCCGGCGGCGCGACCCGGGCGGTCACCCGCACGCTGAGCGAGGACCCGCTGGGCGGCACCGTACGCCGTACCGTCCTGCCCAGCGGGCTGCGCGTGCTCACCGAGGCGATCCCGGCGATGCGCAGCGTCTCGTTCGGCATCTGGGTCGCCGTCGGCTCCCGGGACGAGACCGGGCCGCAGGCCGGCGCGGCGCACTTCCTGGAGCACCTGCTCTTCAAGGGCACCCGCAAGCGCACCGCGCTGGACATCTCGGCCGAGATCGAGGCGGTGGGCGGCGAGACCAACGCCTTCACCACGAAGGAATACACCTGCTACTACGCCCGCGTGCTGGACGAGGACCTGCCGCTGGCCATCGACGTCATGTGCGACCTGGTCGCCGACTCGGTGCTGGCCGCCGCCGACGTGGAGACCGAGCGCGGCGTCATCCTCGAAGAGATCGCCATGCACGACGACGAGCCCGGCGACGAGGTGCACGACCTCTTCGCCCGCGCCGTCTACGGCGACCATCCCCTCGGCCGGCTGATCTCCGGCACCGAGGACACGGTCACCCCGATGACCCGGCGGCAGATCCAGAACTTCTACCGCCGCCACTACACCGCCCCGGAGATCGTCATCGCCGCCGCCGGGAACCTCGACCACGCCGCCGTGGTCAAGCTGGTCCGGCAGGCGCTGCGCGGCACCCCGCTGGACACCGACCCGGCGGTGCCGGCCGCGTACCGGCCGGCCACCCCGGCGGTACGCACGAAGCCGGCCGCCACCCTGGTCGAGCCGAAGGAGACCGAGCAGGCGCACGTCATCCTCGGCTGCCCCGGCATCGACCGCCTCGACGAGCGGCGCTTCGCCCTCGGCGTGCTCAACAACGTCCTCGGCGGCGGCATGTCCAGCCGGCTGTTCCAGGAGATCCGCGAGCAGCGCGGCCTGGCCTACTCGGTCTACTCGTACGCCAGCCAGTACGCCGACAGCGGGCTGTTCGCGGTCTACGCCGGCTGCGCGCCGGGCAAGGTGGACGAGGTGCTGGAGCTGACCCGGGCCGAGCTGGCGAAGGTGGCCGCCGGCGGCATCACCGAGGCCGAGCTGGCCCGCGGCAAGGGGATGAGCAAGGGCTCCTTCGTCCTCGGCCTGGAGGACACCGGTTCCCGGATGAGCCGGCTGGCCAAGGGCGAGCTGCTCTACGGCAACCTGATGCCGGTGGACGAGCTGCTCGCCCGGGTCGACGCGGTGACCCTCGACGAGGTGAACGCGCTCGCCGCCGACCTGCTCGGCCGGCCGATGTCGCTCGCCGTGGTCGGCCCGTTCGACAGGTCCGCCTTCGTCTGACCGGTACCGCCAGGGCGGGATGCGGCGGTCGGGCGGTCCGTCGCTCGGGAGGCCGCCGGCTGCCGCAGCCCGAGTCGATCATGCTCGTCCGGTGGGACGGCCGCCGGTCCGACGGGGGGACGACGTCCCGATTGGGATAGGTTGTGCCCCGTGACTGACGAGCAGGAGAAGAACCCCACCGAGCCGATCCGGGTCGGTGTGCTGGGCGCCCAGGGACGGATGGGCATGGAGGTCTGCAAGGCGGTCGGCGCGGCCGCCGACATGGACCTGGTCGCGACGGTCGACCAGCGCGACCGGCTGGCCGACCTCGCCGGCGCCGGCGCCGAGGTGGTCGTCGACTTCACCACTCCCGACGTCGTCATGGACAACCTGCAGTGGTGCATCGACCAGGGCATCAGCGCGGTGGTGGGCACCACCGGCTTCACCGGGCAGCGGCTCGACCAGGTGCGCGGCTGGTTGGAGCGCAAGCCCGGGGTGGGCGTGGTGATCGCCCCCAACTTCGGCATCGGCGCGGTGCTGATGATGCAGTTCGCCGCGAAGGCGGCCCGGCACTTCGAGTCGGTCGAGATCATCGAGCAGCACCACCCGCGCAAGCTGGACGCGCCCAGCGGCACCGCCACGCACACCGCGCGGCTGATCGCGCAGGCCCGCGCCGAGGCCGGTCTCGGCCCCGCGCCGGACGCCACCAAGGACGAGGTGCCGGGCGCCCGGGGCGCCGAGATCGACGGCGTACGCGTACACGCCGTCCGGGCGGCCGGCCTGGTCGCTCACCAGGAGGTGCTCTTCGGCACCACCGGCGAGACGCTGACCATCCGGCACGACTCGCTGGACCGCGCCTCGTTCATGCCCGGCGTGCTGCTCGCCGTCCGCGCGGTGCGCAACCGGCCCGGCCTCACCGTCGGCCTGGACGCCCTGCTCGACTGAACCACCCCGCCCGCCCGCGCGGGTGGACCCGATGCCGGCCGGCCGTACCCCTCGGGGCGGCCGGCCGTCGCGCGTCCCGGGCACCGCGGCGGGCCGGGCGCAGGTCCGCAACGGCGATCAGGCACGGTGCCCGCCACCCGGTGCAGGCTGTACCCATGACCTCGACGGACGGGCTCACCGGAATCCTCGACTGGCTCCAGGTCGCGCTCGACGACCCGACCGTCAGCGCGACGGATGTCGCGGCCCGGGCCCACCTGTCCCGGTTCCACTTCGACCGGCTGGTCGCCGCCGCCACGGGCGAGCCGCCGGGCGCCCTGCGTCGCCGGCTGCTGCTGGAACGCGCCGCACACCGGCTCACCACCAGCGACCGGACCGTCCTCGACATCGCCGTCGAGGCCGGGTACGGCTCGCACGAGGCGTTCACCCGCGCGTTCCAGCGGTCGTACCGGGTGGCGCCGAGCGTGCTCCGGCGCCGCCCGCCGCTCACCTTCCGCGAGCTGGAGCTGCCCTGCCCCAGCGGCGTCCACTTCCAGCCTCCCGGCGGCCTGCGGCTGCCGGCGGCACGTCAGGAGACTCCCATGAACGTTCTCCAGCACCTGGTCGACCACCACGTACAGACCCTCACCGCGATCATCGACCGCGCCGGCACCCTCCACGACGAGGTGCTCGACCGGCCGGTCAGCGTGTCGGTGGAGACCATCGACGACCAGCCGACCCTCCGGTCACTGATCAACGCGATGGTCACCCAGGAGGAGCACTGGCTCTCGGCGCTGCGCGGCGGCGAGTGGCCGGACGAGAGCGACCGTTCGGTGGCCGGGCTGGCCGCCCGGCACGCCGTCGCGGGCCGCGACTGGCGGGCCTTCGTGGCGCGGACGCTGGCCGCCGGCACCCTGGCCGACACCTTCGTCGACACCACGTGCTCGCCGCCGACCACTCACACGCTGGGCGGGACCATCGGTCACGTGATCACCTTCGCCGCCGTCCGGCGTACCCTCGCCATCGGCGCCCTGCACACGGCGGGGATCACGGATCTCGGCGCGGGCGACCCGCGCCCCTTCCTGGACGCCGCGGCGGCCGGCTGACGAGGCGCCCGTCCGTCCCGATGATCGACTCCGGCTCGCCGAGGTGGCGGTATCCGTGAACCGTCGATACCGCCACCTCGGCGACGTGAAGTCGAGCGGGCCGCCCCGGCGGTTCGGCCGCTCCGGCTCCGGCGAAACAGATGGCCGAGCGAGCGGGCCGAACCTAGGCTGACCGCCGTGATCGATTCCGGGCTGCGTGACCGCGCCGGCCGCCGGGTGACCCTGCGGCCGGTCGACGACGACAACTGGCGGGCGGTGGCGGACGTCGCGCCCCGGGACGACCAGCGGGGCTTCGTGCCGGCGCTGGCCGCCCGCTACCTGGTGCTGACCATGCGCTCGGACGTCTGGACCTCGCTCGCCGTGTACGCGGACGAGACGGTCGTCGGGCACGTCATGTGGGGCGTGGACGACGACGGCTCGCGCTGGCTCGGCGGCATGGTGATCGACGCCGCCGAGCAGGACCGCGGGGTGGGGCGGGCCGCCGTCCGGACCCTCACGAACTGGCTCGCGGAAGCGGGTGAACCGATCCGCCTGAGCTACCACCCGGACAACACCCCGGCGGCCACCCTCTACCGCTCCCTCGGCTTCCACCCCACCGGCGCGATGGAGGACACCGAACTCGTCGCCGAACTCCCCCGCTCCTGCCCCGTCTGTTGATCAAGGAGTTCGCGTCAGAAATCGGCCGCGCCGCGACGCAAACTCCTTGGTCAACTCGCCGTGGGGGAGGGGGTTTCGGTGGGACGGCGGGGGGTGGGGAGGTGGGGGTGGGTCAGGGTCAGGGCATCGGGGAGGTTGGTGATCGTGGGGTGGCCTTCGCGGTCGACGGTCACGGTGACGGGGGTGCCGGCGATCCGGAGGCCCTCGGCGGATAGGGCGCCCAGGTCGGGGCCGGCCAGCGGGTCCAGCCGCACCCGCCCGCCCGGCACGTCCGGGTAGAGCCCCACCCCGGCCTGGAGCAGCAGCACGGCGGCCGCCGCCGACCAGGCCTGCGGGTGGCAGGCCGCCGGGTACGGCACCGGGCGGCCGAGCGCCGACCGGTCGTCCCCGCCGTACAGCTCGGGGAGGCGGAAGTCGAACGCCTCGGCGGCGCCGAGCAGGCCGTCGGCGAGGCGGAGCGCGGCGTCCCGGTGCCCGGCCCGGGCCAGCCCGCCGAGCACGATCGCGGTGTCGTGCGCCCAGATCGAGCCGCAGTGGTACGACAGCGGGCTGAACCCGGCGTCGTCGGTGGACATGGTGCGCAGCCCGAAGCCGCCGGCCAGGGCCTCGGTGGACAGCAGCGCCGCGACCTGCGCCGACTCGTCGGCCGACAGCAGCCCGGTGCCGAGCAGGTGACCGATGTTGCTGGTCAGCGAGTCCACCGGCCGCTTGTCCCGGTCCAGCGCCAGCGCGGGCTGGGGCCCGTACCGGCCGTCGACCCAGAACGCCTGGCGGAACCGGCGGGCGAGCCGGTCGGCGTACCCGCGCCAGCGGTCGCCGCCGGGGCGGCCGAAGGCGTCGAGCAGGTCGGCGCCGTTGACCGCCGCCTCGTACGCGTACCCCTGCACCTCGGCCAGCACGATGGGCGGGGCGGCCAGCCGGCCGTCGCGGAAGCGGATCGAGTCGCCGGAGTCCTTCCAGCCCTGGTTGGCCAGGCCGTGGCCGGTGGTGTCCACGTACTCGACGAAGCCGTCGCCGTCGGCGTCGGCGTGCTCGGCGAGCCAGCCGAGCGCGGCCTCCAGGTGCGGCAGCAGGGGTTCGACCTGCTCGGCGGGGAGACCCCAGCGCCAGGCGTCGTGCAGCAGGTTGACCCAGAGCATGGTGGCGTCGACCGTGCCGTAGTAAGCCGGCGGCAGCCGCAGCCCCTCGTCGGCCAGGGTGAACTCGTGCCGGCGCAGCTCGTGCAGGATCTTGCCGGGCGCCTCGCCGGTGGCCGGGTCGACCCGGGTGCCCTGCCGGCGGGCGAGCACCCGCAGGGTGCCGGCGGCCAGGTCGGTGCCGAGCGGCAGCAGCATCCGGGCGGCCCAGAGGCTGTCCCGGCCGAACAGGGTGAGGAACCAGGGCACCCCGGCGCCGAGGAAGACGTCCTCGGGGTGCGCGGGGTCGGCCAGCCGCAGCCCGCGCAGGTCGGCCAGGGCGCGGTCGAGCAGCCGGACCAGCCGGCGGTCGTCGGCGCGCACCTCCGGGACGGACCAGCCGGGGCCGGCGGGCGGGGCGGCCACCACGGCCTTCGGGTCGGTGACCGCGAGCCGCCAGCGCAGCGTCACGGCGGTGTCGGGCGCGACCGTGAGCGGCCAGCTCAACCGGGGCGCGGTGGCCCGCTCGCCGGCGGCGTCCACGGTGGCGGCCTCGCCGGTCACCGTCACGGTGACGCCCTCGGCCGCCCACTGGACCTGGCCGGGCTCGCCGGCCTTGGCCTCCAGCGGCGCGCCGCTGCCGCCGGACTTGACCAGCTCGATCGGGGCGAGGTCGCAGCCGAGGTCGATGCTGAGCGTGGCGTGGACCGGGGCCGCGGCGGTGGAGGAGACGACGATCTCCTCGGTGATGCCGTGCGGGCCGGCCTGGCGGGTCCGGTCGATCCGGACGGTCGGGTCGGGGGTGGGGTCGCCGAGCCAGCGGGCCAGGCTGACGAAGCGGGCGCCGTGCGGCCCGGCCGCCCCGCGGGTCAGCGCCTCCGGTTCCCGGTCGTCGACGCGCAGCTCGGCGCGGGAGAGCACGCGGGCGTCGGCGTGGAAGACGCCCTGGACGCCGCTCGGCCGGATCTGACCCGCCGTGTCGCCCAGCGTGCTGGTGGGGGCGTGCACCACCCCGACCAGGTCGTGCAGCAGGGGTTGCAGGTGGCGTTCGGACAAGGGGGAACTCCTGGTGCTGATCGTGGCCGGCACGTCTTGACAGAAGCCGCCGGCCCGGTGCAAAGTGCGAAACATTCCAGAAACTTTGAACGATCTAATCCTGCCGTATCGGAGTTGGAACGTTCAAGGCTGTGAGAGGGATTTAGTGGCTGAAAAGGTGACCATCGCGACGGTGGCTCGGCACGCCCAGGTGAGCCGGCAGACGGTCTCCAACGTGCTCAACGCGCCGCACATCGTCCGCGAGGAGACCCGGCAGCGGGTGCAGGAGGCCATCGCCGCGCTCGGCTACCGGGCCAACCAGGCCGCCCGGCAGATGCGTACCGGCCGGTCCCGACTCATCGCGGTCCGCATCGAACCCACCCGGGACGGGATCAACGGCTCGGTGCTCGACCGGTTCCTGCACGGCCTCACCGAGACCGCCGACGCCGCCGGCTACCGGGTCCTGCTCTACACCGCCCGCGACGACGACCACGAGATCAGCACCTACGACGACCTGCTCGGCGCGTACGACCTGGACGCGTTCGTGCTCACCGGCACCAAGCACGGCGACCCGCGCACCGCCTGGCTCGCCGAGCGCCAGGTGCCCTTCGTGACCTTCGGCCGGCCCTGGGACGCCCCCCAGGCGCACCCCTGGGTCGACGTCGACGGGGCCGCCGGCACCGCGCAGGCCACCCGCCGGCTCCTCGACACCGGCCACCGCCGGATCGCCTTCCTCGGCTGGCCCGAGGGCTCCGGCGTCGGCGACGACCGGCGCGCCGGCTGGCGTACCACCCTGGCGGCCGCCGGTCTGGCCGGCGCCGCACCGGACCGGGCGACTGAGGACGGCATCGCCGAGGGCGAGCGGGAGATGCGCGACCTACTCGCCCACGACGACCCGCCGACCGCGGTGGTCTGCGCCAGCGACTCGCTCGCGCTCGGCGCGCTCCAGGCCGTCCGGGACGCGGCGGCGCCGGTCGCCGTCATCGGCTTCGACGACACCCCGGTGGCCGCCGCCGTCGGGCTGACCAGCCTCAGCCAGCCGCTCGCGATCGCCGCCGCCCGCTGCGTCGAGCTGCTCACCGGCCTGCTCGACGGCCAGCCCACCGACCCCCACGTGCTGCTCACCCCCACGCTCGTGCTCCGGCACACCGCGTGACCCACATCCCCCACCAGGAGAGTCAGATGACACCACGCACCCTCACCCGGGCCGCGGTGGCCGGTCTCGCCGCGGCCGCCCTCTTCGGCACCGCGGCCTGCGGCAGCGGCTTCGACGACAAGGCGGGCGACACCAAGCAGTCCAGCGGCCCGGCCAGCCTCCAGATCCTGATCGGCTCCTCCGGCGACGCCGAGACCAAGGCGGTGCAGGAGGCCGCGGCCAAGTGGGCCTCCGCGAGCGGCAACACGGCCACCGTCACCCCGGCCCAGGACCTCACCCAGCAGCTCGGCCAGGCCCTGGCCGGCGGCACCCCGCCGGACGTGTTCTACGTCGACGCCAGCCGCTTCGCCGACTACGCCAGCGTGGGCGCGCTGGAGCCGTACGGCGACAAGGTCAGCAACAAGGACGACTTCTACGAGAGCCTGCGCACCACGTTCACCTACGACGGCAAGCTCTACTGCGCGCCGAAGGACTTCTCCACCCTGGCCCTGGAGATCAACACCGACCTCTGGACCAAGGCCGGCCTGACCGACGCCGACATCCCCACCACCTGGGACCAGCTCACCGCGGCCAGCCAGAAGATCAAGGCCAAGGGACTGGTGGCGCTCGCGCTGGGCGACACCCGGGACCGGATCGGCGCCTTCATGGTGCAGAACGGCGGCTGGCTGATGAGCAAGGACGGCAAGCAGCCCACCGCGGACACCCCGGAGAACCTCCAGGCCCTCCAGTACGTCAAGTCCCTGCTCACGAACGGCTACGCGAAGTTCCCGAAGCAGCTCGACGCCGGCTGGTCCGGCGAGGCGTTCGGCAAGGGCAAGGCCGTCATGACCATCGAGGGCAACTGGATCAAGGGCGCCCTGCAGAACGACTTCCCGAACGTGAAGTACAAGGTCGTCCCGCTGCCGGCCGGCCCGAAGGGGCAGGGCACCCTCTCCTTCACCCAGTGCTGGGGCATCGCGGCGAAGTCCGAGTACAAGGAGCAGGCGATCAAGTTCGTCGAGGCGATGACGGCGGGTGACCAGCAGATCGCCTTCGCCAAGGCGTTCGGCGTGATGCCGTCCCGGCAGTCCGTCCGCGACCAGTACACCGGCGCGTTCCCGGCCGACAAGCCGTTCATCGAGGGTGCCGCGTACGCCCAGGGCCCGGTGAACGCCCCGAAGATGGACAGCGTCCTGCGGGACCTCGAGGCCGGCCTGCAGGGCCTGGCCACCGGCGACCCGAAGACGATCCTGGCGAACTTCGACAAGAACGCCAAGGCGGCGCTCGGCGGCTGAGGTGAACGGAGGGGCCCCTGGTTGACAGCCGTCTGTTCACAGGGGCCCTTCCTTCCACCCTGACGGAGGGAGGGGAGATGGCAACGGAGGCGCTGAGCGCCCCGGCCACCGCGCGGGCGAAGCCACCACGACGAACGGGTCGCGGCATCCGCGGCAACGAGAACATCGCCGGTTGGCTCTTCGTCGCGCCGGTGATCGTGATCCTCGGGCTCTTCCTGCTGCTGCCGATCCTGATGGCGCTCTGGGTGAGCCTCACCGACTGGAACGGCCAGGGCAGCCCGTTCACCCGGGACGTGCCGTTCGTCGGCGCCGACAACTACACCCGGCTGTTCACCGAGGACGGGCTCGACCGCCGCGACTTCATGACCAGCATCCGCAACAACACGTACTACGTGGGCATCGTGGTGCCGGTGCAGACCGCGCTGGCCCTCGGGCTCGCGCTGATCGTGAACAACCGGATGCTCAAGGGGAAGGGCTTCTTCTGCAGCGCCTTCTACTTCCCGTCGGTCACCAGCTCGGTGGCGATCAGCGTGGTGTTCCTGTTCCTGTTCGCCAACTCGGGCGCGGTCAACAACCTGCTCGGCTTCTTCGGCATCGACGGCCCGGAGTGGTTCGCCGACTCCCGCGGCGTGCTGCACCTGCTGCTCGGCGCCGTCGGGGTGGACTCCCCGCCCGGCGCGCTCACCTCCGGTGGCCCGTTCGGGCTGACCTGGTGGGACTGGCTCTCCGGGCCGAGCGTCGCGATGGTCTCGATCATCTGCCTGGTGATCTGGACGACCTCGGGCACGTTCATGCTGATGTTCCTCGCCGCGCTGCAGAACGTCCCGGTGACGCTCGACGAGGCCAGCACCCTGGACGGGGCGACCCGGTGGCAGCGGTTCCGGTACGTCACCCTGCCGCTGATCAAGCCGACCACCTTCCTGGTGCTCACCCTCGGCCTGATCGGCTCCTGGCAGGTCTTCGACCAGGTGTACGTGATGAGCCAGGGCGACCCGGCCAAGACCACGCTCACCCCGGCCTACCTGTCGTACCGGACCGCGTTCCGGGACTTCGACTACGGCTCGGGCGCGGCCATCTCGTTCGTGCTGTTCCTGATCATCATCCTGCTCACCCTGTTCCAGCGCCGGGTGATGGCCGACCGGGACGAGCCCCGGCGCGGCCGGCGGTGGCGGCGCCGCGTACCGGAGGGGTCCTGACATGGCCGTGCTGACCGACCGGCGGGCGGCGCCCGTCGCCCGCCGCGCCGACCGCGGGCCGCGCGCCCGGGTCAACCGCTTCCTGGGGTACGCGGTCCTGATCTTCTTCGGGCTGGTCTTCCTCTACCCGTTCGTCATCCAGCTCGGCAACTCGTTCAAGACCGAGCCGGACGCGGCGGCGAACCCGCTGTCGCCGGTGCCGGACCCGGTGTCGCTGGCCGGCTTCGAGCGGATCTTCGCCGGCACCAACTTCCCGCTCTGGCTCGGCAACTCGCTGCTGGTCACCGTGCTGGTCACGCTCGGCCGGGTGTTCTTCGACTCGCTCGCCGGGTACGCGCTGGCCCGGCTGCGCTTCCGCGGCCGGGCCGGGCTGTTCGCCGCGGTCATCGCGGTGATGGCGGTGCCCGGCGTGGTGCTGCTGATCCCCAAGTTCCTGGTGCTCAAGCAGCTCGGCCTCTACGACAGCTACGCGGGCCTGGTGGTGCCGCTGCTGGCCGACGCGGCCGGGGTGTTCATCATGAAGCAGTTCTTCGAGTCGGTCCCGGTGAGCATCGAGGAGGCGGCCCGGATCGACGGGGCGGGGGTGTTCCGCACCTTCTGGTCGGTGGTGCTGCCGACCGCGAAGCCCGCCCTGATCACCCTGACCATCCTGTCCTTCCAGGGCTCCTGGAACGAGTTCCCGCACAGCCTGGTCTCGGTCCAGGACCCGGCCCTGTTCACCCTGCCCCGCGGGCTGGCCGACCTGGTCAGCGGCTCGCTCGGCAAGGGCACCCAGTACCCGCTGAAGCTCGGCGCCGCGCTGCTGGCCACCATCCCGGTGGCGGTGCTCTTCGTGGTCTTCCAGCGCTACTTCGTCCGCGACGCCAACGAGGGCGCGGACAAGGGCTGACCGGCGCGGGCGCGCGTACCTCAGGAAGCGGCCGGCTCGGTCGGGACGGCGACGTGCAGGCGGAGCTGGGGGACCAGCATGTCTTCCACGTCCAGGGCGCGGGCCGCGCCGTCCGGCTCCCAGCCGGTGCTGGTGAGGAACTTCCGGGTCGCCGCGTCGCCGTCGAACGCCCAGGCCACCGCCCGGTCGAACCCGTCTTCCCGCCACAGGTCGACGGCGGCGGCGAGCAGCCGGCTGCCGTGCCCGCGGCGGCCCCAGCGCGGCTCGACCAGCAGGTCGGTCACCGCCGCCACGCCGCCGGTCAGGGCGTCGGCCGGCTCGCCCGGGGCGAGCGCCTCGGCGTCGGCCGGACCGGAAGCCACGAACCCCACCAGATACGATTGCTCGGCCTGTTCGACGGCGACCAGCACGCGGTGCGCGCCCGAGGGCGGCTCCTGCACCGCGGCGCTCCACCGCCGGGCGAGGTATCCCTCGTCCAGGTTGTCGAGGACGTGCCGGGGCAGGATCCGGCGGTACGCGACCCGCCAGGTCGCGAGCTGGATGCGTGCGATCTCGCCAGCGTCCTCCGGACGCGCGGGGCGGACGTACCCGAGAGCCATGGCACGTGAGCCTACGCAGGGCGAGGGAGGCGACGGTGGCGCAGGGTGCCCGGCGCACGATCGGGCAGGTCGTCGCGGTGGCCGTGCTCGCCGCGGCGGTGACCGCCTTCCTCTCGGTGGCTGCCGTGCGGCACGGCTTCTTCGACCTGCGGGTCTACTACGGCGCGCTGACCTGGTGGGTGCACGACGGCGGGGAGATCTACGACTTCCTCAAGCCCGGCACCCAGTACGGCTTCACCTACCCGCCGTTCGCCGCGCTGGTCATGCTGCCGATGGCGTACCTGCCGTGGCTGGCCGCGATCACGGTCAGCGTGGTCATCACCGTGCTGGCCGGCACGGTGGTCATCTGGTGGCTGGTCGACCCGGTCGCCCGCCGCGCCGGCTGGACCCGCTGGTTCGCCCTCGCGGTCGCGCTCTGCCTGGTCGCCGCGTTCGAGCCGATGCGGGAGACGGTCAACTTCGGCCAGGTCAACATGCTGCTGCTCTTCCTGGTGGCGGTGGACCTGCTGCGGCTGCTGCCGGCCGGCAACCGGTGGGCCGGGGTCGGCGTCGGCCTGGCCACCGCGATCAAGTTGACCCCGGGCATCTTCATCGTCTACCTGCTGGTCACCGGGCGCTGGCGGGCGGCGTTCACCGCGATGGGCGCGGCGGCCGGGGCGACCCTGGTCGCCGGCGCGCTCTTCCCCGACGCCTCCCGGGAGTTCTGGACCGAGGCGCTCTGGAACACCGACCGGGTGGGCGAGCTGGCCTTCGTCTCCAACCAGTCGCTGCGCGGCATGGTGGCCCGGCTGCACCCGGAACACCCGAGCACCCTCGCCTGGCTGGCCCTGGTGCTCGCCGTCCTGGCCGTCTGGGTGTGGCGCTCCCGGGCCGCCGTGGCCGCCGGTGACGAGGTCACCGGCCTGGCGCTGACCGGCGCCGCCATGTGTCTGGTCAGCCCGGTGACCTGGGTGCACCACCTGGTCTGGCTGCTGCCCGCGCTGATCCTGCTGGTCGACAACGGCATGGCGGCCCCCGCGCGCAGCGGTCGGCGGTGGCTGCTGCTGGCCGCCGCGCTCGTCGGGTACGCCTTCCTGATCAGCCGGATCGTCTGGGCCTGGGAGGAGGACTTCACCGGCGTCGGCGGCTTCCTCGGCAGCAACACCTACGTCTGGATCAGCCTGGCGCTGCTGCTCGGGCTGCCGATCCGCCGCTGGGCCACGCCGACCGGCGGCGGTGCCGCCCGGCGGGACGGCCCGGCCGGGTCAGCCGTCGAGGCGGGCGGCGTACCGCAGCTCCCGGAGCGGGACCGGGTCGCGCCCGCCGGAGAGCGGCACCGGGTAGGTGGACTCCGCGCCGTCGGGTGACAGGCCGGCCCGCTCGTAGAACCGGCGGGCCCGGGCGTTGTCGGCGAGCACCCAGAGCCGGTACTCGGTCCAGCCCCGCTCGGCCAGGCCGGCCCGGGCCGCCGCGAGCAGCGCCCGCCCGGCCCCGCTGCCCCACCACGCCGGCTCCAGGTAGATCGCCAGGATCTCCCCGTACGCCGGGTCGAGGTCGCCCCGGTCCTGGTTGTTCCGGTACGGCCCGAAGGTGGTGAACCCGGCGAGCGTCCCGCCGGCCTCGGCCAGCAGCGTGGTGAACGGGTGCTCCGGGTCGGCGGTGCCCAGGTCGCGCCGGCGCTGCGCCCACGCGGCCGGGTTGAGCCGCCCCAGCACCTCGTCCGGCATGATCCCGGCGTAGCCGGCCTGCCAGCTGTGTACGTGCACCCGGGCGACCGCCTCCGCGTCGTCCGGCTCCTCCCGCCGAATGGTGAGCATCCGTCCGTTCTATGCCCCAATGGGCGGCGGATCCAGCCTCCGGTCGTCGTGTCGTACCGGTGGATTAGGGTCGCCGACGATGGCCGCACCGGAATCGCTCTCGCTCGCCCAGGCCCGGCGGATCGCGCTCGCCGCCCAGGGCTTCACCGACCCGGCGCCCACCGGCGTGCCCACCCGCCGCCACCTGCGCCGGGTGCTGGACCGGGTCGGCCTGATCCAGATGGACTCGGTCAACGTCCTGCAGCGCGCGCACTACCTGCCCCTCTACAGCCGGCTCGGGCCCTACCCGACCGCGCTGCTCGACACCGCCGCCTACCGGCGCCCCCGCGAGCTCTTCGAATACTGGGGGCACGAGGCGTCGCTGGTGCCGGTCGGCCTGCACCCGGCGCTGCGCTGGCGGATGGCCCGGGCCCGCGACGAGGCGTGGGGATG
Organism: Micromonospora sp. NPDC048930; assembly: GCF_043197935.1. Lineage (NCBI taxonomy): Bacteria > Bacillati > Actinomycetota > Actinomycetes > Micromonosporales > Micromonosporaceae > Micromonospora > Micromonospora sp. NPDC048930. The sequence goes on from NZ_JBICUB010000004.1 coordinate 235,922, forward strand.
GATGCGCCGGATCGCCCAGGAGCAGCCCGAGCTGGTCGCCTGGGTCCGCGACGAGGTGGCCGCCCGGGGGCCGCTCACCGCCGCCGAGATCGAGCACGACGCCCCGCGGGAGACCGGCAACTGGGGCTGGAACTGGTCGACCGTCAAGCGGGCCCTGGAATACCTGTTCTGGGCCGGCGAGGTGACCGCCGCCGACCGCACCCCCTCCTTCGCCCGCCGCTACGACCTGCCCGAGCGGGTGCTGCCGGCGGCCGTGCTCGACGCCCCGACCCCGACCGAGGCCGACGGCCACCGCGCCCTGGTCGCGATCGCCGCCCGGTCGCTCGGCGTGGCCGCCGAGCCGGAGCTGCGCGACTACTTCCGGCTGCCGGTGGCCGGCGCCCGCCGGGCGGTCGCCGAGCTGGTCGAGGCGGGCGAGCTGACCCCGGTCACCGTCCAGGGCTGGCGCCAACCGGCCTACCTGCACGCCCAGGCCCGGCTGCCCCGGTGGGTGCGCGGCCACACCCTGGTCAGCCCGTTCGACCCGGTGGTCTGGGAGCGGGGCCGCGCGGAGCGGCTCTTCGGCTTCACCTACCGCATCGAGATCTACGTGCCCGCCCCGCAGCGGGTGTACGGCTACTACGTGCTGCCGTTCCTGCAGGGCGAGCGGTTCACCGCCCGGGTCGACCTCAAGGCCGACCGGAAGGCCGGGGCGCTGCTGGTGCCGGCCGCCTGGCGGGAGCCGGGCGCGGATCCGGGGGAGACGGCGGTGGCCCTGGCCGCCGAGCTCTACCGGCTCGCCGGCTGGCTCGGCCTGGACGCGGTCGCCCCGCCGGAGGCCGGCGACCTGGCGGTCCCGCTGGCCGCCGCGCTGGTGGGCGTGGCGGGTGTACGGTGAGCGCGTGACGAGCGTTGACCGGCCCGGCGCCCCGGCCGACCCGCAGACGGTCCCCGTCCCGCACGCCGCCCTCCCGGGGCCGCACGACGCGCCCGCCGGGTCGCCGATCTGGCCCGCCGGGGCGGCCTACCAGCCGGTCGAGCCGGACCGGCTCACCCGCCTGGTGCTGCGGATGCACGCCCGCGCCCCCCGCTGGGCGGTGCCGCTGGCGGCGCTCGGCTGCGTCGGGCTGGGCATGGCGTACGCGCTGCTCAGCGACCCCACGCACAGCGACCCGGACGCCCGCCCTACCTGCCTGCTGAAGCTCACCACCGGGCTGGACTGCCCGGGCTGCGGCGGCACCCGCGCCCTCTGGTACGTGCTGCACGGTGACCTGCCGGCCGCCGCCCGGCACCACTTCCTCTTCGTCTTCTCGCTGCCCTTCCTGGCGTACCTCTTCGTCACCTGGGCCGGGAACCGGGCGTTCGGCTGGCGGCTGCCGGAGCTGCGGGTCAGCCCCAAGGTGATCGGCGGCTTCCTGGCGATCTGGTTCGCCTTCTCGGTGGCCCGCAACCTGCCCTGGGCCCCGTTCACCTCGCTCTACGTCTGAAGGTGCGCGGTTTCACGTCCGCGCGCCCAAGTTTCCCCGGAGGCCCACCGGCCACTACAGTCGCAGGAATGCCGGAGATGGTGCAGCCCCAGGTCAAGCTGATCGCGTGGACCCAGTTCCAGGCCCCGGACGACGTGCCGTGGTCGACCGACGCGGAGGGCGGTCAGGCCCTCGCCGAGTTCGCCGGCCGGGCCTGCTACCAGAGCTGGAAGAAGCCGAACCCGGCCACCGCCACCAACGCCGGCTACCTGGCGCACATCCTGGAGGTCGGCCACCTCTCCGTGCTGGAGCACGGCTCCGTGAGCTTCTACTTCAGCGGGGTCTCCCGGTCCTTCACCCACGAGCTGATCCGGCACCGGCACTTCTCGTACTCCCAGCTCTCCCAGCGGTACGTCCCGGAGCGGGACGCGGCCATGGTCGAGCCGGCGGTGATCGCCGAGGACCCGGAGCTGCACAAGAAGTTCGTCGAGGCGAGCGAGGCGGCCGTCCGGGCGTACGCCGAGCTGCTGGAGGGACTGGAGGCCCGCTTCGTCGACGAGCCCAACCCGACGCTGCGCCGCAAGCAGGCCCGGCAGGCGGCCCGCGCGGTGCTGCCCAACGCCACCGAGACCCGGATCGTGGTCACCGGCAACTACCGGGCCTGGCGGCACTTCATCAAGATGCGCGCCACCGAGCACGCCGACGTGGAGATCCGCGAGCTGGCCGTGGAGTGCCTGCGGCAGCTCCAGGGGGTCGCGCCGAACGTCTTCGCCGACTTCGTGATCTCCACGCTGCCCGACGGCACCGAGGTGGCGGCCAGCCCGCACGCCGAGTGACTCCTGCGCCCTTCGCCGCCGGGCCCCCGGTGGTCGTCCGCTAGGTTGTGAACATGACGCACGACCACCCTGCCGCCCGCGAACGAGGCGCGTCGCGCCCGTTCGGGCGACTGATCACGGCCATGGTGACGCCGTTCACCGCCGACGGGTCCCTGGACCTGGACGGTGCCGTCCGGCTGGCCCGGCATCTCGTCGACGAGCAGGGCAACGACGCGCTGGTGCTCAACGGCACCACCGGCGAGTCGCCGACCACCACCGACGCGGAGAAGGAGTCCCTGATCCGCGCCGTGGTGGAGGCGGTCGGCGACCGGGCCAGGATCCTCGCGGGGGTCGGCACCAACGACACCCGGCACACCGTCGAGCTGGCGGTGCAGGCGGAGAAGGCCGGCGCGCACGGCCTGCTGGTGGTCACCCCGTACTACAACAAGCCGCCGCAGAGCGGACTGCTGCGCCACTTCACCGCGGTCGCCGACGCCACCGGGCTGCCGGTCATGCTGTACGACATCCCGCACCGGGCCGGCACCGCGATCGCCACCGACACCCTGGTCAAGCTGGCCGAGCACGGCCGGATCGTCGCGGTCAAGGACGCCAAGGGCGACCTCACCGCCACCTCCTGGGTGCTCAGCCGCAGCGACCTGGCCTACTACAGCGGCGAGGACTCGCTGACCCTGCCCGCCCTCGCGGTCGGCGCGGTCGGCGTGGTCGGCACCTCGACGCACTTCACCGGTGCGCAGACCAAGCAGATGATCGAGGCGTACGAGGCGGGGGACACCGCCACCGCGCTGGCGCTGCACCGGCAACTGCTGCCCCTGTACACCGGCATCTTCCGCACCCAGGGCGTGATCCTGGTGAAGGCGGGCCTGGCGGCCAAGGGGCTGCCGGCCGGCCCGGTGCGGTCCCCGCTGGTGGACGCCACGGCGGACGAACTGGCCCAGCTGCGCGCCGACTGCGCCGCCGCGGGCCTGCCCCTTCCTGAATGATCGAACGACACGACGGACGCCGGGTGACGGCGTCGCAGAATGAGGTGGACGCGTGACCGAGGCGCACATCGAGGGTGAACTTCCCCCGCCGCTGCCGGAGGGCGGTCTGCGGATCATCCCGCTCGGTGGACTGGGCGCCATCGGCCGGAACATGACCGTCTTCGAGTACGACGGCAAGCTGCTGATCGTCGACTGCGGGGTGCTCTTCCCCGACGTCGAGCAGCCGGGCGTGGACCTGATCCTCCCCGACTTCGGGCCGATCCTGGACCGGCTCGACGACGTCCAGGCGATCGTGCTGACCCACGGCCACGAGGACCACATCGGCGCGGTGCCCTACCTGCTCGCCCACAAGGCGGACATCCCGCTGGTCGGCTCGCAGTTCACCCTGGCCCTGGTCGAGGCGAAGCTGGCCGAGCGGCGGATCCAGCCGTACACGCTGACCGTCGCCGAGGGGCGGCGGGAGCGGCTCGGCCCGTTCGAGTGCGAGTTCTTCGCGGTCAACCACTCCATCCCGGACGCCCTCGCGGTGGCCATCCGCACCGGGGCCGGCCTGGTCCTGCACACCGGCGACTTCAAGATGGACCAGCTCCCGCTGGACGGCCGGATCACCGACCTGGCCGGGTTCGCCCGGCTCGGCGCCGAGGGCGTGGACCTGCTGCTGTCCGACTCCACCAACGCGGAGATCCCCGGCTTCGTCACCCCGGAGCGGGAGATCGGGCCGGTTCTCGACTCGATCTTCGCCAAGGCCCGGGGCCGGATCATCGTCGCCTCGTTCGCCTCGCACGTGCACCGGGTGCAGCAGGTCTTCGACTCGGCCGTCGAGCACGGCCGCAAGGTGGCGCTGATCGGCCGGTCGATGGTCCGCAATATGGGCATCGCCCGCGACCTCGGCCTGCTCAACATCCCGCCCGGCCTGGTGGTCGGCCTGGAGGAGGCCACCACCCTGCCGCCCGAGCAGATCGTGCTGATGTCCACCGGCTCGCAGGGCGAGCCGATGAGCGCGCTGGGCCGGATGGCCAGCGGCGACCACCGGCACATCACCATCGCCCCGGGCGACACCGTGGTGCTGGCCAGCTCGCTCGTGCCGGGCAACGAGACCTCGGTCTACCGGGTGATCAACCGGCTGGCCCGGGCCGGCGCGACGGTGATCCACAAGGACGTGGCCAAGGTGCACGTCTCCGGGCACGCCCCCGCCGGCGAGCTGCTCTACCTGCTCAACGTCACCCGTCCGAGCAACCTGATGCCGGTGCACGGCGAGTGGCGGCACCTGCGGGCGCACGCCCGGCTCGGCATCGAGTCCGGCGTCGCGCCGGACCGGGTGGTGCTCTGCGAGGACGGCGACGTCGTCGACCTGGTCGACGGGCGGGCCAGCCTGGTCGGCCACGTGAAGAGCCGGTACGTCTACGTCGACGGTCTCGCCGTCGGCGACGTCAGCGAGTCGCTGCTGACCGAGCGGCGGATCCTCGGCGACGGCGGCTTCATCGCCGCCACCGTGGTGGTCGACTCGGTCACCGGCAAGGTGGTCGGCGGCCCGACCGTCTCCGCGAAGGGCTTCTCCGAGGACCCGGAGGCGTTCAGCCCGGTGATCCCGCTGGTCACCGAGGCGCTGAACCGCGCCGCCGCGGACGGCATCACCGACCCGCACCAGCTCCAGCAGATCGTCCGCCGTACCGTCGGGCGCTGGGTCAACGACGCGTACCGCCGCCGGCCGATGATCGTCCCGACCGTCGTCGAGGTCTGACCGGGGCAGCTCCGCACGCCGGTCCACCGTCCGCGGTGGGCCGGCGTCGCCGTTTCCCGGGTACGCCCCGAGGCGGCCCCGTCACGCTCCGCCGAACTCGCCCGGCCGGTTTCAACCGATCGGCGACCAGCCCCGTACTCCGGTGCGGCTGGCGTACCCGCGCCGGCCGGGAGGAGCGTGGCGGATGGACCGCAGACGGATGACAGCCATCGGCGTACTGGTGGCGGCGGCGGGCGCGGCGGCGGCGGTGACCCTGCCGTCGTTCGCCGGGGAGAACCCGACGACCCGGCGGACGGCGCCCGCGGTGTCCGACGGGGTGGCGCCCGAGGTGCTGGACGCGCTGGGCCGGGACCTCTCGCTGACCCGGGACCAGGCGGTCCGGCGGCTGAAGACCGAGCGGTGGGCCGCCGGCACGGTCACCAGACTCCGCGCCGAGCTCGGCGCCGACTACGGCGGCAGCTGGCTCAGCCCCGACGGGACCACGCTGAACGTGGCGGTGGCCGACCCGGCGCAGGCCGCCCGGGTGACGGCCGCGGGCGCGGTGCCGAAACCGGTCGACCGGGGCGTCGCCGAACTGGACGCGGTGAAGACCCGGCTCGACGCGGCCGGCGGCCGGGCCGGCTCCGACCTCGCCGGCTGGTACGTCGACGTGGCCACCAACTCGGTGGTGGTGCTCGCCCGGCCCGGCGCGGAGGCGTCCGGTCGCCGGTTCGCCCAGGCCAGCGGCACGCCCGCCGGCGCGGTACGGGTGCGGACGGCGGACGAGGCGCCCCGCCCGCTCTTCGACGTCCGGGGCGGCGACGCGTACTTCATCAACGACGCCGGCCGCTGCTCGGTCGGCTTCTCCGTGGTCGGCGGCTTCGTCACCGCCGGGCACTGCGGCCGGCCCGGCGACCGGACCACCGGCGCGAACCGGGTCACCCAGGGCACCTTCCGAGCATCCTCGTTCCCCGGGGACGACTGGGCGTTCGTCGAGGTCAACGGCGACTGGACGCCGCAGGGCGTGGTGAACGACTTCAACGGCGGCACGGTCCCGGTGAACGGGTCCACCGAGGCCCCGGTCGGCGCGTCGGTCTGTCGGTCCGGCTCGACCACCGGCACCCACTGCGGGGTCATCCAGGCCCGGAACGCCACGGTGAACTATCCGGAGGGGACGGTCACCGGGCTGACCCGGACGAACGTCTGCGCCGAGCCGGGCGACTCCGGCGGCGCGTGGCTCTCCGGCGACCAGGCGCAGGGGGTCACCTCCGGCGGCTCCGGCGACTGCACCCGTGGCGGGGTGACCTTCTTCCAGCCGGTCAACGAGATCCTGCAGCGCAACAACCTGATCCTGGTCACCGCGAACGGCCGGCGGTTCGCCGCCGCCTGAGGCTCCGCCGGGCCGCCCGCCCGGCGGCCCCCGGACCGCGGCCCCGGTCACCACCGCCCGGTGACCGGGGCCGCATGGTCAGGGCAGCGCGGCGACCGCCTCGGCGTACGCGACCCCGGTGCTCACCGCCGCGGTGACCAGCACGACGAGCTGCGCCGGGGCCACCCCGTGCGCCAGGTCGGTGGTGACGTCGGCGGCCAGCACCAGCGCGCCGTCGCCCGGGTCGTGCACGTACGCGGCCGGCAGCAGCCGGTCGTGGTTCCAGGCGTTGCAGAACGCGTACGCCTCGGCCCGGCGGGTGGCCGGCAGCCGCCGGGTCGCCACCGCCCGGGCGTGCAGGATCTCCCCCTGCTCCCCGAGCCGGCGGAACTGGATCACCGCCGCGCCCCAGCGCCCGACCACCGTGCCGTCCGGCTCCACCGCGTACCCGTCGCCCCGGGCGTCCAGGGCGGCGGTGAGCAGCGCCAGGCTCAGCGGGGTGACGTCCTCCTCGCCCGGCGGCTCCGGGTCGGCCGGGTCGTCGTCGCCCTCGTCCACCTCGTCCTCGGCCGGCAGCGGCACCGGCTCGGCGAGCGGCCGCTCGGCCAGCCAGGAGGCGATCCGGCCGGACTGGTGGCCGGTGCCGTTGCGGGCGTCGAAGCTGCCGGCGAGGGTGGTGGCGAGGGTCTGCAACTGCCCGCCGAGGGTGGCCACCTCCACCTCGGCCGCCGGCCGGGCATCGTGCCCGGGCCGGTGGATCCGCCGCCCGCCGAGGCCGGCCTCGACGGCGAGCGCGCAGAGCAGCGACCCGGCGGCGGCGAACTCCATCGCGGACAGGTCGTCCGCCGGGTGGTCCAGCCTGGGCAGCTGCTCGGCCAGCACGTCCAGCCCGTACGCCAGGTGCCCGCCCAGCGCGCAGTAGCGCAGGTGCGCGGCGAGCAGCGGAAACGCCGCCCGCTCCCGCCGGTGCCGGCGGTACGCCCGGACGTGCGCCCGGGCCGCCCGCGCCACCTCGCCGGTGCGCAGCCACGGCAGCAGCCCCGCGACCAGCGCCCGCTCCGGCTGGTCGGTGCAGTCCACCTCGCCGGCGTGCACCGGAGCCAGCGCGGCCAGGGCCTCGGCCGGCTCGCCCCAGCCGGCCAGCAGGTCCGCGCGGCGGGCCGGGGCGCAGCCGGGGCAGCCGGCGGCCGGATGGGGCACGGCGACGCCCCAGCGGTCGTACTCCCGCCGGGCGGTCGGCTCGTCACCGAGGTGGTCGGCGAGCCGGCAGCGCAGCTCGGCCACCGGCTCGGCGTCGGCGCCCAGCCGGTCGGCGAGATCGTCCAACAGGGACCGGGCCTGGTCCAGGCCGACCCGGGGGGTGCCGAAGAGCGCCTCCACCGCCTGCCGCTGGTGCCGGTGCAGCCGCTCGACGTCGCCGGGGCGGGCTTCGCGCAGCTCGGGCATCCGGTCCATGGTGGCCAGGCAGCGGCGGACCGGCTCGACCAGCCGCCACCGCTCGCCCAGGTGCAGGTACGCCTCGATCAGCGCGAACCGCGCCGCCAGCCCGGTACGCGCGTCGCCGGTCGCGTCGGCGCGCGCGGCGATCCGGTCCAGCTCGGCGCAGCGGGCCTCGCCGTCGGGCCGGTCGAGGGCGTCGGCGAGGGCGTCGGCCAGCCCCCGGTCCCGGGAGGTGGTCACCGGACCGACCCGCCGGGCAGGCTGCCCACGGCGGCGGCCAGTTGACAGCCGGTGGAGATGCCGCAGTCGATCAGCTGGTCGAGCTGGTGCGGGGTGACCCCGCGTTCCAGATCGGTGATCACCTCGCCGCAGACCTGGGCCAGCCCGTCGTCGGCGACGTGCACGAACGCCTTCGGCCAGAGCCGGTCGTGGTTCCACGAGTTGCAGAACGCGTGCAGGGCGGGCACCCGCTCGATGCCGAAGCGGTGCGCGGCGACGGTACGGATCTGGAGCAGCTCCCCGTCGGTGCCCCGGCGGTGGAACCAGATCAGGCTCTCCGCCCAGCGGCCGACCAGGTCGCCGTCGGCGTCCTCGGCCACCGCGTACCCTCGGGCGGCCAGCACGGCGGCGATCAGCTCGCCGGTCAGCGGCCGCAGCGCCTGCGGGTGTCCGGCCAGGGGGCCGTCCGGACCGTCCTCGATCTCCGGCGACGCCATGGGGCATCCCTTCTGAGGCGAATAACACACCCGGCGGCGCGGTCGGTGGTGCGACGCGCGGACACGACCCGGAAAAGCGGCGATCTGCCGGGTCCCGCCGTTACGGTGACTCTATGGCGGGCCGTACCTCTCAGGCGAGCCGGCGGCGCGGCGCGTCGCCGCGCGGCACCACGAACAGCCGTGCCCGCCAGTCGGCCCGCAAGGCCACCAAGGCGGCTCCCCGGCGGCGACCGGCGGCCCGGCCCGGCCCGGCGGTCTACGTCGGACGCGCGGTCGGCGCCCTGTGGATGGGGCTGGCGCACGGCCTGGGCTGGGCGGTCCGGGCCGCCGGCCGGCAGGCCGCCTCGGCCCGGGACCTGGACCCGGAGCACCGCCGCGACGGCGCGGGGCTGCTCCTGTTCGGCCTGGCCCTGCTCAGCGCGGTGGCCATCTGGTTCGGCAAGGCCGGGCCGGTCGGCGCCCGGCTGGCCGACACCGTCCGGCTCTTCCTCGGCGCGATCGCGATCGTGGTGCCGGTGCTGCTGATGATCGGCGCCTGGCGGCTGCTGCGTACCCAGGCCGACCCCGCGCACCGCGGCCGTGGCCTGGTCGGCTGGGGCTCGATGCTGCTCGCCACCGCGGCGATGCTGCACATCGGACAGGAGCCGGTCGACGCGGTGCAGCGCGACTACGCGGGCGGCCTGATCGGGGCCGGCGTCGGCGACCTGCTGGAGGCCGCGGTCACCGCCTGGGTGGCGGTGCCCCTGCTCGTCCTGCTGCTGGTCTTCGGCCTGCTGGTGGTCACCGCGACCCCGATCAACAAGATCCCGGAGCGGCTCGGCCTGCTCGCCGGCACCCTGGTCGCGTCGCCCACGGAGGACGCCGAGACCGAGGCCGAGGCCGCGCCCAAGCCGGCCCGCAAGCGACCGGCCAAGCGCCTGCCCCCGCCGCTGGACCCGGCGGACCTCGACGACCTCGACGGCGCGGACCTGCAGGACACCCTGGTGCTGCCGCGCAAGCCGCCGAACAAGGTGCCGGCCAGCCGCAAGCCGGTCGAGCCGCCGGAGCACTCGCCGCTGCCCACCCGGGCCGAGCAGCTCGCGCTCACCGGGCTGGCCGGCGACTACACCCTGCCGCCGGCCAACATGCTGGGCAGCGGCGCCGCGCCGAAGACCCGGAGCAAGGCCAACGACGAGGTGATCGCCGCGCTGACCGGCGTCTTCGAGCAGTTCGACGTGGACGCGGCGGTCACCGGCTTCACCCGGGGCCCGACGGTCACCCGGTACGAGGTCGAGCTCGGCCCGGGCGTCAAGGTCGAGCGGATCACCCAGCTCTCCCGCAACATCGCGTACGCGGTGAAGTCGCCGGACGTGCGGATCCTCAGCCCGATCCCGGGCAAGAGCGCGGTGGGCGTGGAGATCCCCAACACCGACCCGGAGAACGTGGCGCTCGGCGACGTGCTCCGCTCGCGGGCGGCCACCAGCGACCACCATCCGATGGTGGTGGCGCTCGGCAAGGACATCGAGGGCGGCTACGTGGTGGCCAACCTCGCGAAGATGCCGCACATCCTCATCGCCGGGGCCACCGGTGCCGGAAAGTCGAGCTGCCTCAACACCCTGCTCGTGTCCATCTTGACCCGGGCCACCCCGGACGAGGTGCGGCTGCTGCTGGTCGACCCGAAGCGGGTCGAGCTGACCGGCTACGAGGGCATCCCGCACCTGGTCACCCCGATCGTGACCAACCCGAAGAAGGCGGCCGACTCGCTGGAGTGGGTCGTCCGCGAGATGGACATGCGCTACGACGACCTCGCCGCCAACGGGGTCCGGCACATCGACGACTTCAACCGGAAGGTGCGCAACGGCGAGATCAAGGCGCCGCCGGGCAGCGAGCGGGAACTGCGGCCGTACCCGTACCTGCTGGTGATCGTGGACGAGCTGGCCGACCTGATGATGGTCGCGCCGCGCGACGTGGAGGACTCCATCGTCCGCATCACCCAGCTCGCCCGGGCCGCCGGCATCCACCTGGTGCTCGCCACCCAGCGCCCCTCGGTGGACGTGGTCACCGGCCTGATCAAGGCGAACGTGCCGTCCCGGCTCGCGTTCGCCACCTCGTCCCTGGCCGACTCGCGGGTCATCCTCGACCAGCCGGGCGCGGAGAAGCTGCTCGGCCGGGGTGACGGCCTGTTCCTGCCGATGGGCGCGTCGAAGCCGATCCGCATCCAGGGCGCCTGGGTGACCGAGCGCGAGATCCACGACGTGGTGAAGTTCTGCAAGGACCAGCGCGAGCCGGAGTTCCGCTCGGACGTGCTGACGGTCGCGCAGGACAGCAAGAAGAAGATCGACGAGGACATCGGCGAGGACCTGGACCTGCTGGTGCAGGCGGTGGAGCTGGTGGTCACCTCGCAGTTCGGCTCGACCTCGATGCTCCAGCGCAAGCTGCGGGTCGGCTTCGCCAAGGCGGGCCGGTTGATGGACCTGATGGAGACCCGGGGCGTGGTCGGCCCGTCGGAGGGTTCCAAGGCCCGCGACGTGCTGGTCAAGCCGGACGAGTTGGAGGAGGTCCTGGCCGGCCTGCGCGGCGCCGGGGAGTAGGCCGGGCGGTGACGTGACGAGGGCCCGCCGGGATGCCGGCGGGCCCTTGTCGTGCTCCGGGTCGGTCAGGAGTTCAGCACCACGGCGGCGAGCACCATGCCGAGGATGGCGCCGACGACGCTCGCCCCGGCGGCGTACCAGCCGAGTGGCTTGTCGCCGAGCACCGCGCCGACGATGCCGAGGATCAGCCCGACCAGGCCGAGGAACGGGAAGAAGATGGCGATGACGGCGAAGACGAAACCCAGGATCGTGCAGATGCGCGCGGCGTTGCCGCGCGGTCTGGTGGTGGCGGGCATGTCGGCCATGGTGTCCTCCGTGAAGTAGGCCCTCGGGTGGGATGTCCCGGGGTCTACCCATTTCCTGCCCGCGCCACGCTTCCGGGCCGGTAGCGCCCGGCGGGGCCGCTTCCGGACCGACCGGTCAGTGGAAGATCTTCAGGCCGACCACACCGGCGACCACCAGCAGCAGGCAGCCGATCCGGGGCAGGGTGGCCGGTTCGTGCAGCGCGACCATGCCGACCAGGGCGGTGCCCGCCGCGCCGATGCCGACCCAGACCGCGTAGCCGGTGCCGACCGGGATGTCGCGCAGCGCGTACGCCAGGCCGGCCATGCTCGCCACCAGCGAGCCGGCGAAGACGGCCGAGGGGAGGGGACGGCTGAAGCCGGCGCTGCGGTCCAGGGCGACCGCCCACACGGTCTCCAGCAGTCCGGAGAGCACCAGCACGATCCAGGCCATGACGATCACCTTCGACGGACGGGCCCGGCCGCCGGGGCCGGGACGGGTGGTCACACGGGGCGTCTTGGCCTGACCGGGTACGCCACCACTCGTCCGGGGCGGTGGGCAACCGCCGAGGCCGACGGTAGCACCGCCACCGCCGGCCGGGCGGCGCGGTGAGGTACCCCACGATCGGTGGAGTTAACGCGAACTTCAGGTTGCACCATGGTCGTCATGACCGTGCTCTTCTCCGACGAGGACGTGGCCGCCGCGGTGGACGCTCCGCTCACCGTCGCCGCCATGCGGGACGCCCTGCTGGCCGCGTACGAGGGCCGGCTGATCGCCCCGCCCCGGGCGTCGGCCCCGCTCGGCGGCGGCCGGATGGTGCTCACCGCCGGCCACCTCACCGGTGAGTGGTACGGCTTCCGGTCGTACGACACGTTCGGGCACCCGGAGAGCGGGCAGCTGGTCGTGCTGCACGACGCGCGGACCGGCGCGGTACGCGCCATCGCCGTCGGCGAGGAGCTGGGCTCCCGGCGTACCGGGGGACTGGGCGGGGTGGCGGTGGACGTCCTGGCCCGCCCGGACGCGGGCACCCTCGGCGTGGTCGGCTCCGGTCGCCAGGCGTGGACCCAGGTCTGGGCCGCCGCCGCGGTCCGCCCGCTGCGCGAGGTGACCGTGCACAGCCGCTCGGCGACCCGCCGGGAGGCGTTCGCCGCTCGGGTCCGGGCCGAGCTGGGCGTGCCCGCCCGCGCGGTCGGCTCGGCCGCCGAGGCGGTCCGGCAGCGGGACGTGGTGGTGCTCGCCACCACCAGCACCACCCCGGTGCTCGACGCGGCCGACCTCGCCCCGGGCACCCATGTCAACACCGTCGGCTTCAAGCAGGTCAACCGGCACGAGTTCGGCCGCGACCTGCTGGACGCCGCCGACGTGCTGGTCACCGACTCGCCGGCGCAGGCCGCCGCGTACGCCCCGCCGATGCTGACCGCCGTCGAGCCGTACGCCGGCCGGCTGGGCGACCTGGGCGCGGTGCTGGCGGGGGCGGTCCCGGGTCGGACCCACCCGGACCAGATCTCGGTCTTCTGCTCCACCGGCCTGGCCGGCACCGAGGTCTTCCTGCTCGACCGGCTGGCCCGGGTGGGCGCGCCCACCCGCTGACCGCCGCTCGAGCGGGATGCGGCAGGTCGGCCCTTCCCGCTGCCCGGACACCGCGACCTGCCGCGACTCGCGCCGCCGCGGCGGCCGTCGCGGGGCACCCGGCGCGGCCCGGTACCCTCGGATGGTGTCTGCCACCTCTCCTTCAGCCGCCGACGGCCGTCGGGTCGCCCTGCTGACCCTGGGCTGTGCCCGTAACGAGGTCGACTCGGAGGAGCTGGCCGCCCGGCTGCACGCCGACGGCTGGCAGGTGACCACCGACGGCGAGGGCGCCGACGTGGTGCTCGTGAACACCTGCGGCTTCGTGGAGAAGGCCAAGCAGGACTCGATCCAGACGCTGCTCGCCGCCGCCGACACCGGCGCGAAGGTGGTCGCCGCCGGCTGCATGGCCGAGCGGTACGGCCGGGAGCTGGCCGAGAGCCTCCCCGAGGCGCAGGCGGTGCTGAGCTTCGACGACTACCCGGACATCTCCGCCCGGCTGAACGCGGTCGTCGCCGGTGACGCGATCGACGCGCACACCCCGCGGGACCGCCGCGAGCTGCTGCCGCTCACCCCGGTGAAGCGGCGCGAGGCGGCGGTGTCGCTGCCCGGCCACGGCACCCCGACCCGGGTCGCCGCCGAGGCCGACGAGCACACCCCGGCGCACCTGCGGCAGGTGCTGCGGCACCGGCTCGACACCGGGCCGGTCGCCTCGCTCAAGCTGGCCAGCGGCTGCGACCGGCGCTGCGCGTTCTGCGCCATCCCGGCATTCCGCGGGGCGTTCGTCTCGCGTACGCCGGACGAGCTGCTCGCCGAGGCCGAGTGGCTGGCCAAGACCGGCGTCCGGGAGCTGGTGCTGGTCAGCGAGAACTCCACCTCGTACGGCAAGGACCTGGGCGACCCGCGGGCACTGGAGAAGCTGCTGCCGCAGCTCGCCGCGATCGACGGGATCGTCCGGGTGCGGGCCAGCTACCTCCAGCCCGCCGAGACCCGGCCCGGCCTGGTCGAGGTGATCGCCACCACGCCCGGCGTGGCGCCGTACTTCGACCTGTCCTTCCAGCACTCCAGCGAGCCGGTGCTGCGCCGGATGCGCCGGTTCGGTTCCACCGACCGTTTCCTGGAGCTGCTCGCCTCCGCCCGGGCCCTGGCCCCGGAGGCCGGCGCGCGCAGCAACTTCATCGTCGGCTTCCCGGGTGAGACCCGGCAGGACGTCACCGAGCTGGTCCGGTTCCTGACCGAGGCGCGGCTGGACGCCATCGGCGTGTTCGACTACAGCGACGAGGACGGCACCGAGGCCGCCGGCCTGCCCGGCAAGGTCTCCGCCGCCACGATCAAGCGGCGGTACGACAAGCTCGCCGCGCTCGCCGACGAGCTCTGCTCGCAGCGGGCCGAGGAGCGGCTCGGCACGACGGTCGAGGTGCTGGTCGACTCGGTCGGCGACGGCGTGGTCGAGGGGCGGGCGGCCCACCAGGCGCCCGAGGTCGACGGCTCCACCACCCTGGTCGCACCGGCGGACGGCGGGGTCGACCTGGCCGCGCTGCGCCCCGGCGACCTGGTGCGTGCCACGGTCACCGCGACCGAGGGTGTCGACCTGGTCGCCGTACCGGATGAGATGATCTCGGCGGCGCCCGGCGCGGCACGGTGACGACGGGCCCGGACGGAGCGGGGGAGCCACGTGACGCGGTGCCAGGCATGACCGGGGCGGACTCGACCGTGGCCCCGGTGCCCCTGCTCAACGCGGCGAACCTGTTGACCGCGGTGCGGCTGGTGCTGGTGCCGGTCTTCGCAGTCACCGTCGTCGCCTCGGGGATGAGCCACGCCGGCTGGCGGATGGCCGCGTGCCTGATCTTCGTGGTCGCCTCGGCCACCGACCTGGTGGACGGCTGGATCGCCCGCCGGTTCGCGCTGGTCACCTCGCTGGGCAAGGTCGCCGACCCGATCGCCGACAAGGCGCTCACCGGCGCCGCGCTGGTGCTGCTCTCCGTCTACGACCGGCTGCCCTGGTGGGTGACCGTGGTGATCCTCACCCGCGAGCTGGGCATCACCGCGCTCCGGTTCTGGGTCATCCGGCATGGCGTGATCGCCGCCAGCCGGGGCGGCAAGATCAAGACGGCGCTCCAGATCCTCGCCATCACCTGGTACCTGTGGCCGATGCCCGCCGCGCTGGCCGTCGTCGGCCCGTGGATCATGGGCGCGGCGGTCGTGGTGACCGTGGTCACCGGGTTCGACTACATCGCCCAGGCCCTCCGGCTCCGCCGCCCCACCGGCTGACCGGCGGGCAGGCGACCGGATCCGGCTGCGAGGATGAGTACGGCGGGCCGCGCGGGGAAGAGGTGTTGACCATGGGTATGGACGCGACGCACCAGCGGGCCGAGGAGAGTCGGGCCGCGTTCGTGGTGCACAGCCTGCACGAACGGCACGAGACGCTGGCCACCGTCGAGTCGTTGACCGGCGGAGCGCTGGCCAACTCGATCGTGGAGATCGCCGGGGTGAGCGGCATCTACCGGGGTGGCCTGGTGGTCTACGCCACGGAGCTGAAGGCGGAGCTGGCCGGCGTACCGGCGGACCTGCTCGCGGAGCGCGGACCGGTCGACCCGGACGTGGCCGCCGCGCTCGCCGAGGGCGCCCGCCGCCGCTGCGGCGCCGACTGGGGGCTGGCCACCACCGGCGTGGCCGGGCCGGAACCGCAGGACGGCAAGCCCGTCGGCCTGGTGTACGTCGCCGCCGCCGGACCCGGCGGCACCCGGGTCCGCCGGCTCGACCTCGACGGCGGGCGGGACCACATCCGTAACGCCGCCGTGATCGAGGCGCTGCGGCTGCTCGCCGAGCGGATCCAGGCCGCGGCGGGCGAGCCCGAACCGGACGATCGGGCCGGGACCGCACCGGCCGACGCCGGCGACCCGGCCGGGGCCGGCCGACGGTGAGTCGGGCGACGACACGCCCGACCGCAGGCGCGCCGGGCGGGCGGCCCCGAACCACCCCGGTGACCGGAACCGGGCAATTCAAGGGGTGGGGCGGGATGTCGGCGGGCCGTGCAACGGGTACGGTTGCGGGAAGGCTCCGGCGGACGACGCCGGCGTCGGGGGCGGCCCGTCGCGCCCGGCGCGGCACGGCCGGCCGGAGATGGTGGTCCCGTCAGGGGGAGGTGCGATGGTCCTGCTACGCCGGGTGATCGGTGACGCACTGCGGGCGCGCCGGCAGGGGCAGCACCGCACCCTCCGCGAGGTCTCCTCCGCCGCCAACGTGAGCCTCGGTTACCTCTCCGAGATCGAGCGCGGCCAGAAGGAACCCTCCAGCGAGCTGCTGGCCGCGATCTGCGACGCGCTCGGCGCCCGCCTCTCCGAGCTGCTCCGCGAGGTCAGCGACACGGTCGCCCTGGCCGAGCAGATGCCGGGCGTGCTGGTGCCGGTGGTGGACGAGCCGGTCGAGCCGACCCCGGTCGCCCCGGCTGCGGTCCGCAAGGCGACCAACCGGAGCGTCCGCCAGGTCTCCGCCGACGGGTCGGTGTCGGTGCAGGTCCGGCAGGACGGGCCGCTCAAGGCGACGCTGCGCAGCACCCGGGTCCGCCCCGCCGACCGGGACGTGGTCTGCGCCGCCTGACCCCGCGTCACGGCGTGGTCTCCGGTGGCGACCGCCGCGTACTGTTGATCAGGGTCGTCCGGGTGCCGGGCTGGCGTCCGGCTGGGACGATGAAGGCACACCGCGCGACCCACCGGTCGACTCCGCCCGGCCCGGTCGCGGCGGCGCGACGCTACTGAGGGGACAACGCGGAGATGGCGAACCCGTTCGTCAAGGGTTGGAAATACCTGATGGCGCTCTTCGGCGCGAAGATCGACGAGCACGCCGACCCTAAGGTGCAGATCCAGCAGGCCATCGAGGAGGCCCAGCGGCAGCACCAGGCGCTGGTCCAGCAGGCGGCCGCGGTGATCGGCAACCAGCGCCAGCTGGAGATGAAGCTGTCCCGGCAGATGACCGAGGTCGAGCAGCTCCAGGCGAACGCCCGGCAGGCGCTGGTCCTGGCCGACCAGGCCCGCGCCCGGGGCGACGAGGCCGAGGCGGGCCGGTACGAGCAGTCCGCGCAGCTGCTCGCCACCCAGCTGGTCTCCGCCGAGCAGGCCACCGAGGACCTCAAGACCCTGCACGACCAGGCGCTGGGCGCGGCCGCCCAGGCGCGCAAGGCGGTCGAGAACAACTCGATGATCCTCCAGCAGAAGCTGGCCGAGCGGACCAAGCTGCTCAGCCAGCTGGAGCAGGCCAAGATGCAGGAGAGCGTGGCCCGCTCGCTGGAGTCGATGTCCGCGCTCACCGCGCCCGGCAGCACCCCGTCGCTCAACGAGGTCCGGGACCGCATCGAGCGCCGGTACGCCGACGCGATGGGCCGGGCCGAGCTGGCCGGCAACTCGGTCGAGGGCCGGATGCTGGAGATCCAGAAGGCGACGCTCGACTCGGCCGGATCGGCGAGACTGGAGCAGATCCGGTCGAGCATGGCCGGCGAGCAGCTCGCCGGGCGGCAGGAGCGCCCGGCGGTGGGGCAGCCGGCCCCGACCGCCGACCCGGCGGCCGCGGCCCGGCTCGACGAGATCCGGGCCAGCATGAGCCGGGAGCGCGGCACCGGGGAGAGCACCACCAGCTGATCCAGAGGCGGGGAGAGGACCATGGCGGACGAGCGGGCCCGACACTTCCGTCGGCTGCGCCGGTTGCGGCGCTCCGCGCGCCGCTGGAGCGTCCTGGCCGGCGGGCTGGGCGGTGCCGCGGCGGTGCTGACCCCGTACGCCGGGCTCGGCCTGCCGGACGCGGCCTGGGCCGGCGCCGCGGGCAGCGCCGTCGCGATCGCCGCGTGGCGCTGGGTCGACCTGCGGGCCCTCGCCGCGGTGCCGGCGCCGCCGGCGCTCGACCCGGCCGAGGCCGCCGCCCGCTCCCGCGCCCGGCTGGTCGCCGCCGTGGAGCGGCTGCCCATCGGCCCGGGCGTCCTCGCCGAGGTGCGCCGGGTCCGGTCCCGCCTGGCGTTGCGCGGCACCACGGCCTCCCGGGCGTGGGCCCGCCTGGACCGGGCGTCGCTCACCCTGGCCGGGCTGGCCGGCCGGCTCACCGGGCCGGCCGAGCCGGCGGTCCGCGAGGCCGCCGAGGCCGACCGCTCGCTGCGTGACCTGGCCACCCGGGTGGCCGGCGTGGAACGGGCCCTCAACCTCGCCCCCCACGGGCCGCTGGCCCAGGTGCATGCCACCCTGACCGCCCAGCTCGAAGACGGGGTGGCCGCGTACGAGCGGCTGGTGGTGGCCGCCGCCGGCTACGTGGCGGAGGACGCCCGCCCGACCACCGAGCACCCGGCCGCCGCCCGGCTCACCGAGGCCACCGACCTCCTGCACGGTGTGGCGTCGGCGCTGGCCGAACTCCGCACCCCCGGCGCCCCCCTCCGCGCCCCCTGAGCTCCGGCTCAGTCCGGGGTGGTGACGGGGACGGGAGCGGTCCAGCCGGAGGTGCCGACCACGTTGTACGCGCGGATCCGGTAGTGGTAGGTGACGCCCCGGGCCAGCCCGGTGTTGGTGAACCCCCGGCCGGTGACGGTGAAGCTCTCCACCCCGCGGCCGAACGCCGGGTCGGTGGCCCGCTGCACGACGAAGCCGGAGCCCGGGCCGGTGGGGGTGCCGGCCGACCAGTTGAGGATCACCGTGGCGGTGTCCGGGGCGGGCGTGGTGGCGGTGGCGGTCACCGCGGTCGGCGCCACCGGCCGGGGCGGGGTGGTCACGGTGGCCACCGTGGACCAGGGTGACGCCGCGCCCAGGTAGGTGGTGCGGACCCGGTAGTAGTACGTGGTGTCCGGGGCGACCGCCGGGTCGACGTGGACGTCCCCGACCACGATCGCCGTGGTTCCGGGCCCGCTGGTGAAGGTCGGGTTGGTCGCCCGCTGCACGTCCACCCCCGTGGCGAACGACCGGTTGGCCCAGCGCAGCGCGACCCGCAGCGGCGCGGCCGGCGGCACCGCCGCGGTCAGCCTCGTCGGCGAGGTGAGCTGCACCGCGGCCGGGATGCTGTTCGACCAGGCCGAGCAGCTGACGGTGTTCTCCGCCCGGATCCGGTAGTGGTAGGTGACCCCGGGCGTCACGGTCGCGTCGGTGTACCGGGTGGCGGTGGCGGCCACGGTGATCTCGGTCAGCCCGGTGGTGAAGCTCGCGTCGGTGGCCCGTTGCAGCAGGTGGCTGGTGGCGGGCGGGCGGCTGCCGTTGCCGGTCCAGGCCAGCGCGATGGCCGGCAGCGCGGTGGCCGACCCGGGTGCCGGGGTGGCGGTCAGCCCGGTCGGTGCCTTGGGCGCGACCCGCAGCACCAGCGGCCGGCTCATGCCCTGGTCGCGCAGCCCCGCCGCCCGGGTCTGCCAGCGGTACTCCCAGCCCAGGTTGGCCAGTTGGTTGACCACGGTCGCCGGCCGTCCGTCGACCGGGCTCACCGGGCTGGCGTCGAGCCGTACGCCGGCCGGCCGGGCCGGGTCGAGCAGCCGTACGCTGTCGCCGATCTTGAACGGCAGGCTGGGCGGGACCGGGCGCAGCGCCACGATCACGTCCTCCCGCGGGTTGACCCGGACGGTCTCCTTCCAGCCCAGCTCGTCCGGGTCGGGCGGGCGGATCGTGCCGTCCCAGCCGACCCGGTTGACCAGTTGCAGGTCGCAGCCCTCGACGTGCACCGGGTGGGTACGCGGCGCGTCGCCCACGATCCGCCAGAGCTGGGTGCCGTCGGTCGGCCCGCCGACCGGTGCGGTGGGGTCGGTCGCGTACAGCACCTCGGTGGCCGGGTCCACCGGCCCGAGCGGCAGGGTGCCCGGGGTGACCGGGCCGGCGAGTGGATGGCCGACGCCGAGCCGGCCCACCGCGCGGCCGTGCCGGGGCTCGAAGACCTGCCCGACCGACTTCACGAGGAGCGGCAGGGTCACCGGGGCGACCGCCCCGGCCGGGGTGAAGGTGACCGACGTGGCACGCGCCGGCACCATGGTCTCCCGGGGCGTACGGGTGCCGAAGGCCGCGTCGTAGGCCGGCTGCGGCACGATCGGCGGCCGTTGGCTCTCCGCGTACGCGCCGGGGAGGCGGGCGGCCAGCCGATCCCGGTCGTACGGCGCGGCCGGTGTGCCGGCCACCCGGAACTGGAGCAGGGTGCGGGTGTTCGGGCCGTACCCGGGCCGGGCGGCGGGCTGCCCGCCGGTCGCGGTGCGATCCGGGGCGTCGGTGTGGTGGTCGTAGCGGGGGTCGAACCGGGGCAGCGGGGCCGGGCAGTCGTTGTAGAGGATCAGGGTGCTGCCCGGCGGGACGGTGGCGAAGTCCACCACCACGTCGGCCCGTTCGCCGGGGGCGAGCAGCAGGGTGTGCCCGTCCACGTTGAGCACGGTTGGGTCCTGCCGGTCGTACCGGAAGCCGACCGGCTGGTTGGTCAGCACGACCGGCGCGGGCAGCAGCCCGCACTCGTTGCCGATCCGGATCAGCTCGGGGCCGGCGGCCCGCGGGTCGGGCACCCCGCCCTCGCGTCCGTCGGTGGGCCAGTGCGCGGGGCGGCCCGCCGCGCGGACCGCCTCCACCATCGGCACCTCGCCGGCCTCCGGCTCGGCCGGCTCGCCGTCGTCGGTCCACATCGGCTCGTCCGCGCAGGCCCGGTAGAGCTGGAGGTTCAGGCTGCGGTCCGCGCAGGCGTTGAGGATGCGGAACCGGTACGCCTGCGGCGCCACCTCCAGGTACGGGTAGGCGACCCCGTTGACCAGCGGCGTGTCCCCGTACGCCTCGGGCACCGCCGACGGGTGCGGGACGCCCGGCGCGAAGGGTGGCTCGTCCGGCTCCGCGACCGGGTCGTGGTGCGGGTTCGGCACCGGGGCCACCCACGGGCTGGCCCCGCCGTCCGGGTCGTGCGTCCACGGGCCGTAGTCCCAGCGGCCGGTGGGGTTGCCGCCGGTGCTCCGGTACGGGTTCTGCCGCGGCTGGTAGACGTGCGGGTGCCAGAGGCTGCCCTTGGCCCCCCAGCGCTCCCGGTCCCAGGTCGGGTCCTGCGCGGCGAGCTGGGCGTCGTCCGGCACGAAGGTCTTGTCCTGGATGACCAGCGGGAGCTGGTCGGCGGGGAGCACCCCCTCCTCGACCAGCCGTTCCTCCGCCGGGTCGGTGAGCAGATACAGCGTGAGCTGTCCGGAGTAGACGGTGAGCCGGGACAGGCCGAGGGTGTTGTCGTGCAGCCACATCAGCCGGCCGCTCTGGTCGTTCGGGAAGTACAGCGTGGTGGCCCCGGCGCCCGGCGGCGGCATGTCCGGCACCGGTGTGACCCCCACCCCGGTCGGGTACGGGGTGATCTCGCCGGCCGGGGTGACCCACTGCCAGGGGTTGCCGGCGCTGATCCAGGCGGTCTGCGCCCCGGCCAGGTGCGGCACCGCCCGGTTCTGCGGGTACGGCGCCGGACCGTCCAGCGGCCCGACGCCGGCCCCGTCGAGGGTCTCGTCGACCGGCAGGAAGAGTTCGCCGGCCCGTCCGGTGGGGAGTTGGTTGATGAACTTGATCCGGACCGGCCGCCCCTGCCGCGCCATGATCACCGGTCCGAGGTGCCAGGGCCGGTCGGGCGGGCTGACCGTGTTGTGCCCGGCGGGGTCGGTGCCCAGGTTGAGCTGGCGGTAGCCGCGCAGCCGGGTGGCCGGCAGGTCCCGGTGCAGTCGCTGGGTGTACTCCTGCAGCCCGATCTCGTAGTAGTCGCAGCCCGGCCAGGTGATGGTGTCGGGCACCGCCACCGGCAGCCGCGTCCCGAGCCCGGGGGTGCCCAGCGGGCCGGGCACCGGCAGCGCGTCGACGAACTTGCGGATGCCGGTCCCCGGCACCGGTCGTCCGTCGCTGTCCAGGGCCGGCAGCGGCGACCCGGCGAAGTTGGGCACCGGGCCGAAGCAGCGGGGCACGGCCGCCGGGTCCAGGCTGGTCGGCGTCGGGGTCGGCCCGGTTTCGTCCGCCGCCGCCCGGGCGGCGGGCACCGTCGGCGCGTGGTCCTCGGCGGTCCGGGCGGCGCGGTCCGCCCAGCCCGGCCGGAATCTGCGGAACAGGGCCATGGCTCTCCCCGGGATCGGGGCGCGCCGGCCACCACCCCGGCGTGGCGGGCGTACGCGCTGCTGACGATCGGTGAGCACTCCACCGCAGCATGCGACGCCGGTTGGCGGGGAGGGAAGTACCCAATCGTCCGTATCTCGGGGGGATCTTGCCGGTTCGTGGAAGTTCCACGGAACCGGACGGTGTCAGGGGCGTTCCGGCTGGCAGGTCGGGCACCAGTAGGTGACCCGGTCGCCCAGCTCCTCCTTACGGATGGCGGTGCCGCAGCGCCGGCACGGCTGGGCGCGGCGGCCGTACACGTAGCTGGTCTGCCCTCGGTGCAGGGAGCCGGTGGTGCTCTGCGTCCAGCGCCCCCGGTTCGCGGCCAGCAGCCGCTGGGCGAGGCTGACCGTGCCGGCCAGGTCGGGCACCGCGCGGACCGGGGTCCACGGGGAGAGGCCGCGCAGGAAGAGCACCTCGCACTTGTAGAGGTTGCCCACCCCGGCCAGGTTGCGCTGGTCCAGGAGCGCCTCGCCGATGGTCTCGTCCGGGTGCGCGGCCAGCCGGCGGACCGCCTCGTCCGGGTCCCAGTCCGGCCCGAGCAGGTCCGGCCCGAGCTCGCCGACCAGCGACGCCTCCTCGGCGGTCGGGACCAGGGCCAGCTCGTGCAGGTGGTAGCCGACCGCGACCGCCCCGGGGGAGCGGAGCACCGCCCGGATCAGGTGCGCCGGCCGGGCGGCCCACCGCTCGCCCGGGGCGTACGCCCGCCAGGCGCCGTCCATCCGCAGGTGCGAGTGCAACGTCCAGTCCCGCCCGGACCCGGTCGCGCCGGCGGGCTTGCCCGGCGGTGCGGCGGCCGCCGACCCGGCGGCGGCTACCCGCGGTGCGGCGGTCTCGGGCGATGCGGCGGCCGCCGGCCCGGCGGTGGCCGCGCGCGGTGCGGCGGCCTTGGACGCGGCGGCGGCCCGGGGCGGCATCGCGGCCCCCGGCGGGGCGGTGAGCCGGAGCAGCAGGTGCTTGCCCCGGCTGGCCGACTCGCGGACGGTCCAGCCGGTGAGGTCGGTCGTGGCGAGCTGCGGCACCCGGAAGTCGGACCCGGTCAGCCGGGCGCCGGCCAGGGCGCGCTGCAGGACGCGGGCGGTGTTCCACACGGTGTCGCCTTCGGGCACCCGTCCATCCTCCCTCACCCGCGACATGCCCGGGTATCCCGACAAACGCCCCGTCGGAGCGTTCGTGGGATCAGTCGGCGTCGGGTGCGCGGACGGTGAGCAGGTCGCCGGGGGCGAGGGCGAGCAGGTCGGCGGCCCGGCCACCGTTGACGGCCACCGCGACCAGGCCGGCCGAGTCGACGAAGAGCACCAGCTCACCGGCGGGCGCGTCACCGAAGGTCCGCCCGCGTACGGCCGGCTGGCCGGCGACGAGCGGTGCCGGCCCGACCTCGTCGAGCAGCGCCGGTTCGGCGGCGAGCTGCACGTTGCCGAAATGGTCCACGGTGAGCACCTCGGCGGTGAACCCACCGGCCTCCCGGCGCAGCACCGGCGCCGGCAGCCGGACCAGCGTCGCCGGGTCCACCGCCGGGCCGGCGTCGGCCGGTGACCCGCCGCCGGCCAGCCGCGCCGCCACGGGGGCGAAGACGTCCCGGCCGTGGAAGGTGCGGGACACCTCGGGCGCCAGCCAGCCCGGATCGGTCAGCTCCACCGCCGAGGTGACGCCGCCGAGCGCGGCGGCGGCCGGCAGCAGCAGCCCGTTGTCCGGCCCCACCAGCAGCCCGCCGGGGGTGACCAGGGCGATTCCGCGGCGCGCGGTGCCCACGCCCGGGTCGACCACTCCGACGTGGACGGCGTACGGCAGGTGCGGCACGGTCTGGGCGAGCACCGCGGCGCCCCGCCGGACGTCCCCCGGCGGCACCAGATGGGTCACGTCGATCACCCGGACCGTCGGGGCGAGCCGGGCGATCACCCCGTGGCAGGCCGCCACGAAACCGTCGGTCAGCCCGTAGTCGGTGGTCAGCGAGATCCAGGCGGTCGGGGCCATGCCGGAAGGCTAGCGGGTGGCCGTGGGCCACGGACCGGCATCCGTGATGGACCGACCGGCCGGTGCCGGCCCCTCCCGCCGTTCGGCAGACTGCCAAGGTGACGAACCGTCTTCGCCTGCTGTCGACCGCCGCCACCGTCCTCATCGCACTCGGCCTCACCGCCTGCGGCGAGGACTCCGCCGATCAGGACGGCGGCACCTGGGCGGACGGCCGGTCCCCGGCGCCGGCCACCAGTGCGGCCGCGCCGACCGAGGCACCGGGCGGCGCCGCGGCGGCACGCCCGACGGGCCGGCCGACGGAGAGCGCGTCCACCCCGCCGTTCACCATGCCGACCAAGGCCGCCGGCACGCCGTCCGCCCGCAGCGTGGTCGACGCGTTCAAGGCGGCCGGCCTCGCGGTGCCGAACATCCGGGACCGGTCCCGGGAGTGCGGGCCGGACGGCGTCGGCATCGGCTGCGCCCAACTGGTCGCCACGGACGCCGTCTCGGTGTACGTCTTCCCGGACGAGGCGACCGCCAGCAATCAGACCGAGATCTGGGGGAACGACGCGTACCGCAAGGGCGCGGTGGTGCTCAACTACCTCGGCACGAAGACCTCCGCGACCGAGCGGAAGCGCTACGACGCGGTGCTCGCCAAGCTCGCCTGAGCCGGGGTCAGCCGGCGCTCCAGCCGCAGCTCGTCGTGGAGCGGAATGCCGTCCTCCCCGATCCGGGGGATGGTCGGCTTCCGCTCGCGGGCCCGGTCCACCGCGCCGGCGTCCACCGCCACGATGCGCAGCCCGCGACGCTGGTAGAAGCGGAGCGCGGCCAGATTGTCGTTGGTGGTCACCAACCACAACCGCGCCGCCCCGGCGGCCACCGCGACCGCCTCGGCAGCGGCCAGCAGGGCGCTGCCGACGCCCAGGCCCGGGCTGGTGGCGACCAGGCTGACCACCTCCAGCCCGTCGTCGGCGAGCCGGTGCACCAGCGCCCCGGCCAGGTCGCCCGCGCCGTCCACCGCCACCAGCGTGGGTAGCTCCCGCAGGTCGTAGCGGGTGTCGTGGACCACCACGTACGGGCCGCCCCACTCCCGGTCGTGCAGCGCCGCCACGTCCTCGCGGTCGCGCGACTCCGCGGGGCGTACCTGGATCCCGGCCATCGGACCGTCCCCCTCCTCCTCGGCCGGGCACACCCTAGCCGCCGCGGCCCGCCCGCTCCGCGCGGTTTTCGGGCAAGCCGGCCGCCGCCCGATCGGCCTCGCCCCAGGACCGGGCGAGTGCCAACAGCTCGCGCCGACGCCCCCGCGCCCGCTTTCCATGCCGGCTCCCCGCCCCCCCCTCGCGCCCCCCGCCGGCTCTCCGTGCCGGCCCTCCGCGTCCCCCCTCCGCGTCATCCATCGTTCCGTCGCGCGTCCATCTGGCAGGACGCTTGTCCGGGTGGTAGGACAGCTCGGAGATCTTGGTAGGAATCGGCCCCTATAGGGGCCATTTCCGTCCAAGATCTCCCGGCGCCCGTGCCCGTGCCCGTGCCCGTGCCCGTGCCCGTGCCCGTGCCCGGCGCGGGGCGCGGGGGCGGGGGCGGGGTGCGGGGTGTACGGGGTGTGGCACGAGGTGGCCGGGCGGGGTGCGGGTATGGGATGTCGCACGAGGTGGGCTGGGCCCAGCGGGGTGAGGCGTGAGCGGTGCGGCGGCGAGGTGGGGTCAGCCGCGGAAGCGGAGGCCGCGGGGGGTGGCGCGGAAGCCGGCGGCGGTCAGCGCGTCGCGCAGCGGCGAGGAGTGCACCGCCTCGCCGTCGGCGCGCTCCACCGAGATCGCGCCGAGCGCCCCGGAGTGGACCGCGTCCGCGAGCGCCTTGCCGGCGGCGGCGAGGGCATCGGGGTCGTCGGTGAAGGAGAGGATGGTCCGCCCGCCCCGTTCCACGTAGAGCACCAGGTCCCCGCCGACCAGCACGACCAGCGCGCCGGCCTTGCGCCCGGCCCGGTGGCCGGTGGCTGGGGCCGTGCCGTCGCCCGAGTCGACCACCCGTTCCGGCCAGGGCAGCGCCGCGCCGTACGGGTTGGCCGGGTCGGTGGCGGCGAGCACCAGGGTCGGCCCGCCCCGCCCCCGACTCTCGTCGGACGGCTCGGCCAGGGCGCGCAGCCGGTCGACCGCGCCGGGCAC
The DNA here is from genome assembly GCF_043197935.1 of Micromonospora sp. NPDC048930. Lineage (NCBI taxonomy): Bacteria > Bacillati > Actinomycetota > Actinomycetes > Micromonosporales > Micromonosporaceae > Micromonospora > Micromonospora sp. NPDC048930. The sequence goes on from NZ_JBICUB010000004.1 coordinate 262,047, forward strand.
CGCGAACTGGGCCGCGCCCAGCCCCTCGACGAAGTAGCCGCGCCGGGCCGCCCCGCGTTCCTCGAGTGCGGACAGCACCGGGTAGACGGCGGCGAAGCCGCCGGTCACCTGCTCGGCGATGACCGCGCCCCGGGTGACCACGCCGTGCCGCTCCAGCAGCAGATCGGCGAGGGCGGTGGCCCGCCGGGTCGGGTCGAGGTCGCGCTCGGGCAGCCGGGACCAACGCCCGGCCACGGTGGGCGGACCGCCGCGGCTGGGCAGCGCGACGCGGCCGGGCCGGCGGTAGCGGGTCCGCGGCGCGGCGGGCCGGGCGCGGTGGGCGCCGCCCCCGCCGAGCACCGCCCGCAGCGGGGCGAGGGTGTCGTTGGTCAGGTGCCCGGCCCAGACCAGGTCCCAGATCGCGGCTGCCAGGGCGGTGTCGTCGCCTGACCCGACCCGGTCGGAGAGGGAGCGGAAGAAGAGCGCCTGCCCGTCGCCGAGCGCGTCCAGCACGGCCTCGTGCAGCGGGGTCAGCGCCAGCGCCTCGTCCGGCGGCGGCAGCAGCAGCGGGGCGGCGTCCGCGTACGCCAGGGTGACCCAGCCGTCCCCGCCGGAGATCGCCCCGGAGCCGGCCCAGACCACCTCACCGCTGGCGCACAGCTCGTCGAGCTGGGCGGGGGAGTAGTCGGCCACCCGGGCCGGCAGCACCAGCCGTTCCAGCGCGGACGCGGGCACCGGGACGCCCTGCAACTGCTCGAGGGTGGCGGCGAGGGCCTCCACGCCCCGGGCCGTCGAGCCGACCTGCTGCCACCGGGGCAGGAACCCGGCGAGCGTCCGCGGCGGCACCGGCTCGATCTCCCGGCGCAGCGCGGCCAGGGAACGGCGGCGCAGCAGGCGCAGCACCTCGGCGTCGCACCACTGCGTGCCGACGCTGTCCGGGGCGAACTCGCCGGAGACCACCCGGCCGCTGCCGGCGAGCCGGCGCAGCGCCTGCTCGACGACGTACACCCCGAGCCCGAACCGGGCGGCGCAGGTGGCCGCCGCGAACGGGCCGTGGGTGCGGGCGTACCGGGCGACCAGGTCGCCGAGGGGGTCGGCGACCGGCGCCAGGTAGGCCTCGGCCACCCCGACCGGCAGCGCCACGCCCAGCGCGTCGCGCAGCCGGGCCGCGTCCTCCACGACCACCCAGCGCTCCTCGCCGGCGATCCGGACCCGCAGCACCCGGCGGGCCGCCTCCAGCTCGGTCAGCCACGCCCCCGGCACGCCCCGCTCGGCCAGCTCCGGCTCGCTCAGGTCACCGACCACCCGGAGCAGCTCGACCACGTCCTCGGCGTCGCGCGGGCGGCGCTGCTCGGTACGCCAGCGCAGCTGACGCTCGGTCTCGGCGAGCACCGCCGGGTCGAGCAGCTCCCGCAGGTCGACCCGGCCGAGCAGCTCGCCGAGCAGGGCCGAGTCGAGGGCGAGCGCGGCGGCCCGGCGCTCGGCCAGCGGTGCGTCGCCCTCGTAGAGGAACGCGCCGACGTACCCGAAGAGCAGCGAGCGGGCGAACGGCGACGGGCGTTCGGACTCGACCTCGACCAGGCGGACCTTGCGGGCGGCCAGGTCGCGCATCAGCTCGGCGAGGGCCGGCTGGTCGAAGACGTCCTGGAGGCATTCCCGGGCGGCCTCCAGGGTGACCGGGAAGTCGGCGTACTCGCGGGCCACGTCGAGGAGCTGGGCGGCGCGCTGGCGCTGCTGCCAGAGCGGCTGCCGGCGGCGCGGGTCGCGGCGGGGCAGCAGCAGGGAGCGGGCCGCGCACTCGCGGAACCGGGCGGCGAAGAGCGCGGAGGTGCCGACGGACTCCTCGACGAGCTGGGCGATCTCGTCGGGCTCGAAGACCACCACGTCGGCGCCGGGCGGCTCGTCGGCGGTGTCCGGCAGCCGGACCACGATGCCGTCGTCGGAGGGCATGACCTGGGCGTCCACGCCGTAGCGCTCGGCGAGGCGACGGCCGATGGCGAGCGCCCACGGGCCGTTGACCCGGGCGCCGAGCACGGAGTGCACGGCCAGCCGCCAGTCGCCCAGCTCGTCGCGGAACCGCTCGACCACCACCGTCCGGTCGTCCGGCAGCGAGCGGGTGGCCGCCTTCTGCTCGCGCAGGTAGGCCATCAGGTTGCCGGCGGCCCAGTCGTCCAGCCCGCCGGCCCGCAGCGCGGCGACGGCGTCGTCGTCGCCCTGGCGCAGCAGCGCCCGGACCCGGGCGCCGATGGCCCGGCCCAGCTCGACCGGCCGGCCGAGCTGGTCGCCCTTCCAGAACGGCATCCGGGCGGCCTGGCCGGGGGCGGGGGAGACCAGCACCCGGTCGGGGGTGATCTCCTCGATCCGCCAGGAGGACGAGCCGAGCAGGAACACGTCGCCCACCCGGGACTCGTAGACCATCTCCTCGTCCAGCTCGCCGACCCGGGCGGCGCGCTCGGCGCCGGCCAGGAAGACGCCGAACAGTCCCCGGTCGGGGATGGTGCCGCCGCTGGTGACCGCGAGCCGTTGCGCGCCGGGCCGGCCGGTGAGCACGTCGGTGGCCCGGTCCCAGACCAGCCGGGGGCGCAGCTCGGCGAAGGCGGTCGACGGGTAGCGCCCGGAGAGCATGTCGAGCACCGCGTGCAGCGCCGAGTCGGGCAGCTCGGCGAAGGGGGCGGCCCGGCGGACCAGCACCGCGAGGTCGCCGAGCCGCCACGGCTCCAGGGCCACCATCGCGACGATCTGCTGGGCCAGCACGTCGAGGGGGTTGCGCGGGTAGTGCAGCTCCTCGATGGCGCCGTCGGCCATCCGTTCCGCGACCACCGTGCAGGAGAGCAGGTCGCCGCGGTGCTTGGGGAAGACCACGCCCCGGGAGACCGCCCCGACCTGGTGCCCGGCCCGCCCGACGCGTTGCAGGCCGGCGGCGACGCTCGGCGGGGCCTCGATCTGCACCACCAGGTCGACCGCGCCCATGTCGATGCCGAGCTCCAGGCTGGAGGTGGCGACCACGGCGGGGAGCTGCCCCGACTTCAGCGCCTCCTCGATGTGCTTGCGCTCCTCGCGGGAGACGCTGCCGTGGTGGGCCCGGGCGATCACCGGGGCCGCGCCGGTCGCCGCCCCGGACTGCGCCATGATCTCGGCCGGCTGGCGCGGCGCGCGCAACGGCCCGACCGGGCCTGCCCACGCGTCCGGGCCGTCCGCGGGCGGGACCGCCGCGGCCAGTTCCTCGGCGGCCAGCTCGTTGAGGCGGGCGCAGAGCCGTTCGGCGCTGCGCCGTGAGTTGGTGAAGACGATGGTCGACCGGTGCGACCGGATCAGCGAGAAGACCCGCTCCTCGACGGCCGGCCAGATCGACGCCCGGCGCGGGCCGATGCCGCCGAGATCGTCCTCCGGTGGCTCCTGCTCGTCGAGGCGGGTCATGTCCTCCACCGGCACCTGGACGCTGACCTCGATGGTCTTGCTGCTGGCCGGCTGCACCACGTCGACCGGGCGGGCGCCGCCGAGGAACCGGGCGCAGACGTCGATCGGCCGGACGGTGGCCGACAGCCCGATCCGCTGGGCCGGCGTCTCCAGCAGCGCGTCGAGGCGTTCCAGGGAGAGGGCGAGGTGGGCGCCGCGCTTGGTGCCGGCGACCGCGTGCACCTCGTCGACGATCACCGTGCGCACCCCGCGCAGCGAGTCCCGGGCGGCGGAGGTGAGCAGCAGGAAGAGCGACTCGGGTGTGGTGATGAGGATGTCCGGTGGGGTACGCGCGAAGGCCCGCCGCTCGTCGGCCGGGGTGTCGCCGGTGCGCATGCCGACGGTGATGTCCGGCGGGGTGAGCCCGAGCCGGGTCGCGGCCTGGCGGATGCCGGCGAGCGGGGCGCGCAGGTTGCGCTCCACGTCGACGGCGAGCGCCTTGAGCGGGCTGACGTAGAGGACCCGGCAACGCTGCCGGGCCTCGGCCGGCGGCGGCTCCTTGGCCAGCCGGTCCAGCGACCAGAGGAACGCCGCCAGGGTCTTGCCGGAGCCGGTCGGGGCGACGACCAGGGCGTTGCGCCCGGCGGAGACGGACCGCCAGGCCCCGGCCTGGGCGGCGGTGGGGGCGGCGAAGGCGGCGCCGAACCACTCCCGGGTCGCCGGGCCGAAATCCGCCAGCACGGCGCTCCCGCCGGTCACCTCGTTCGCCACGCCTTCCATCCTGCCTCGCCGATGTGACATTCACGCCGGGCCGGACGCTGTTCTGTCCGGGTAGAGGTCTTAAGCGACGGTTGAGGCGTTACTAGCGTTAAGTCTTACTTAACTGCTTGCTTGCGCCGCGCAACATAAAGTAACTTCACTCCCAACGCGGCGTCGGGGTGGAGGGCATGGATGATCGTCGAGGAACGCGGCTCCGGGCCCGGTGCCGACGTGCTCATCCGTAAGGTCGACGGCCACCTCGCCGTGCTCCGCACCGGCCTGCACGGTCCCGAGCTGGAGCTGGCCGAGGAGCTGGCCCGCTGCCTCCGCGAGCTGGTCGTCGCCACCGCCCACTCCAGCGCCGCCGACCGCGGGCTGGTCCGCGCCGCGGTGCACTACTTCGTGCTGCGCCGGGAGAGCCGAGGCAAGCTGCTCCCGGTGCGCTCGCTCGCCGCCGCGCAGCGGGTGGTCAACAAGGTGGTCCGCCAGCTCGGCCGCCCCGACCTGCTGGTGGAGACCCGCCCCTCCCGCCGCTGAGCAGGACGTCTGCCGTCCCGCCCGGTCCGGATCCGCCGACCCGGGCCCGGCGGGCGGGTTTCCGGAAAAGCGCCCGGGGCGGCGACCGGGTGACGTCTGATCGTCGTGGCCGCAGCGTGCCGGCGCGCGCTGCCACCTCGACCGTGGAGTGCGCGTGCTCGTCCTGCTGATCCTGCACCTGGTGGCGGCCCTGCTCGCGCCGCTGCTGGTCCGGTGGTGGGGTCCGCGCGCCTGTTACCCGCTCGCGCTCGCCCCCGCCGCCACGGTCGGCTGGGCGGTCGCCCACACCGGTGCGGTCCGCGACGGCGGCGCGGTGGTCGAGACGTACCCGTGGATCCCGCAGCTCCAGCTCGACCTGGCGCTGCGCGTCACCACCCTGTCCTGGCTGATGCTGCTGCTGGTCGGCGGCGTCGGCGCGCTGGTGCTGGTCTACTCGGCCCGCTACTTCCACGCCGGCTCGGCCGGGCTGGCCCGGTTCGCGGCCGTCATGGTCGCGTTCGCCGGGGCCATGCTCGGCCTGGTCGTCTCCGACGACCTGCTGCTGCTCTACGTCTTCTGGGAGCTGACCACGGTCTTCTCCTACCTGCTGATCGGGCACAGCACCGAACGGCGGTCCAGCCGCCTGGCGGCCGCCCAGGCGCTGACCGTCACCACGCTGGGCGGGCTGGCCATGCTGGTCGGCTTCCTGCTGCTCGGCCACCACGCCGGCGGCTACCGCTGGTCCCAGCTCGTCGCCGGGCCGCTGCCCGGCGGCGGGTACCTCGCCGTGGCCGTGCTGCTGGTGCTGACCGGTGCGCTCGCCAAGTCGGCGGTGTTCCCGTTCCACTCCTGGCTGCCGGTGGCGATGGCCGCGCCCACCCCGGTCAGCGCGTACCTGCACGCGGCGGCGATGGTGAAGGCCGGCGTCTTCCTGGTCGGGCTGCTCGGCCCGGCGCTCGCCGCGGTCGGGCCGTGGCGCCCGGTCACCGCGGTCGCCGGGCTGGTCACCCTGGTCCTCGGCGGCTGGGCGGCGCTGCGCCAGACCGACCTGAAGCTGCTGCTGGCGTACGGGACGGTCAGCCAGCTCGGCCTGCTCGTCGTGGTGCTCGGCGCGGGCACCCCGAAGGCGGCGCTCGCCGGGGCGATGATGCTGCTGGCGCACGGGCTGTTCAAGGCGGCGCTCTTCCTCGTCGTGGGCATCCTCGACCACCGCGCCGGCAGCCGGGACCTGCGCGAACTGTCCGGAGTGGGGCGCGGGGCGCCGCTGCTGGCCGGCATCGCCGTCCTGGCCGCCGCCTCGATGGCCGGGCTGCCGCCGCTGCTCGGCTTCGTCGCCAAGGAGGCGGTCCTCGGCGCGTTCCCCGGCCGGCCGCTGGTGCTGGCGGTGGTGGTGGCTGGCAGCGCGCTCACCGTCGCGTACAGCATCCGCTTCTGCTGGGGCGCCTTCGCCGCGCGGCCGGGCATCCCGGACACCGGGATCGAGCGGCCCCCGGCGGCGATGCTCTGGCCGGCCGGCCTGCTCGCCCTGGCCGGGCTCGCCGCCGGGCCGGGGGCCGGCCCGCTCGGCGACCTGCTCCGCCCGTACGCCGAACTCTTCGGCCCGGTCGAGGAGCGCCTGGCGCTCTGGCACGGACCGACCGCGGCGCTGGGCCTCTCCGCCGTCGCCGTCGGCGGCGGCGTGCTGCTGCACCTGGTCCGCGGCCCGCTCGCCCCGGCGCTGGCCCGGCTGCGCTTCCCGGTCGGCGGCAACCAGGGGTACGAGTGGGTGACCCACCGGTTCGACCGGTTCGCCATCGAGGTCACCGGCGCGACCCAGCGCGGTTCCCTGCCGCAGTATCTCGGCACGATCCTGCTCGCCCTGGTGCTGGTGCCCGGCTCGGCGATGCTGCTCACCCGGCCGTGGCGGAACGAGATCGCGGCCTGGGACAACCCGGTGCAGCTGGTGGTCTGCGTGGTGATCGCGGTGGCCGCGCTGCTCGCCGTCCGCGCCCGGCGCCGGCTCACCGCGATGCTGCTGGTCGGCGTCACCGGCTACGGCACCGCGATGATGTTCGTCCTCTACGGCGCGCCCGATCTGGCGCTCACCCAGTTCCTGGTGGAGACCGCCACCATCGCGGTCTTCGTGCTGGTGCTGCGCCGGCTGCCGGAACGCTTCTCGGCCCGCCCGCTGCGCCGCAGCCGCTGGGTACGCCGGGGCATCGGGGCGGCCGCCGGCCTGGTGCTGGCCGGCCTCGCCCTGGCCGCGTCCGGCGCCCGGCGGTTCCCGTCGATCTCGGCGTCCTTCCCCGACCTCGCCGTGGCGCAGGGCTACGGCCGCAACGTGGTCAACGTGACCCTGGTGGACATCCGGGCCTGGGACACCATGGGGGAGATCTCGGTGCTGGTGGTGACCGCGACCGGGGTGGCCAGCCTGATCTTCGAGCGGTCCCGCACCGGGCCCCGGCCGCGCCGGCTGCGCCCCGCCGGGCCACGCCCCGACCGGCGCACGGTCTGGCTGCGCGGCGGGGCCACCCTGCCCGCCCGCCGGCGCTCGATCGTCTTCGAGGTGGTCACCCGGCTGATCTTCCACACCGTGCTGCTCTTCTCGCTGTTCCTGCTCGTCTCCGGGCACAACGCCCCGGGCGGTGGTTTCTCCGGCGGTCTCGTCGCCAGCCTGGCGCTGGCCGTCCGCTACCTGGCCGGCGGCCGGTACGAACTGGCCGAGGCCGCCCCGGTCGGGGCCGGCACGGTGCTCGGCGCGGGGCTCGCCGTCTCGGTCGGCGGCGGCGTGCTCGGGCTGCTGCTCGCCGGGGACGTGCTGCAGAGCGTCAAGGTGAACCTCTGGCTGCCGCTGGTCGGGCACTTCCACCTGGTCACGTCGCTCTTCTTCGACATCGGCGTCTACCTGATCGTGGTGGGGCTGGTGCTGGACATCCTGCGCAGCCTGGGCGCGGAGGTGGACCGGCACGTCGAGGCGGCGGGCGAGCCGGCCCGGGGGCTCGTCGTCGAGCGGGACGGGGGCCCGACATGACCAGGGGCGTCCCGGGACCCACCCTGGTCCTGGTGATCGCCGTCGGGGTGCTCGTCGCCACCGGCGTCACGCTGCTGCTGGAGCGGAGCCTGACCCGGATCCTGCTCGGCGTCATCCTGCTCGGCAACGGGGTGAACCTGCTGATCCTGCTCGGCGGCCGGTCCGGCGCCGCGCCCCTGGTCGGCACCGCGCCGGCCGGGGAGATGAGCGACGCCCTGCCGCAGGCCATGGTGCTGACCGCCGTGGTGATCACGTTCGGGCTGACCGCGTTCCTGCTCGCGGTGGCGTACTGGAGCTGGTACCTCAGCGGCGACGACGAGGTGCAGGACGACCTGGAGGACCGGCAGATCGTCCGGCTCGCCGAGCGGAACGAGGTGTCCACCGCGGACCTCGGCGGGGAGGGGCCGAACAACGACCCGGAGCAGGTGGACCCGGGGCCGGCGCTGCGCCGGCTGCGCCGCCGGGGGGAGCAAGGGTGAGCGCGAGGACGCGCATTCCGGGGCGGCTCGCGTGGGACGCGGTCGAGCCGGAATGCGCGCATGAGCCGGGTTTGCGAGCCCCGCAGTCGCGAACGGAGATGGCGCGGTGAGCACGACCGCCGCCCTGGTGCCGCTGCCGGTGGTGGTGCCGCTGCTCGGTGCCGCGCTCACCCTGATCCTGGCCAACCGCCCCGGGTTGCAGCGGTCGGTCAGCGTGGTCGGGCTCGCCACCACCCTGGCGGTCGCGGTGGTGCTGCTGGTCGAGGCGTACCGGCACGGGCCGGTGGTGGTCCGGGTGGGCGGCTGGCCGCCGCCGGTCGGCATCGTGCTGGTCGCCGACCAGTTGGCCGCACTGATGCTGGTGGTGTCCTCCGCGGTGACCCTCTGCGTGCTGCTCTACTCCATCGGGCAGGGTCGGGGGGAGACCAGCGAGAGCGCGCCGGTGAGCATCTACCACCCCACCTACCTGGTGCTCACCGCCGGGGTGACCAACGCCTTCCTCGCCGGGGACCTGTTCAACCTCTTCGTCGGCTTCGAGATCCTGCTGGCCGCGAGCTTCGTCCTGATCACCCTCGGCGGCACCGAGGCGCGGATCCGCACCGGCTCCACGTACGTGGTGGTGAGCGTCCTCTCCTCGATGATCTTCCTGGCCGCGGTCGGCCTGGTGTACGCGGCCACCGGCACCGTCAACATGGCCCAGCTCGCCGGGCGGCTGGACGCCCTGCCCGACGGCGTACGCCTGGCGTTGCAGCTGACCCTGCTGCTCGCCTTCGGCATCAAGGCGGCGGTCTTCCCGGTCTCCGCGTGGCTGCCGGACAGCTACCCGACGGCGCCCGCCCCGGTCACCGCGGTCTTCGCCGGCCTGCTCACCAAGGTCGGCGTGTACGCGATCATCCGCACCGAAACCCTGCTCTTCCCCGGCGGCCAGGTCTCCCGCCTGCTCATGGTGGTGGCCGGCCTGACCATGGTGGTCGGCATCCTCGGCGCGGTCGCCCAGTCCGACATGAAGCGGGTCTTCTCCTTCACCCTGGTCAGCCACATCGGCTACATGATCTTCGGGGTGGCGCTGAGCAGCGTCGCCGGCCTCTCCGGGGCGATCTTCTACGTGGTGCACCACATCACCATCCAGACCACCCTCTTCCTGGTCGCCGGGCTGGTCGAGGAGCGGGCCGGCAGCACCGACCTGCGCCGGCTGGGCGGGCTGGCCCGGATCACCCCGCTGCTGGCCGTGCTCTTCTTCGTCCCGGCGATGAACCTGTCCGGCATCCCACCGTTCTCCGGCTTCCTCGGCAAGCTCGGCCTGCTCCAGGCCGGGGTGGCGGCCGGCGGGACGCTGCCCGCCGTGCTGGTCGCCGCCGGGACGCTGACCAGCCTGCTCACCCTCTACGCGGCCTCCCGGGTGTGGAACATCGCGTTCTGGCGGGCGCCCCGGCTGCCCAGCTCCGGGCCGACCGTCCGACTGCCGGCGCTGATGGTCGGGGCCACCGCCGCCCTGGTGGCGCTCGGCGTCGCGCTGACCCTGGCCGCCGGGCCGCTCTTCCGGGTCACCGTGGACGCCGCCACCGACCTGCGCCAGCGCACCCCGTACGTGCGGGCCGTCCTGCCGGCGGAGGTGCCATGACCGACGACCTGCCCGCGGGGCGCCCGGCCCGCGACGACGGTCCGCCGGCGTCGGCCGGCCGCCCCGCCGTGGCCGACGGCCGCCCACCGCCGCCCACGGTCGGCCGCGGTGGGCGGCGCCGCGACCAGGCCGTCGCGCTCGCCTGGCTGGTGGCCGTCTGGATGCTGCTCTGGGGCGACCTCTCCTGGGGCAACCTGCTCGGCGGGCTCGTCGTCGGCGCGGCCGTGCTGCTCTTCTTCCCGCTGCCGCCGGTCACCTTCGGCGGCCGGCTCCGCCCCGGCGCGCTGCTGCTCCTCGCGGTCACCTTCGTCGGGGAGCTGGTCAGCGCCAGCGTGCACGTCGCCGCCGTCGCGATCCGCCCCGGCTACCGGCCGCGTGGCGCGATCATCGCGGTCCCGCTGCGGGTGCGCACCGACCTCAACCTGGCGCTCACCGCCGAGGTGATCTCCCTGGTCCCGGGCACCCTGATCCTCGAGGTGGACCGCGACCACGGCGTCCTCTACGTGCACGTCCTCGACGTACGCGGCCCCGGGGACCTGACCGCTGGCCGGGACCGCGTCCGCGCCGTCGAGCGGCGCATCGTCCGCGCCGTCGGCTCCGCCGCGGAGGTACGCCGGCTGCGCACCGAACCCGTCGACAGGAGGACCCACCCGTGACCACGTTCCTCGCCGTCGCGCTGACCGGGCTGCTCTCGGTCACCGCGCTGCTCGCCCTGGCCCGGATCTACCGGGGGCCCTCGCTGCTGGACCGGGTCGTCGCCGCCGACCTGCTGCTCTCCACCATGCTCGGCGCGGTGGGCGCCGAGGCGGCCGTCAACCGGCACGCCACCACGCTGCCCGTGCTGGTGGTGCTCTCCCTGCTCGGCTTCGTCGGCTCGGTCTCGCTGGTCCGCTTCGCCGTCCGCGAGGAGGCGTGATGGGCGTCGTCGCCGACTGGCTGGGCGCGGCCTGCCTGCTGGCCGGGGCGCTGCTCAGCCTGGCCGCCGGGATCGGCGTGCTGCGGTTCCCGGACGTGCTGGACCGGATGCACGCCGCCACCAAGCCGCAGGTGCTCGGGGTGCTGCTGCTCCTGCTCGGCCTGGCGCTGCGCCTGCGTACCCCGTCGGACCTGGGGATGATCGCGCTGGTCGCGGTCTTCCAGCTGGCCACCGCGCCGGTCGCCGCGCAGATGATCGGGCGGGCGGCCTACCGGTCCGGGCGGGTCGACCGGGACCTGCTGGACGCCGACGAGCTGGCGGGGCGGTGAACCGGACGGCGGGGAGGCTTCCGGGCACCTTCAGCGGACGCCCAGCCGACGCCGATAAAATGGTCGCATGATCGACTCCTCTGCCCAGGAGGGCAGCAGTAGCCAGCCGGGTCGTGCCCGGCAACCCTTCGCCCCGACGGCCCCGGGAGCCCTGAGCGTCCCGTGTTGATCCTCGTCGGGCTTTTTCTCATCATCGTTCTCACCGCCGCCACCGGTTACTTCGTGGCGCAGGAGTTCGGCTACGTCGCCGTGGACCGGGGCAAGCTCAAGCAGCTCGCCGACGGCGGCGACCAGGCCGCCGCGCGCGCCCTGGCGGTGACCGGGCGGCTGTCGTTCATGCTCTCCGGCGCCCAGCTCGGCATCACCGTGACCGCCCTGCTGGTCGGTTACGCCGCCGAGCCGTACCTGGGCGCCGGGCTGGCCGAGCTGCTCGGCGTCGCCGGGGTCTCCACCGCCGTCGCGCTGCCGCTGTCGGTGGTGCTCGCCCTGATCATCGCCACCGTGGTGCAGATGGTCCTCGGCGAGCTGGCGCCGAAGAACCTCGCCATCGCCCGCGCCGAGCCCCTGGCCCGGGCGCTCGCCCGGTCCACCCTGATCTACCTGAAGATCGCCGGACCGGTGATCACCCTCTTCGACCGGGCCGCCGTGCGGCTGCTGCGCCGGGTCGGCATCGAGCCGATCGAGGAGCTGCCCAGCGGCGCCACCCCGGAGGACCTGGAACAGATCATCGCCGAGTCCCGGGAGGAGGGGCACCTCGACGCGGCGATGTCGGACCTGCTCGACCGGGGTCTCGACTTCCGGGAGCTGACCGCCGGGGAGGCGATGGTCCCCCGGGTCCACGTGCACACCGTACGGGCCGACGAGCCGGTCAGCCGGGTCGTCGAGCTGCTCGACACCGGCCACTCGCGGTTCCCCGTCCGGGGCGCCGAGGGCGTCGACGACCTGGTCGGCGTCATCGGCATCGCCGACGTCCTCGGCGTACCCCCGGCGAAGCGGGCCACCACCCGGGTCGGCGCGGTGGCCGTACCCCCGCTGCTCGTGCCGGAGACGCTGCCGCTGCCCACGGTGCTGGACCGGCTCCGGGTCGGCCACCGGCAGCTCGCCTGCGTCGTCGACGAGTACGGCGGCTTCGCCGGCGTGATCACGCTGGAGGACATCGCCGAGGAGCTGGTCGGGCCGATCCGCGACGAGGACGACCCACCGGAGCGGGCCCCGGCCCGGCAGGAGGACGGCTCCTGGGTGGTGCCGGCCCGCTGGCGGATCGACGAGGTCGCGGACAGCACCGGCATCGCGCTGCCCGAGGCGCCCGAGTACGACACCCTCTCCGGGCTGGTCATGCGGGAGCTGGGCCGGGTGCCCGAGGTGGGCGACCGGCTGGAGATCGCGCTCGCCGCGGACGGCGAGGAGCCGGACGTCGAGCCGCGCGCCCTGGTCGAGGTGCTGGCCGTGGACCGGCACGTGGCCGACTCGGTCCGGCTGCGGACGACCGCCGTGGAGCGCGGGGAGGAGGCGGCATGAGCCCCGGGTTCGCGCTCTTCTTCTCCGTGGTGCTGCTGGCGCTCAACGGCTTCTTCGTGGCCGCCGAGTTCGCCCTGGTGGCGGCCAAGCGGTACCGCCTGGAACAGATGGCCGCCGGCGGCGGCCGGGCGGCCCGCGCGGCGCTGGACGGCGTCCGCGAGCTGAGCCTGATGCTGGCCGGCGCGCAGCTCGGCATCACGCTGTGCACCCTGGGCCTCGGTGCCCTGGCCGAGCCGGCCATCGAGCACCTGGTCAGCCCGCTGCTGCACGCCGTGGGGCTGCCGGACGCGGTCGGTCGCCTGGTGGGGCTGCTGTTCGCGCTGGCCCTGGTGACCTTCCTGCACCTGGTGGTCGGCGAGATGGCCCCGAAGTCCTGGGCGATCACCGACGCGGAGCGCTCGGCGACGCTGCTGGCGCTGCCGTTCCGGGCCTTCGCCCGGGTCGCCCGCCCGGTGCTCTCCGCGCTGAACGCGCTGGCCAACGCGGTCCTGCGGCTGGTCGGCGTACGTCAGCAGGACCAGCTCGCCCAGGTACACGGCCCGGACGAACTGCGCATCCTGCTGGAGCAGTCCCGCGAGCACGGGCTGCTCGGCGCCGAGCAGCACCAGCTGCTGACCAGCATGCTGGAGCTGCAGGGCACCCGGGTGGCGCAGGTGATGGAGCCGTTCGACCGGATCGTCACGGTCCGGCGGGAGGACACCGCCGACCGGATCGAGCACGTCTCGCGGGACAGCGGCCGGTCCCGGCTGGCCGTGCTGGACGCCGGCGGCGAGGTCTGCGGGCTGGTCCACGTACGCGAGGCGGTCCGGGCGGTCACCACCGGCCGGCCGGCGACCGCCGGTGAGCTGATGACCCCGGCGTTCACTCTGCCCGGGGAGGCCACGGTCACCGAGGCGGTCGCGGCGATGCGCGGCCAGCAGGCCCAGTTGGCGCTGGTCCGCAACGGCGGCGGCCCCACCCGGCCGATCGGTTTCGTCGCGCTGGAGGACCTCCTCGAGGAGGTCATCGGCGAGTTCGACGACGAGACCGACCCGGTGCCCCGGGGCCGCCGGCTGCGCTGACGCGCTCCCTCCCCCCTCCAGCCGGCCGCCGGGTCCCCGCGACCCGGCGGCCGGCTGTCCTTCCGCCACCGCCGCCGGCAGGAGTGGCCGGTCGGGGAGCGGGAAAGCGGACGGGCCGGGGGGAAGGAGCGCGGGGATGCGGCTGACCGGGGTGTCGTCGGAGTCGGTGTGGACGGGACTCTCGGTGAGCACCACGCTGCCCAACCCGAGCACCCGCCCGGGACTGCGCCTGCCCGGCCGGGTCACGCTCACCTCCGCCGGTACGGACGTCGCGGTCCGGCACATCCGGCTGGGGCTGGTCGCGCAGGTCGAGCCGGAGGACCCGGGCTCGCCGCGGCGGCTCGTGCAGTATCACCAGGTGCCGATCGCCGGCCGGTTCGTGGTGCCGGCGGGGCGGCGGCGGGCGGTCGAGTTCGCGTTCCCGCTGCCCTGGGAGACCCCGGTGACCATCTTCGGCGGGGTGCCGCTGATGAGCCTGCGTACCGGGTTGCGGACCGAGGTGTCGGTCGATCCCGACCTGGATCAGGGGGCGATGGTGCCGGTCTTCGTCCACCCGCTGCCGACCCAGCAGCACGTGCTGGCCGCGCTGGAGACCCTGGGCTTCGTGATGCGGCAGGCGGGGCTCCAGCACGGCCGGCTGCCCGGGGTGGAGCAGACGTTGCCGTTCCACGAGCGGCTGGGCTACTGGGTGGCCCCGCTCTACGCCGGCCCGATCACCGAACTGGAGGTGATCTTCGTGACCAACCCGGCCGGGCTGGAGGTGCTGCTCTGGATGGACCGCCGGCTCGCCCTGGCCGGGGTGACCCACCAGAGCATCAGCCGGTTCCGGGTCTGGCACGCCGGGGCCGAGCGGCGGGACTGGGTCGCCACCGTGGACGGCTGGCTGCGGCACGCGATCAACCGGCACGCCGCCGCCGCGGCGCACGCCGACTGGTCCGCCACGGTCAGCGAGTCCGCCCACGTCAGCCGGGCGCCCGACGAACCCGTCGCCCCCGGCTACGGCCTGGGCGGTACCGCCGGCGGCGCCGGCGTCGGCGGTGGCGGCGACGGCACCTGACCGGGAGAGGTGCCGCCGCGAGGCGTCAAGGAGGGGCCTCTCCTTACACCGAGGCGGTGGCGAGCTTCAGGCTGAAGCCGAGGAAGAGCATCGCCACGGCGGTGATGCCGCCGGCGGCCAGCCGACGCCGACGGTGGAACTGGGTGGCCAGGAAGGTGCCCGCGAAGATCAGCGCGGTGAGGTAGAGCGCGCTGGTCACCTGGGCGATCAGCCCGAGCAGCAGGAACGACAGCGCCGGCCAGGCGTACCCGGGGTCGACGAACTGGATGAAGAACGAGATGAAGAAGAGGATCGCCTTCGGGTTGAGCAGGCTGATGACGAGCGCCCGCCGGAACGGGCTGCGCAGCGCCGCCGGCTCCGCCGCGTCGATCAGCCGCGGGGCGGCGGGGTCGTTGCGGTCGCGCCAGCGCCGCCACGCGCCGCGCAGCATGGTCAACCCCACATAACCGAGGTACGCGGCGCCCGCGTACTTGATCACCAGGAAGAGCGGCGGGTACGCCTTGAGCAGCGACGCCACCCCGGCGGCGGAGAGGAACATCAGCACCGAGTCGCCGACGAACACCCCGCCGGCGGCCCGGTAGCCGGCCCGTACCCCGCGCTTGGCGGCGGTGGAGAGCACGAAGAGCGAGTTCGGCCCGGGGAGCAGCACGATCGCCACGGTCCCCAGCACGTACGTCCAGATGTCGGTGATGCCCAGCACGCCGGACATCATGACGCCGCCGGCACCGCCGGGCGAAGCCTTTCCCGCAGCGTGACCTGTGCGTTCGGCCACTCCTCGGCGAGCATCGAGTAGAGCGCCGACTGCCGCCAGGTGCCGTCGGCGCGCCGCCGGTTGGACCGCAGCGTCCCCTCCCGGGTGGCGCCGAGCCGCTCGATGGCCCGCTGCGACCGCTCGTTGAGCGTGCTGGTCTGCCAGGTGACCCGGACCGCGTCCAGTTCCTCGAAGGCCCGGGTGAGCAGCAGCAGCTTCGCCTCGGTGTTGATCCCGGTACGCCACCACGGCCGACCGAGCTGGGTGTAGCCGATCTCGACCGCGCGCAGGTCCGGGTCGGGCTGGTAGTAGGAGGTGGTGCCGACCACCGCCCCGGTCACCGCGCACCGCTGCACCCAGGGGGTCCGGACGCCGCGGTGGTGGGCGTCCAGCGCGGCCCGGACGTACCCGGCCATCTCCTCGGCGCTGCCGGGGCGCGGGCTGCCGACGTACCGCCACACCTCCTCGTCGTCGAGGGCGGCGTACAGCTCCTCGGCGTGGGACTCGTCGAGCGGTTCCAGCACCACGTGCTCGCCCCGCAGCACCACCGGGTCGAGCCAGGGCGAGCGGGCCGGCCGCAGGTACGCCGGCACCGGCGCGGTCACCCCGTCGGCCGGTACCGGGATCCCGGGGGTGAGGCGCAGCGGCAGCACTCCGGCCCAGTACGGCAGGTCGAGGTCGGCGGGGTCGTCGTTGGCCCCGCCCGCGCGGGCGCGGACGGACACCTCCCGCAGCGGCAGCGCCAGCACGGCGGTCTCGGCCAGTTCCTTGCGGCTCGGCGGTCGGCTGTCCCCGGCGCGACCCGGGGCCACCTTCTCCACCAGGGCGGTCAGCACGGCCAGCTTCTCCCGCTCGTCGGTGACCAGGCGGGCGCTGCCGTGCACCACCACCGACCGGTAGTTGGCGCTGTGGTTGAACTGCGACCGGGCGAAGACCAGGCCGTCGAGGTGGGTGACCGCGACGCAGACCGGCAGGCCGTCCCCGGTGCGGGCGGCGAGCAGCGGCCGGCTGCCGGTGGAGCCGTGCAGGTAGAGGGTGTCGTCCACCCGGACGTGCAGGGTGGGCAGGACGCGCGGCTCGCCGTCCACGACGAACGCCAGCGCGCAGTGGTACCCCTCGTCGAGCACGGCGTGCGCGGCGGCCGCGTCGTAGCTCATCCGGTCGCGCATCCGGGTGGCGGTGGTCCGTTCGGTCGGGGGGTACATGCGACATCCCACCTTTGTTCTAGTACAATCTCCGAACTGTGGCAGCACATTATCAGATCGCCGGATCCTCGTCGGCCGCCATTTCGGCGAGCGTGGAAAGCGGCATCCGCACCGGGGCGCTCGCCCCCGGCGACCCCCTGCCCGCCGTCCGCGTCCTCGCCGCCGAGCTGGCCGTCAGCCCGGCCACCGTGGCGAAGGCGTACCAGGAGCTGCGGCAGCGCGGCCTCGTGGTCACCGCCGGCCGGCACGGCACCCGGGTCCGGCCCCGCCCACCCGTGGCCACCCGCCGGTCCGCGCTGCTGCCGCCGCCGCTGCCCGGTGCCCGCAACCTCTCCTCCGGCCAGCCCGACAACCGGCTGCTCCCGCCCCTCGGCCCGCACCTGGCCGCGCTCGCCACCGAGATCGGGCCCCCCACCGGGTACGCGGCCACCGCCGTCCTGCCCGAGCTGGCCGCCCTCGCCCGGGACCGGTTCGCCGCCGACGGCGTACCGGCCGAGGAGATCACCGTGACCGGGGGCGCGCTGGACGGCATCGAGCGCCTGCTCGCCGCCCACCTGCGCCCTGGCGACGCGGTCGCCGTCGAGGACCCGGGCTGGGCCAACCTGCTCGACCTCGTCGCCGCGCTCGGGCTGCGGGTGATCGGGGTGCCGGTCGACGACGAGGGCCCCACCGAGCCGGGCGTCCGGGCCGCCCTCGCCGCCGGGGCGCGCGCCCTGGTGGTCACCAGCCGGGCCCAGAACCCGACCGGGGCCGCCGTCTCCGCCGGCCGCGCCGAGGCGCTGCGTACGCTGCTGGCCGGCCGCCCCGACCTGCTGCTGATCGAGGACGACCACGCCGCCGAGCTGGCCCGCGTACCCCTGCACCCGCTCGCCGGGGCGACCCCGACGTGGGCCTTCGTCCGGTCGGTGAGCAAGCCCTACGGCCCGGACCTGCGCCTCGCGGTGCTGGCCGGCGACGAGGCCACGGTGGCCCGGGTGGCCGGCCGGGCCCAGGTCGGCGCCGGTTGGGTCTCCACCGTGCTGCAACGCCTGGTGCTGGCGCTCTGGCGCGACCCGGCCACGGCCGACCTCGTGCACCGCGCGGGGGAGAGCTACGAGCGCCGCCGGGACGGGCTGGTCGACGCGCTCGCGGCGCACGGGGTGGCCGCCCAGGGCCGCACCGGGATCAACGTCTGGATCCCGGTGCCGGACGAGACGCTGGCCGTCACCGCCCTGCGCGACGCCGGCTGGTCGGTCGCCCCGGGCGCGCCGCACCGGATCGCCGCCGGACCCGGCGTGCGGATCACCGTCAGCTCGCTCGACGAGGCCGACCTCGGCCCGCTCGCCGCGGCCGTCGCCCGCGCCCTGCACCCGACGGCCACCGGCTTCACCGCCTGACGCGGTCGCGCATCGCCCGGGTCGACGGCGTCGACCGGACCGGCGCGGGCCCGGGACCGCATGTCCCGGCCGCCGGCGGGTACCCCGGGCCGGGAGGTGGGTGGCGTGGCTTCGAACGGGTCCCGCAGAGGCGTCTGGATCGGCGTGGCGGTGGTGGTGATCATTCTCATCATCATCGCGATCGCCCTGGCTTCGCGCGGCGGCGGCGGTGGTGGCGGCGGCTATTGACGCCCGGGCCGGGCGTCGGTGACGAAACCGGTATATAAAGTCGGCATGGCCGAGACCGAGAGCGCGCCCGGAGCCCAGGAGTTCATCCCGCCGCAGGCGGACACCATCGACCAGCTACGCGCCGCGGCGGCCGGCTGTCGCGGCTGCCAGCTCTACCGCGACGCCACCCAGACCGTCTTCGGCCGGGGCGACGAGAGCGCCCAGGTGGTCTTCGTCGGGGAGCAGCCCGGCGACATGGAGGACAAGCAGGGCCTGCCCTTCGTCGGGCCGGCCGGCCGGGTGCTGCGGCGGGCGGTCGACGACGCCAAAATCGATGCAAGCCGGGTATATATCACGAATGCCGTGAAGCACTTCCGCTTCGAGCTGCGTGGCAAGCGGCGGATCCACCAGAGCCCGGACCGGGTGCACATCACCGCCTGCCGGCCCTGGCTGGTCGCCGAGTTCGCCCGGCTCCGCCCGGAGATCGTGGTGGTGCTCGGCGCCACCGCCGCCAAGGCGCTGCTCGGCCCGACCTTCCGGGTGACGAAGCAGCGCGGCGAACTGATGCCCTGGCCCGCCGCCGCCCAGCATCCGGAGGACTTCGCCCAGGTGCCGGTGGACAGCGCCGGGAAGGTGGCCGACGCCCCCGAGGCCCGGCTGCTGGCCACCATCCACCCGTCCGCGGTGCTGCGCGCCGACAACCAGGAGGTGGCGTACGAGGGCCTGGTCAAGGACCTGAAGGTCGCCGCCCGCGCCCTGGCCCGCTAATCGCGTCCCTGCCAGGTGCAGAGGCAGACCCGGTTGCCGTCCGGGTCGGCGAGCACCCAGAAGTGCGGCGCCGCCGCGTCGCTGACCAGCGTCCCGCCGGCCGCGAGGGCGGCGTCGATCCGCGGTTGCACCTCCGCCGGGTCCACCCACACGTCCGGGTGCCAGCGCTGCCGGGGCTCCTCCCGGCCGGACTCCTGGAACCACACGGTGGGCAGCGTGCCGGCCGGGTCGCGCAGCTCGTCGCCGAACCCCGGCCCCGCGAGGTGCTCCCAGGCCAGCACCGCCCGCCAGAACGGCAGCACCGCGGCGAAGTCCGGGCTGTCCAGCGCGAGTTCGAGGCGGGCGACGCCGGTGTGCGCCAGCGTCACCCCGGCCTCGGCGGCGATCGCCGAGATGGCCCGGGCCAGCCGGACGTCCCGGCGGGTGACCCCGCGGGCGTCGTGCGACCAGAGCCGGACGTCGACGTGGGTGTAGCGCAGGTCCAGGTCGGGATGGTGGTCCATCCGCTCGGCCTCGGCGCCGATCGCGTCCACGATCGACAGCCCGGTGGCGAAGTTCGGCGTCCGGATCCGGGTCTGCAGGCCGCCCAGCAGGTAGGTCCAGCCGTCCAGTTTCTCGTCGGCGATCTGTCGTCCGGTCAGCGTGGTCATCCCGCCATGCTGGCGTACGTCGGCGGAACGGACCAGCCCGACGGCGGCGAAATGGACCTGCGCGGTGCCGGCCACCGGGCCTAGCGTCGGGGCATGACGAGTGATCTTGAGCTGTCCGTCCGCAACGCCGCCGCCATGTGGACGGCGCTCGCCGAGAGCCGCGGGCACCGGCTGCTGAGCCGGCCGGGCTTCCTCGCCGTGCTGGGCGACGCGCCCGCCGGGCTGCGGATCCTCCTGGCCGACCCGGACCCCTCCCCGGACGACCGGGCCGCGCTGGCCGCGCTCGTCCGCGGGCGGACCGGCCGCGTCGTCGTCGAGGACCAGTACGCGCGGCTGGACCTCGCCGACCTCGGGCTGAGCCCGCGCACCCTGCCGGTGATGATCCGCCGCCCCGGGCCGGTGCCCGACCCGTCGTTGCCGGTCACCCCGGTCGGGCACGCCGACCGACTGGCCGTCGCCGAGGACGTGGTGGTGCACGGCTTCCCGCTGGAGCCGTTCCAGCCGTACCGCCCGGGGCAGGCGTTCCCGCCCGCCCTGCTGGACCGGCCGGAGGTCCGGTTCTTCCTGGTCCACCGGGACGTCGCCGACGCCACCGGACCGGGCGCCACGCCGGCCGGAGCCTGCCTGACCGTCCGCGACGAGGGCGTCGGCCTCTACTGGATGACGACCCTGCCCGCGCACCGGTCCCGGGGCGTGGGCCGGGCCCTGCTGCACGGCGTGCTCGGCCGCTTCGGCGGCGTACCCATGACGCTCACCGCGGCCCGCGCCGGCCGCCCGCTCTACGACTCGCTCGGCTTCGTCCCGGTCGCCGACGCCACCTGGTGGGGTTGAGCGCGCGCCACCACGGCGCGCGGGCCGTGGCGGGCGGTCAGAGGCGGCCGCCGCTGGCCGTGTCGGAGAGCCGCTGGGCCAGGTAGATCGGCACCACCGAGGCGACGATGAGCACGGCGGCCACCACGTTGATGACCGGCGCCTGGTTCGGCCGGAACAGGTTGCTGAAGATCCAGATCGGCAGGGTCTGCACGCCCGGCCCGGCGGTGAACGTGGTGACGATGATCTCGTCGAAGGAGAGGCCGAACGCCAGCAGCGCGCCGGCCAGCAGCGCCGAGCGCAGCACCGGGAACGTCACGTACCGGAAGGTCTGCCAGCCGTCGGCGCCCAGGTCGGCCGATGCCTCCTGGAGGTTGCCGCCGGACCGGCGCAGCCGGGCCAGCACGTTGTTGTAGACGACGACCACGCAGAACGTCGCGTGCCCGACGATGACCGAGAAGAGTCCCTTGCCGATGCCGAGCGGCGCCAGCACCGACCGGAACGCGGTGTCCAGCGCGATGCCGGTGACGATGCCGGGCAGCGCGATCGGCAGCACCACCAGCAGCGACACGGTCTCGCGACCGAAGAACCGGTACCGCTGCACGGCGAAGGCGACCAGGGAGCCGAGCAGCAGCGCGACGGCGGTGGCGCCCAGCCCGGCCTGGACCGACGTCCACAGCGCCTCCCGGGCGCCCGCGTTCTCCCAGGCGCGTACCCACCACTCGGTGGTCCAGCGGGGCGGGGGCCAGGCGAACGTGCGGTCCGCGTTGAACGAGTTGACCAGCACGATGGAGAGCGGCAGGTAGATGAAGGCCAGGCCGAGCGCCATCGCGCCGCGCAGCAGCCAGCGTGCCGACCGGGAGAGGGTCACAACTCCTCCAGGGCCCCGGACCGCCGTACGGCGACCAGGTAGCCGACCATGATCAGGACCGGGATGGTGGCCAGCGCGGCGGCGAACGGCAGGTTGTTCGCCGCCCCGATGTTGACGTAGACGAGGTTGCCGATGAGCTGCGTCTTGCCGCCCACGATCTGCACGGTGATGTAGTCACCGAGCGAGAGCGAGAAGGTGAAGATCGAGCCGGCGATCACCGACGGGACCACCACCGGCAGCACCACCGCGCGGAACGTCCGGCCGGCCCGGGCGCCCAGGTCCGCCGACGCCTCCAGCAGCGAGTCGGGCAACCGCTCCAGGCCCGCGTACACCGGCAGGATCATGTACGGCAGCCAGAGGTAGGCCAGCACCAGCACGGTCGCGCCCAGCCCGTACCCGGGGCCGCTGCCCGGCCCGCCGAACAGCCAGTCCACCGGCCCGCCGTTGGCCAGCAGCACCCGCCAGGCGTACGCCTTGACCAGGTAGCTGGCCCAGAGCGGGGTGAGGATGGCGACCACCAGCCAGCGCCGGTGGCGGGGCTTGGCGACCTTCGCCATGTAGAAGGCCATCGGCAGGGCGATCAGGGTGTCGATCACCGTTACCCCGGCGGCCACGCCGACGCTGCGCAGCGCGACCGTCCGGTAGACCTCGTCGGTGACGATGGTGCGGAAGTTGTCCAGCGTGGGCTGGCGGACGACCTCCCCGGTGAACCCGTTGACCGTCCAGAGCGCCGAGACGAACAGCACCGCCAGCGCGCCCAGGTAGGCGACCACCAGCCAGAACAGCGGCGCGGCGAGCAGGGCGGCGAGGCGTACCCCGGCGTGCCGGTGCAGCCAGGCCGAGAGCCGGCGGACCGGCCCGCGGAGGGCGCTGGCGCCGCCCGCGGGCCGGTCGAGCGTGGAGGTGGCCACCTCAGCCCTTGATCGTCGTCCAGGCCTGGGTCCAGGCCGCGTAGTCCTTGCACGTGACGTCGGTACGCCCGTCCAGGCACTGCTGCACCGGGGTGTTCCAGTACCAGACCTTCTCGAAGTAGGACTCGTCCTCGGCGTGGTACGTCGCGCAGTGCTTCTTGTCGGCGGTCTCGGCGCAGGCCAGCTTGTTGGACGGCGCCTCACCGAACCACTCGGCCACCGCGGCGTTGGCCTTCGGCGAGATGATGTGGTCCATCCAGCGGTACGCGCAGTTCGGGTGCTTCGCCTTGGCGGAGATCATCCAGGTGTCGGACCAGCCGGTCGCCCCCTCCTCGGGCAGGATCGCCTCGACCGGGGCCTTGTCGGCGGTGGCCAGGTTGGCGATGACCTGCCAGGTGGTGCCGAGCACCGAGTTGCCGGCCTTGAATGCCTGCACCTCCTTGGTGTAGTCCGACCAGTACTCGCCGATCAGCTCGTTCTGCTTCTTCAGCAGGTCGACCGCCGCGGCGAACTGCTTGTCGTCCAGCGCGTACGGGTTCTTGATGCCGAGTTCCGGCTGGTGCTTCATCAGGTAGAGCGCCGCGTCCGCGATATAGATCGGCGAGTCGTACGCGGTGATCTTCCCCTTGTAGGGGGAGTTCGCGTCGAACACCGCGCCCCAGGAGGTCGGGGCCGGCTTGACCACGTCGGTGCGGTACATCAGCAGGTTCGCGCCGCGTCCGTGCGGGACGCCGTAGGCCACCCCGTCGACGGAGTTCCACTGCTTCAGCTTGAGCCCGTCGAAGACGTCCTTGTAGTTGCTGATCAGGTCGGTGTTCACCGGGGCGACGTCGCCGCCGTAGATCAGCCGCAGCGAGGCGTCCCCGGAGGCGGAGACCACGTCGTACTCGCCGGTCTTCATCAGCGTCACCATCTCGTCGGAGGTGCCGGCGACCTTGACGTTGACCTGGCAGCCCGTCTGCTTCTCGAAGTCGGTGACCCAGTCCACCTTCGGATCGGTGGAGCCGTCCTCGACGTACCCGGCCCAGGCGACGACGTTGACCTGGCCCTCGCCCGCGCCCAGCGACGCGAGCTTGTCGATCTTCGGCGGCTTGATGCCGCCCGGGCCAGAACCGCCGGTGGTCGTGCCGCCGTCGCCGCAGCCGGTCAGGGCGAGCAGGCCGACCGCGGCGAGCGCGGTGAGGGTTCTACCGGTACGCATGAGCGCTCTCCTTCGTAAGGGGGGTCGGTACGGCGGGGACCGGTACGGCCACGGCGTGCTCGGTGCGCCACGCCAGGCGTACCGGGGTGCCGCGCAGTGCCGCCACGTCGGCCGAGGAGGTGGTCAGGTTCTGTTGCGTCACGACCAGCCGCGCGCCGGCGTCGAGGTCGACGACGAACCGGGTGCTCGCCCCGGCGTAGACGACCTCGGCCACCCGTCCGGTGGCCGAGGTCTCCCCGTCGGTCGGCGGTGGACCGTCGAGCCGGATCTTCTCCGGCCGGATGGAGAAGGTGCCGTCGCGGCCGAGCACCGTGCGGGCCGCGTCGCCGGTGAGCAGGTTGGACGTGCCGACGAAGCCGGCGACGAACGGGGTGGCGGGCCGCTCGTAGACCTCGGCGGGGGTGCCCACCTGGGCGATCCGGCCGTTGTCGAAGACCGCCACCCGGTCGCTCATGGTGAGCGCCTCCTCCTGGTCGTGGGTGACGAAGACGAAGGTGATGCCCACCTCCCGCTGGAGCGCCTTCAACTCGACCTGCATCTGCTCGCGCAGCTTCAGGTCCAGGGCGCCGAGCGGTTCGTCGAGCAGGAGCACCTTCGGCCGGACGACCAGCGCGCGGGCCAGGGCCACCCGCTGCCGTTGCCCGCCGGAGAGCGCGGCCGGTCGCCGGTCTGCCAGGCCCTCCAGCCGTACGCCGCGCAGCGCCTCGTCGGCCCGCTGGCGGCGTTCGGCGCGGCCGACCTTGCGCACCCGCAGGCCGTACTCGACGTTCTGCCGGACGGTCATGTGCGGGAACAGCGCGTAGTCCTGGAAGACGGTGTTGACGTCCCGCTCGAACGGGGCCAGCCGGGTGACGTCGCGTCCGCCGAGCAGCACGCTCCCGGCGGTCGGCGGCTCGAACCCGGCGATCATGCGGAGCACGGTCGTCTTGCCCGAGCCGGACGGCCCGAGCATCGAGAAGAACTCGCCGTCGGCGATGTCCAGATCGACGCCGGCCACCGCCTCCACCGGGCCGAACGACTTGCGCAGCCCGCGGAGGGAGACGGCGGGGGTGGCGGGCCCGGCTGACATGGGCGCTCCTCAGTCCTACGGTTAACGTTGCGCCAGCGGACCAGGGTCCACGGAAATCGTGCCGTGAGAATAGAGCCGCGACGGATAGCGTCGTCAAGAGCTGATGGCGGTTTGCCTTGCCGGGCGGCCCCTTCCCGCCGGCCGTCCCGGCGGGCACACTCGTCGCCATGGAGCAGCATCTCTACGAGCCCGTCCACGAAGAGTTCCGGGACCTGTGCCGCGAGTTCCTCGCCCGGGAGGCCGTGCCGCACCACGCCCGCTGGGAGGCCGAGGGCATCGTCGACCGCGAGGTGTGGCGCAAGGCCGGCGCGGCCGGGCTGCTCGGTATGGACGTCGACCCGGAGTACGGCGGCGGCGGGCAGCGGGACTTCCGGTTCAACGCGGTGCTGGTCGAGGAGATCGTCGCGGCCGGCTGCTCCGGGCTGGGCTTCGGGCTGCACAACGACGTGGTGGCCCCGTACCTGACCGAGTTGACCACCGAGGACCAGCGCAAGCGCTGGCTGCCGGGCTTCTGCTCCGGCGACCTGGTCACCGCCATCGCGATGAGCGAGCCCGGCGCCGGCAGCGACCTGGCCGGCATCCGGACCAGCGCGGTCCGCGACGGCGACACCTACCTGCTCAACGGCCAGAAGACGTTCATCACCAACGGGGAGATGGCCGATCTCGTGGTGGTGGTCGTGCGGACCGCGCCGGACCAGGGCGCGCACGGGGTGAGCCTGGTCGTGGTGGAGACCGGCACGCCCGGCTTCACCCGGGGACGGCGGCTGGAGAAGGTCGGCCTGAAGGCCAACGACACCGCCGAGCTCTTCTTCGACGACTGCCGGGTGCCGGCGGAACACCTGATCGGCACCGAGAACCACGGCTTCTACCACCTGATGGCCAACCTGCCCCGGGAGCGGCTCAGCATCGCCGTCGCCGCGGTGGCCGCCGCCGAGAAGCTGCTCGCGCTCACCCTCGACCACGTCCGCTCCCGGGAGGCGTTCGGCCGGCCGATCGGGAAGTTCCAGCACAACCGCTTCCTCCTGGCCGAGCTGGACACCGAGGTCACCATCGCGCGTACCTTCGTCAACCACTGCGTCGCCGAGTTCAACGCCGGCCGGCTCTCGGTCACCGACGCGGCGAAGGCCAAGTGGTGGACCACCGAGCTGCAGAACAAGGTCGCCGACCGCTGCCTCCAGCTGCACGGCGGCTACGGCTTCATGCTCGAGTACCCGGTCGCGAAGGCCTGGCTGGACGGCCGGGTGCAGACCATCTACGGCGGTACCACCGAGATCATGAAGGAGATCATCGGCCGGGGGCTCGGCCTGTAGCAGAACCGGGTGGAGCCCGCCCGGTCCGGTGCGCAAGGATGGGTCGCCCCTTACGGAGGAGATGCCCACATGGCCACCGACCTCACCGCGCCGGCCCTGACCCGGCCCGACGTCGCGCCGATCCAGCGGCGCACGCTGCGCCTGCTCTTCGTCACCCAGATCATCGGCGGTATCGGGGTGACCATCGGCATCGCCGTGGGCGCGCTGCTCGCCGCCCGGATCGCCGGCACCGCCGTGGCCGGCCTCGCGCAGAGCGCCGCCGTGGTCGGCGGGGCGCTGCTGGCCGTCCCGGTCACCCGGATCATGACCGGTCACGGCCGCCGGCCGGGTCTGGCGCTGGCGTACCTCGCCGGGGCGGCCGGAGGCGTGCTGGTGGTGCTCGCCGCGGTCACCCGCTGGGTGCCACTGCTCTTCCTCGGCATGCTGCTCTTCGGCGGCGGCACCGCGGCCAACCTCCAGGCCCGCTACACCGCCGTCGACCTCGCCGAACCGGCCCGCCGCGGGCGGCAGCTCTCGCTGATCGTCTGGGCCACCACCATCGGTGCGGTGGCGGCGCCGAACTTCGCCGCGCTCGCCGATCACACCACCAACGGCTGGGGCCTGCCGCCGCTGGCCGGCCCGTTCGCGTTCAGTGCGGCCGCGTTCGTGCTGGCCGCGGTCGTCCTGCTGGCCCTGCTGCGCCCCGACCCGCTGCTCACCGCGCGCCGCCTGGCGGCGGCCGACGCGCCGGTCGCCGAGCCGGTCGGCTCCCCGCCGGTCAAGGTCGCCGCGCGGCGCGGCGCGGGGATGCGTGCGGCCTGGCTGGTGGTACGCGAACGGCCGGCCGCCCGGCTCGGCATCGCGGCCGTGGCGGTGGGCCACGTGGTGATGGTCGCGGTGATGTCGATGACCCCGGTACGGCTCGGCGAGTTCCACCACGACGCCGACGTGCTGCGGGTGGTCGGCATCGTGCTGAGCCTGCACATCGCCGGCATGTACGCGCTGTCGCCGGTGGTGGGCTGGCTGACCGACCGGCTCGGCCGGCGGGCGGTGATCCTCGGTGGGGTCGCGGTGCTGTTGGCCGCCTGCGCGGTCGCCGGCACGGCCGGGCACCACACGCCGGCGCTCTCCGTCGGCCTGACGCTGCTCGGGCTGGGCTGGTCGGGCACCATGGTGGCCGGTTCCACGCTGCTGTCGGAGTCGGTGCCCACCGGGGTGCGGCCGGCCGTGCAGGGGTTCTCCGACCTGATCATGGGGCTGGCCGGCGCAGGCGCCGCGGCGCTCAGCGGGTTTGTCATGCGGGTGGCCGGTTATCCCACGCTCACCCTGCTGGCGGCGATCACGGTGGTGCCGCTGGTGGCGCTAGCGTTGCGTCCGGTGCCCGCCGGGGTGCCGGTCAAGGAGGAATGATCACGTGCGGCTGACCGACTTCTGGGCGCGGCTGGAGGAGGCGTTCGGGCCGGGCTACGCGGCCAGCATCGCCAGCGACCAGGTGCTGTCCCAGCTCGGTGGGCGGACCATCGAGCAGGCGCTGGCGGCGGGTGAGGAGACCCACGTGGTGTGGCGGGCGGTCGTCGCCGCCTATCCCGACCGGGTACCCGCGCGACTACGCTGAGCAGCCTTTTCTCCGGTTCCGCGTGTCGCTTGCCGAGTCGTACACCTGTTCGGCTATTGTCCACAGCGGGGTGCTCGTCCACAGCTCGCGGCCCGTCGGCTGGTTTTCTGTCGGACCCAGCGCCTAGCGTGTCCCGCGTGACGCGAAGCTCAGGTAAGACGCCGGCGAAGGCAGGGGTGGCAACGATGGCGGCAGGGCCGGACCGGGAGAAGGCGCTCGACCTTGCTCTCGCTCAGATCGACAAGCAGTTCGGCAAGGGTTCGGTGATGCGGCTGGGGGAGCGGCCGGTCGTGCAGACCGCCGTCATCCCGACCAGCTCCATCGCGCTCGACGTGGCGCTCGGCGTGGGCGGTCTGCCCCGCGGCCGGGTCATCGAGATCTACGGCCCGGAGTCCAGCGGTAAGACCACCGTGGCCCTGCACGCCGTGGCCAACGCTCAGCGGGCCGGCGGCATCGCCGCCTTCATCGACGCCGAGCACGCGCTCGACCCGGAGTACGCGAAGGCCCTCGGCGTCGACACCGACGCCCTGCTGGTCTCCCAGCCGGACACCGGCGAGCAGGCGCTGGAGATCGCGGACATGCTGGTCCGCTCCGGCGCGCTCGACATCATCGTGATCGACTCGGTGGCCGCCCTGGTGCCGCGCGCCGAGATCGAGGGCGAGATGGGCGACAGCCACGTGGGTCTCCAGGCCCGGCTGATGAGCCAGGCGCTGCGGAAGATCACCGGTGTGCTCAACAACACCGGCACCACGGCGATCTTCATCAACCAGCTCCGCGAGAAGATCGGCGTGATGTTCGGCAGCCCGGAGACCACCACCGGTGGTCGGGCCCTGAAGTTCTACGCCTCGGTCCGGCTCGACGTGCGCCGCATCGAGAGCCTCAAGGACGGCACCGACGTGGTCGGTAACCGCACCCGGGTCAAGGTCGTGAAGAACAAGGTCGCCGCGCCGTTCAAGCAGGCCGAGTTCGACATCATGTACGGCAAGGGCATCTCCCGCGAGGGCTCGCTGATCGACGTCGGCGTGGAGCAGGCGATCATCCGCAAGTCCGGCGCCTGGTACACCTACGACGGCGACCAGCTCGGCCAGGGCAAGGAGAAGGCCCGCGAGTTCCTCCGGGAGAACCCGGACGTGGCCGCCGAGATCGAGAAGAAGATCCTGGAGAAGCTCGGCGTCGGGGTCGGCGGCGCCGGCGACGCCGCCGGTGGCCCGGAGCTGCCGCCGGTCGACTTCTGATCCGCTGACCCGTGGCAGGACGACGTGCCCGTACGGGGCGCGGCTGGGACGCCAGTCCGCCCCGCGCGGGTGACGCCAACAGCACGCCCCGACCCCGCCGAGGTCGACGTGGCCGCGCGGAGGAGCCCGATTCCGGGGAGGCTCCGGCTCCGCCGCGCGACGAGGCCGAGGTGGCCCGGGAGATCTGCCTGCGGCAGCTCGCGGTCCGGCCGCGTACCCGGGCAGAACTGGCCGGGGTCCTGGCCAAGCGGGGCATCTCCGAGGAGGTCGCCGCCCAGGTCCTCGACCGGTACGACGAGGTCGGCATCATCGACGACGCCGCCTTCGCCCGGGCCTGGGTCACCAGCCGGCACACCGGCCGAGGGCTGGCCCGGCGGGCGCTCGCCAACGAGCTGCGGCAACGCGGCGTCGACGGCGACGTGGCCACCGAGGCCCTCGGCGAGCTGGACGAGGAGACCGAGGCGGAGACCGCCCGCGCCCTGGTCGAGCGGAAGCTGCGCTCGGCCCGCGGCGAGCCCGACGCGGTGTTCCGCCGCCTGGTCGGCATGCTGGCCCGCAAGGGCTACCCGCCCGGCGTGGCGATTCGGGCGGTGAAGGACGGCCTCGCCGCGCAGAGCGCCGAGGCCGCCGAGTTCGCCGAGCACATCGACGCCGACGCCCTCGCCGACGCCGAGAACGACCTCGACCGCGACTCCCGCCCCCTCGACTGACCGTGCGCCAGGCCCGGCCGGGTCTGGCGTGGTCGGCCGGTCTGGCGTGGCCGGTATGCGGGGTGCGGCATGTCGGGGCATGCGGGCGCCGGGACGGCCGGATTGCGGCATGCCGAGCGCGGCCCGTGGTTCCGGGGCCGCGGCCCGTGGTCCGGGGTGCGACCCGTGCCGGGCGGGTGGACGCGCGGGGTGCGGCATGTCGGGGCGCCGGGGCGGGCCGGATTGCCGTATCTCGGCGCGCGGCCGGCGACGGGGCTTGCCCGGGCACGGCGGGCGGCCCGAGTCGGCCAGAATGTCGCTCGGTCGGGCCATGATGGCCGGATGTTGAAAGCCTGTCTGAACGGTGGGCGGCGACGGGAGGAGCACCTGGCCGTGCCGGTCACGCCGGCCGAGTTGGCTGCCGATGCCGTCCGGTGCGCCGCGTCGGGGGTCGCGGCCGTGCACGTCCACCCCCGGGACCCGGCCGGTGCCGAGTCCCTCGCCCCGACCGCGATCGCCGACGCGGTCACCGCCGTCCGGGCCGCCCGCCGGGCCTGCCGATCGGGGTGAGCACCGGAGCCTGGATCGCGCCCGACCCGGCCGTCCGGGTCGCCGCCGTCCGGGCCTGGACGGTGCTGCCCGACTTCGCCTCGGTCAACGCCCACGAGCCGGGCGCGGCGGCGGTCGCCGCGGCCCTGCACGAGCGGGGGGTCATGGTGGAGGTCGGGCTCTGGACCGTGGCGGCGGTCGAAGCCTGGCTGCGCTGGCGGGTGCCGGTCGGTCGGATCCTCGTCGAGTGCTTGGCGGAGGAGCCCGACGTGGCGCTGGCCGACGCCGCCGCGATCCTCGGCGCGCTGCCCGCCGGCGGCCCGCCGGTGCTGCTGCACGGCGAGGGTGCCGCCACCTGGCCGGTCCTCACCGAGGCGGTACTCCGGGGCCTGGCCACCCGGATCGGCCTGGAGGACACCCTGCTCCTGCCGGACGGCTCCGTCGCGTCCGACAACACCGCCCTCGTGGCCGCTGCCCGCACTCTCGGCGCCGCCTGACCGGTCGGCGGCCTCCGCCGCCCGCCACTCACGGCCGTCATGATCCGCGCAACTTCCCGGAAGTTGTCGCCTCCCGCGAGTCGGAGGCCACACTTTCGGGGAAGTTGTCGCCACCGCGACGTGCCGTTGGTCATTGCCGGGGGAGGTGACGCGACGCGGCGCGTCAGGGAGTCCGGTGGGTGGCGGCGCGAGGGCTCTGAGCAGGTCGGGAAGGCGACGGAGGGGCTTGGCGGACGCGAGGTTTGTCCGGCCGTGTCCGGCATCTGATGAGCGCTGCGTGATGTCGTAACTTCTCTCCGTCCGGGTGGTTTGATCATGAGTCCTTGACCGAACCGCCTCCGGCGACCTAGCCTCGCCATACAGGCTCACTTTGCCCGACCAGCGCAGGCTAAGCGCACAACATAGATCGCGTAACAGAACAGCATCACTTTCGGCCAGCGTCACCGGCCTTTGACGGCAGCTCCGGACAACCGGTCCGGAGCCGACCGACAACTGCAACCGGTTGTCGGCGATGCCCCCTCCGTGGGCACCGCCGACGGAACGCTACCCACGGCCAGTCGCTCCGGTCGGGCGTCCAGAGCCGCAGGTGCGTGCCCAGTCGGCACGTCGTCTGCGGCGTGACGTTCAGGGGAGGCGGCCATGACGGGGCGGCAGAGGTTCACCGGCGGTCTTCCACGCGCTGCCGGTCGCTCCTCGCCGGGCCGCGTTCCCGACCGCGCCCGTCCGGCCACCGGCCCCGGCCACGCCGTACGCCTCAGGCCGGCCGGCGGCTCCCGGGTCAGCGCGACGCGCACCGCCACGGCCCGTCCGTCCGGCCGTCCGTGGGAGGCGGCGGCATGAGCGGCTTCGACGTGGTTCTCCTGGTGGTGGTGCTGATCCTCACCGTCGTGGTGGTGGGCGCCGTGGTGTTCGGCGTGCGTACCCTGCGCCGGATCAGTGTGGCACCGGCGCCCGAGGATCCGGCCTTCATCGCCGAGAAGGACCGGCAGGAGCAGTCCCTGGCGGCCCTGCGCAGCGCCGCCGACGAGGCGAACAGCACCATCGACGTGGCGAAGTCGGCCGCCGCCGCGGCCCGCGCCGAGGCGGCCGCCGCCAAGGCCGAGGCGAAGGCGGCCCGGGCCGAGGCCCGCCGGGTCCTCGATGACGCCCGCGCCGAGGCCGACACGGTGCTGGAGCGGGCGCACAGGCAGGCCGAGGCGGACGCCGAGCAGCTGCGTACCGCCGCCCGGCGCAGCGGCGAGCGGGAGGTGGCGGTGCTCGCCGCGACCACCCGCGAGCAGGCCGCCGAGGTGGAGCGGCGGGCGGCCCGGATGGACGAGCGGGAGCGGCTGCACACCGAGGAGGTGGAGCGGCTCGCCGAACGGGAGCGGCAGCTCACCGCCGCCAGCGCCGCCCTCGCCGCCCGGGAGGCCGCCCTGGTCGAGCGGGAGCAGGCCGTCGCGGCGGCGGAGGAGCAGCGCCGCCGCGAGCTGGAGCGGGTGGCCGGGCTGACCGCCGAGGCGGCCCGTGCCGAGCTGGTCGAGTCGATCGAGGGCCAGGCCAAGCGGGAGGCGGCGCTGCTGGTCCGGGAGATCGAGGCGGACGCCCGCAGCACCGGCGAGCAGCGGGCCCGGCACATCGTGGTGGACGCCATCCAGCGGGTCGCCAGCGAGCAGACCGCGGAGAGCGTGGTCAGCGTCCTGCACCTGCCCGGCGACGAGATGAAGGGACGGATCATCGGCCGGGAGGGGCGCAACATCCGCGCCTTCGAGTCGGTCACCGGGGTCAACCTGATCATCGACGACACCCCCGAGGCGGTGCTGCTCTCCTGCTTCGACCCGGTACGCCGCGAGGTCGGCCGGCTCACCCTGGAGAAGCTGGTGCTGGACGGGCGGATCCACCCGCACCGGATCGAGGAGGTCTACGACCTGGCCCGGCACGAGGTCGAGGAGCTCTGCCACCGGGCCGCCGAGGACGCCCTGGTCGAGGTCGGCATCACCGAGATCCACCCGGAGCTGGTCACCCTGCTCGGCCGGCTGCGCTACCGGACCTCGTACGGGCAGAACGTGCTCAAGCACCTGGTGGAGACCGCGCACATCGCCGGCATCATGGCCGCCGAGCTGCGGCTGGACGTGCCGACCATCAAGCGCTGCGCGTTCCTGCACGACATCGGCAAGGCGCTCACCCACGAGGTGGAGGGCAGCCACGCCATCATCGGCGCCGACCTGGCCCGCAAGTACGGCGAGAGCGAGGACGTGGTGCACGCCATCGAGGCGCACCACAACGAGGTGCCGCCGCAGACCATCGAGGCCGTGCTCACTCAGGCCAGCGACGCGTGCTCCGGCGGCCGGCCGGGGGCGCGGCGGGAGAGCCTCGAGGCGTACGTGAAGCGGCTGGAGCGGATCGAGGAGATCGCGGCCGGCAAGATCGGTGTGGAGAAGGTCTTCGCCATGCAGGCGGGCCGCGAGATCCGGGTGATGGTCAAGCCGGAGGACGTCGACGACATCGGCGCGGCGGTCCTCGCCCGGGACGTGGCCAAGCAGATCGAGGAGGAGCTGACCTACCCGGGTCAGATCCGGGTCACCGTGGTCCGCGAGTCCCGGGTCACCGAGATCGCCCGTTGAGCAAGGGCAACGATCATCTGAGGCGAGATCTGCTGCTGGCCGTTCGCACCAGGCCGCAGCTTTTCGTCGTGCTATATCGGATAATTCGAGATCCGCCATTTTGCTCCTCTCCTCCGAGCCAAAGCTAAAGGGAGGATGGCAGTGCTGCCATGCTGGCCGTCCTTGCTTAATGGCAAGGACGGCCAGCATGCACTAGTTAGGGAAGTGGTCGGTTCTCGATACTGCCGACTATGCCCTCGCAGTAGTGGCCGGGCCCTCCCACACGCAGGTAGTAGCGCTTACTGGGGTTGAAGCCGCCGCGGTAGTCGTGCCAGGTCGACTTGGTGGTGACGATGATGCTTGTGTGGACGAACCCGTTGTCCGCTTGAACGACTTCGAGTGACACGTCGGCGCAGCTTGAGGTGCCCTTTCCGAGGTAGAAGATGCCATCGTAGGGGCCGTTATAGTACGGGTAGAGGCTACCTGTAGTGCAGGTCCCCGCGAAACCCGTGTTGCATGTCAGCTTCGTCGACGCTGCTGCCGGTGCCGACCCCATCGCCACCGTCATGCACGCCAGCGCGATGGTTGCTGCAATCGTCCTTCCCGCCTGGCGCACTACTGGCTGCCGCTGTGGAACACGACTTGGCTCCGTAGATCTCATCATTGCCTCCTCCTCATGTGACATATGCCGGTATTGTCGTTGGTGCCGACCTATTGACACCGATGGCAGGCGATGGCCGCTTCCCATAAAGCAGACTTACTTCCCCTTCATGAGGTCAT
The DNA here is from genome assembly GCF_043197935.1 of Micromonospora sp. NPDC048930. NCBI lineage: Bacteria > Bacillati > Actinomycetota > Actinomycetes > Micromonosporales > Micromonosporaceae > Micromonospora > Micromonospora sp. NPDC048930. The sequence continues at coordinate 295,743 of NZ_JBICUB010000004.1, forward strand.
GCGGCGAACGAGCAAGGTCTGCGCTGGCCTGTCTATTGCCGAAGTCCAGTCTCGTTTGCTCCTTCTATAGGCCATCGCCGCTGATATGACCCTGCCGCATCACCTGCGTTGGGAGAGGAAATCCCATACAATTCCACACATGAAACCATTCTTAGATCAACTCATCGATCATCCTGAACCGCATGATCACGCATGCGACGGGCGTCCTTCTCGGACTGGCCGGTGAATCAGGCAGCGCATCGTGACACCTTCACCGCGCCGCCCGACCCGGGTCAGTGCCGCACACTGGATGAGTTGGTCGGGCGGCTGCGGCTACTGAAGATCTGGGCCGGGAACCCGTCGTTTGAAACGATCAAGAATCGCGTAAATGCGGCATGGCAGACGGCCGGACGACCCGCTGCGGAGCTAACCAAGAAGGGCACCGTCGTAGACTGCTTCAAGGTCGGCCGGCGGCGACTCAATGTCGACCTGGTCGCCGCCGTTGTGAAGGCGCTGCATCCGGACGCTGGGTATGTGACGCAGTGGCGCCAGGCTTTGTATGTCATCAGTGGCGAGATGCAGGCGGGCGCTCAAGTCCGTGCGCAGGACATGCTGCCCAACGACCTGCCCGAGTTCGTCGGCCGCGATGTTGAAGTGGAGCGAATCCGGCACCTTGTGAACGCTCATGATGCCTCGCTGGCGGTCGCATCGATCGAGGGGCTGGCGGGGATCGGCAAGACCCGGCTTGCGACCCATGTAGGACACTTGCTCGCCGGGGAGAAGCCATTCGATCATGTGCTCTTCGTGGACCTGCGGGGTGTCCACCCCGACCCCGCCCAGCCTCCGGTCGAGCCGGTTGCCGTCCTCGACAGCTTCCTGCGTCTGCTCGGCGTGCCTGCTCACCGCATCCCGCACGGCCTTCCGGCGCGCACCGCGGCGTACCGGCGGTGGCTAGCCGATCGCCGAATCTTGGTGGTGCTCGACAACGCCGTTAACGAACAGCAGGTCGAACCGCTTTTGCCGGACAGCCCCGGCTCTGTCGCCCTGATCACCAGCCGGCACAGCCTGGGCCGGCTGCGAGTGGCAATTCGTATCACTCTGGATGTGTTCACGCCGGACGAGGCCACCGCGTTCCTGGCTCGGCTCGTTCCCGACATCAGCGCCAACGAGGATTCCGACGCCTTGGGGCGTATCGCAAATCGTTGTGGACACCTGCCGCTCGCGCTGGCCCTGCTCGCCAGCCTCATGCGCGCCACGCCCAGCTGGAGCGTAAGCGATCATGCCGAGCGGCTCGAACAACGGCACCAAGATCGGCGGTTGGAGGCCGGGGTGGAAAGGGCCCTCGCTCTCTCGTGTCAGCACCTGCCGGCGTTGCGGCAGCGGCTGTTCCGGCTGCTGGCGCTGCATCCCGGTCTCGATTTCGATACCTACGCCGCCGCCGCACTCGCCGACATCGATTTGGACACCGCGGGCGAGCAGTTGCGCCTCCTGGACAGCGATCACCTATTGCAGCAGGGCAGGCCGGGACGGTTCGCGTTCCACGAACTCGTGCGGGTGTACGGCATGGAGCGGGCCGCCGACGAGGACCGGCCGGCCGAACGACGCGAGGCCCTAACCCGCCTGTTCGATTATTACCTGGCAACGGCGGCGGCCGCGATGGACATCGTGCAGCCGGCCGAGGCACACCGGCGCCCCCGCATCCCACCCTGCGTCACCCCGGCGCCCGTTTTCGTCTCCCCCGACACCGCCCGCGCGTGGTTAGCCGCCGAGCTGCCCTGCCTGGTCTCGGTCGCATGCCACGCCGCCGACCATGGTTTGCCCAGCCACACCATCCGGCTCTCCGCCATCCTGCTTACATACCTCGTCAGCGGCCACTACGGCGACGCCATCGCCATCCATAGCCATGCTCTGGACGTCGGCCGCCGTATCGGCGACCGGGAAGGACAGGCGCAGGGGCTACTCGGTCTCGGTGGCGTCCACTATCGACTAGGCCGGTACGAGGTGGCTGCGGAGTGTCTGCAGCAGGCATTGACCCTGTTCCGCAGACTCGGGAACCCGCTCGGCGAAGCCAGGGCGCTGGACGGCCTCGGCGATGTTGAGCGGCGCACCGGCCATTACCGGATGGCCGTCCACCACCACATGCTGGCCTTATCGTTGTATCGCCGTGTTGGCGACCCGATGGGCGAGGCAGATGCGCTGACCGGCCTGGGCACAGTCGAGCATCGATTGAATGAGGCTGAACGCGGGGCCGATCATCTCCAGCAGGCTGTGGCCCTGTTCCGGCGGCTCGCTGACCCACACGGTGAAGCGACGGCCCTGAACAACCTTGGTCTCGTTGAGCAACGGTTGCAGCGGTACCAGGCCGCCGCCGATCATCTTCGGCGGGCCTTGACCCTGTTCCGGCGACTGGGCAATCCGCGCGGCGAAGGCAGCGCTCTGGACAGCCTGGGGATCGTCTACACCCGCCTGGGCCGGCCTAGCCAAGCTGCCGAGCACCACTTGCAGGCGCTCACCCTGTTTCGCGAGATCGGCGCCCGGGACAGCGAGGCGTGGGCTCTGAACGGTCTCGGCGAAGCCGTTCACGCCGCTGGCGACGCCGCCGAGGCGACTAGTCACCACACCGCCGCTCACGCCATCGCCACGGAGATCGGTGCTCGTGACCAGCACGCCCGCGCGCACGCCGGCCTGGCCCGCGCCCACCAGACGTTGGGCCACCGCGACCGTGCCCTCCAGCACTGCATTCGAGCACTGGCACTACACCCCGAACCGAACTCTCATGAGGCCGGAGAACTACGCACCCGTCTCGCCGCTCTCAGGAGCTATACGGAATAAGTATCATCGATCGTCTTGCTTCCAGACGCTGGAAGGTAGTTGCGGATGGTAGAAGACGTTCTGCGCTACCCAGCGAGAAAAACGGCCGCTGAACTAGCTTCTACCGGAGTTTGACCATATGGGTGTCCCGCTCGGCAAGGAGTTGTTGAAAACACGCGAAGGTCGTGCCCGAAGCGCACCGAGGTAGGTGGCGAACCAACCCGCCCAACGTAGCGAGCAGGCTCGTCGCGAAGATCGGGTGCCGTGTCCGATAGCCTCTGGCAACGAGAATACGACCATGGCAGCGTCGATAACCGCGAGCAGGCGATCAACAAAGTCGGCGGGGCCTGCGGTACGGGTCCAGCCGGCCGTGTCGCTAATCTCATACAGCAGCCGGATCCGCTGCTCCGCCCCCAAAGGCCCAGGCCGGCAGCGCAGTCTCGGCGAGTCCCCGTAGGTGAGGGGCATTGCCCAGGGCGTTCGCCGCACCCTAGCGGCGACACAGGTGGACTGTTATGTATGGCGACCCTAGGAAGGAAGCCCTGCCACCTCCGTAAGGTGGCAGGGCTTTCGCGTGGATGGACGGGGTCAGCCCTGCGGCTCGGCCACCGTGTTGCCACCAGCCGGGGTGGAGTCCGGCGCTGCGGCCTGCTTCGGGATCCGGAAGCCCCGCCGCCGGGTACGCCGGTCCAGCCAGCCGGCCAGCGTAGTTAGCAGTGAGTTGATCAGGATGTAGATCGCGGCCACCACGATCGCGGCGGCCACCACGTTGCCCCGGTTGGCGGATAGATCGTTGACGCCCCGCTGGAGCAGCTCGGGGAAGGCCACGATGTAGCCGAGCGCGGTGTCTTTGAGCAGCACCACGAGCTGGCTGACGATCACCGGCAGCATGGCCCGCGCGGCCTGGGGCACCAGGATGAGCCGCATCACCTGGTTCTTGCGCATGCCCACGGCGTACGCGGCCTCGGACTGCCCGCCGGGGATGGCTCGGATGCCGGCGCGGAACGCCTCGGCCAGCACCGACCCGTTGTAGAGGGTGAGGCCGACGACCACCGACCAGAATGCCGGGACCGGCCCCTGGATGAGGAACGGCACGCCGTAGAAGATGAAGAAGATCATCAGGAGCAGCGGCACAGCGCGGAAGAACTCGACTACCACGCCGGACGGCACCCGGACCCACCAGTGGTCGGAGAGTCGGCCGACGGCGAAGATGATGCCGAAGGCCAGCGACAGCACCATGCCCGTGGCTGCGGCGAGTAGGGTCTGCCGCAGGCCAGGCAGGATGAACTGTGTCCAGGTCGGCACCTCGGCGAACGGCTTCCAGAGGTTGCCCTCCCACTGCCCGGCCTGATCGAACTTCGCGTAGATCCACCAGAGCAGTGCGGCCAGGCCGACGCCGAAGACGACGCTGAGCAGCGCGTTGCGGACGCGGGCCCGGGGCCCCGGGTGGTCGTACAGGACCGTGCTGGTGCTCATCAGCGCTTCACCGCCAGACGGTTGGCCAGCCAGCCGAAGAAGTAGCCGGTGGGGACGAGGATCGCCGCGAATGTGCCGGCGAAGACCAGGAAGATCGGGATGACGGCGTCGCCGTTATCGTTGATCAACTGCTTCATCACGCTGGACGCCTCGATCAGTCCGATGGTGCCGACGATCGTCGCGTTCTTGCACAGCGCGATGAGCACGCTGCCGAGCGGAGCCACCACGGCCCGCCCGGCCTGGGGCAGGATCACGATCCGCAAGGTCTGGAAGAAGGTCAGCCCGATCGCCCGGGCGGCCTCGGCCTGCCCGGCCGGGACGGTGTTGATGCCGGAGCGGACCGCCTCGCAGACGAACGCTGCGGTGTAGACGGACAGGCCGATCACACCGAGCCAGAAGTTGTTCACGTTCAGGTCTTCGGCGAGGCTCACGCCTAGCGTGGAGTAGAGGCCGAAGTAGCAGAAGAAGATGATCAGCGTCAGCGGCGTGTTGCGGAAGATGTTCACCCAGGCGGTGCCAAAACCCCGCAGCACCGGCACGGGAGAGACCCGGAACGCGGCCAGGAGCACGCCGAGCAGCAGCGCGAGGACCGCCGACGCTCCGGTCAGCTTGAGGATCCAGAGAAAGCCCGACAGGTACGCGTCGAGGTTGGTCGGATCAGTGAACACGTGCATGCGTCGACTCCCGGGGCACGTCGTCGGCGTCGCGACAGGGCGGGGCCGGCATCCCTAGGGATGCCGGCCCCGGAACCGGTCAGACGCTGCCGCAGTTGGTCAGCTTGGTGGTGTCCAGTTCGGGCGCGGCCTTACCGCTCTTGCCCAGGGTGGCGTCCCAGGCGGCCTTGTACGAGCCGTCCGTGGCGGCGGTCTTGAGGATCTCGTTGATCTTCTCGCAGCCGTCCTTGTCGTCCTTCTTCAGGCCGATGCCGTAGGGCTCGGTGGAGAAGGGCTTGCCGACCACCTTGAACTTGCCGGCGTACTGGGGCTGCGCGGCGTAGCCGGCGAGGATGATGTCGTCGGTGGTCACCGCGTCGACCTGGCCACCGTCAAGGGCGGTGATGCACTTCGAGTACGCGTCGAAGAGCTGCAGCTTGGCCTTCGGGTGCTCGGTCTGGATCCGCTTGGCCGGGGTGGAACCCTGCACCGAGCAGACCTTCTTGCCGTCCAGGCCCTCCGGCCCGGCGATCGTGGAGTCCGCCTTGACCAGCAGGTCCTGGCCGGCGATGAAGTACGGGCCGGCGAAGTTGACCTTCTGCTTGCGCTCGTCGTTGATGGTGTAGGTGGCCACCACCAGGTCGACGGTGCCCTGCTGGATGAAGGGCTCGCGGTTGGCCGAGACGGTGGTCTTCCACTCGATGTTGTTTGCGTCCACGCCGAGGCCCTTGGCGATGATCTTGGCGATCTCGACGTCGAAGCCCTCGTACTGGCTGCCCGTCTGCAGGCCCAGGCCCGGCTGGTCGGCCTTCACGCCGATGACCAGCTTCTTCTGGCTCTGCGCCTTGCCGACGATGCCCTTGGCCCCGCCGCTGCCGGAGCCGCCGTCCCCGTCGCCGCCGCAGGCGCTCATGCCGAGCGCCAGAGTGGCTGCCGCGGCGACCGCCGCCACGCGCTTGTAACGCATATTCATCTCCTTCTTCGACGGAGCCGCCGGGGGACGGCGCGCTCCACTACGGACGCTCAGTGGGTGAGGATCTTGGAGAGGAAGTCCTTGGCCCGCTCGCTGCGCGGGTTCGCGAAGAACTCGGCCGGCGGGGCGTCCTCGACGAGCTTGCCGTCGGCCATGAAGATCACCCGGTTGGCCGCGTGCCGGGCGAAGCCCATCTCGTGGGTGACCACGACCATGGTCATGCCGTCGCGGGCCAGCGAGGTCATCACGTCCAGCACCTCGCCGACCATCTCCGGGTCCAGCGCGCTGGTCGGCTCGTCGAAGAGCATCGCCTTGGGCTGCATGGCCAGCGCGCGGGCGATCGCCGCCCGCTGCTGCTGGCCGCCGGAGAGCTGCGCCGGGTACTTGTCCGCCTGGTTGGCGATGCCGACCCGGTCCAGCAGGGCCAGGCCGCGCTCGCGGACGGCGGCCGGCTTCTCCTTGCGGACCTTGATCGGGCCGAGGGTGACGTTCTCCAGGATGGTCTTGTGCGCGAAGAGGTTGAACGACTGGAAGACCATGCCGACCTCGCTGCGCAGCTTGGCCAGGGCCTTCCCCTCGGCCGGCAGCGGGGTGCCGTCGAACGTGATGGTGCCCGAGTTGATCGGCTCCAGCCGGTTGATCGTCCGGCAGAGCGTCGACTTGCCGGAACCCGACGGGCCGATCACCACGACCACCTCGCCCCGGCCGACCGACAGCGAGACGTCGTCGAGCACGTGCAGGGGGCCGAACCACTTGTTGACCCCGTCCAGCACGATGAGCGGTTCGCCCGTCGTCACGTCGTCCACCGTCCCTGTGTCCGTGCGGAAAGCGGGGTCGATCGACCCCCGGTTGGGCCACTGTAGGCGGCGTGACGTGGCGGAACGCAACTCGAATGGTCACGGAGCGGTAACACCGGTCCCCGGCGTACCCGCAAGTCCGAATTCCGTCACGATCCGCCCGGTCCGCGTGGCGAAGTCCTCACCCCGCGGAGATCATGGGGGGATGACCCAAGCGCTCCGGCTGACCGATTACGCCCGCGGCGGCGGTTGCGCCTGCAAGATCCCGCCGGGCGAGCTGGAGGCGATGGTCGCCGGCCTCGGCCCGGCCGCCGGCGCCGCCGACCTGCTGGTCGGCCTGGAGAACGGCGACGACGCCGCGGTGGTCCGGCTGGACGAGCGGACCGGGCTGGTCAGCACCGCCGACTTCTTCACCCCGGTCGTGGACGACGCGTACGACTGGGGCCGGATCGCCGCGGCCAACGCCCTGTCCGACGTGTACGCCATGGGCGGCACCCCGCTGGTCGCGCTCAACCTGCTCTGCTGGCCGCGGGAGGTGCTGCCGCTGGAACTGGCCCGGGAGGTGCTGCGCGGCGGCCAGGACGTCGCCCGGGAGGCCGGCTGTCACCTGGCCGGCGGGCACAGCGTGGACGACGACGGCCCGAAGTACGGCCTCGCGGTCACCGGCGTGGTCCGCCCGGAGGAGCTGATCACGCTGGACGCCGGCCGTGCCGGCCTGCCGCTCTCGCTGACGAAGCCGCTCGGCGTCGGGGTGCTGAACACCCGGCACAAGCGGACCGGGGAGCGGTTCCCGGAGGCGGTCGCCTCGATGGCCCGGCTCAACCGGGACGCGGCCCGCGCGGCGGTCGGCGCCGGCGTCCGGTGCGGCACCGACGTCACCGGGTTCGGGCTGCTGGGGCACGCCTCGAAGCTGGCCCGGGCCAGCCGGCTGACGGCGGCGATCGACGCGGCGGCCGTGCCGTACCTGCCGGGCGCCCGGGAGGCGCTGCGCGACGGGTACGTGAGCGGCGGCACCCGGCGCAACCTGGACTGGGTGACCCCGTGGACCGACTTCGGTCGGGTCGACGACGGGGAGCGGCTGCTGCTGGCCGACGCGCAGACCTCCGGCGGCCTGCTGGTCGCCGGCGAGGTGCCGGGCGGGACGGTGGTCGGCGGGCTGCTGCCGGCGAGCGACCACCTCGTCCGGGTCCGCTGAGCATCATGTCGTCGGCGCGGATGCGGCACGACACCCGGTGATCCGCGCCGCGAAAGCGGCACCATACCCGATAAACTGTCATCTTCCCGCTACTCGGAGCAACGTCGCCCGAGGAAATTTTGCCCGGAATGGTCACAGACCGGTAACTTGCCCCCGGCTGAGGTCATATGCACCCCACCATCGTCAGTAAGGCCCGATCCGGAGGCCGGTGGGACGAGCACAGCGAGGAGGCGGCATGACCGAGCTGTGGAACTGGAGAATCGACGGCGCAGCGCCCGTGGAGGTCTACCCGGCGCTCGCCGAGGCGCTCGGCCGGGTGGTGATGCCCCTCGCCGTCGCCGACCCGGCCCGGCTCCCCGCGTACGCGGTGGTGTGCGATGTCTGGGAGGCGCCCGGGGTGTACGGCACCATGGTCGACTGCTACGGGGTGCCCGAAGGGCTGCCCGAACTGCCCAGCATCGCGGCGCTGGCCCGGCTGCTGGACCGCAACTGCCTGATGCGCGACGACACCCTCGACGCCGGGCGGCACCTGCTGATCGCCCCGGACGGCACGATCCGTCCGGTGCACTTCGAGGTCGTGGAGACCGACGACGGCGAGGTGCTCAGCGATCAGCGGCTCTGCACCGTGTCGCACCCCGGCTGCCGGGGCTGGTCGCAGTGCCACCGCTCCCGCTGGGCGCCCGACACGGTCGCGCCGGCCCTGGCCGCCGCCTGACGGCACCGGCCCCGGCCGTCAGGCGTACGGCGCGTGAACGATGCGGGCCGCGCCCCGTCAGCCCCGGGCGGCCGGCTGCTGCCCCCGGACCACCAGCTGGTCGAGCAGGGTCCTGATGCTCCGGCACAGGGCTCCTCCTCGTTCGTTCCGACCGGCTCGGCCCGGATACGCTGTCCGGGTCATGACTACCGCAGCCGCGGGCAGCCCGCGTACCTACCAGGTGCGCACGTACGGCTGCCAGATGAACGTGCACGACTCCGAGCGCATCTCCGGCCTGCTCGAACAGGCCGGGTACGTGCGCGCCGCCGAGGCCGACGAGCAGCCCGACGTGGTGGTGTTCAACACCTGCGCCGTCCGGGAGAACGCCGACAACCGGCTCTACGGCAACCTGGGTCACCTGCGCCCCGTGAAGGACAAGCACCCCGGGATGCAGATCGCCGTCGGTGGCTGCCTGGCCCAGAAGGACCGCGGCGAGATCGTCCGCAAGGCCCCCTGGGTGGACGTGGTCTTCGGCACGCACAACATCGGCTCGCTGCCGGTGCTGCTGGAGCGGGCCCGGCACAACACCGCCGCCGAGGTGGAGATCCTCGAGTCCCTAGACGTCTTCCCCTCCACGCTGCCCACCCGGCGCGAGTCGACGTACGCCGGCTGGGTGTCGATCTCGGTCGGCTGCAACAACACCTGCACGTTCTGCATCGTGCCCTCCCTGCGCGGCAAGGAGAAGGACCGCCGACCCGGCGACATCCTCTCCGAGGTGCGCGCCCTGGTCGACGAGGGCGTGCTGGAGGTGACCCTGCTCGGGCAGAACGTCAACTCCTACGGCGTCGAGTTCGGTGACCGGTACGCGTTCGGCAAGCTGCTGCGCGCCTGCGGCGACATCGAGGGCCTGGAGCGGGTCCGCTTCACCAGCCCGCACCCGAAGGACTTCACCGACGACGTCATCGCCGCGATGGCCGAGACGCCGAACGTCTGCCACTCGCTGCACATGCCGCTGCAGTCCGGCTCCGACGACGTGCTGCGGGCGATGCGCCGCTCGTACCGGTCGGAGAAGTACCTGGGCATCATCGAGAAGGTCCGGGCGGCGATGCCGGACGCGGCGATCACCACCGACATCATCGTCGGCTTCCCCGGCGAGACCGACGCCGACTTCGAGCGCACCCTCGACGTGGTCCGGGAGGCGCGCTTCTCCTCGGCGTTCACCTTCCAGTACTCCAAGCGCCCCGGCACCCCGGCCGCGACCATGGACGGCCAGCTCCCCAAGCAGGTCGTGCAGGAGCGCTACGAGCGGCTCATCGCCGCCGTCGAGGAGATCACCTGGGCGGAGAACCGGAAGCTGGTCGGGGAGACCGTCGAGGTGCTGGTCGCCGTCGGCGAGGGGCGCAAGGACGAGCGCACCGGCCGGATGTCCGGCCGGGCCCGGGACGGCCGCCTGGTGCACTTCGACGCGGGCACCCTGGCCGGGCAGATCCGCCCCGGCGACATCGTGCACACCACCGTCACGTACGCCGCCCCGCACCACCTGAACGCCGACGGGGAGCCGCTGTCGCACCGGCGTACCCGGGCCGGCGACGCGGCCGAGGCGGGGCGCGCCCCGCGTACCCCCGGGGTGCTGCTGGGGCTGCCGACGATCGGCGCGCCGGCCGCGGCGCCCGCCCCCAGCGGCGGCTGCGCCGCCCACTGAGGCGACCGCCGACGGCCGGGACCTCCAGCGGAGGCCCCGGCCGTCGCGGCTCAGCAGGCGGTGCCGTTGAGCTTCACCGACGCGGGCGCGGACGCCGTGCCGTTGGCGGTGAAGCCGATGGTCACCGAGGCGCCCGGCGCGAGCGCCTTCGACCAGTCGGGGGCGGCGGCGGTGACCGTGGTGCCGGACTGCGTCACGGTGGCGTTCCAGCCGCTGGCCAGGGTCACCCCGGACGGCCAGGACCAGGTCACCGACCACGGGTTCACCGTGGCGGTGCCGGCGTTCTTCACCGTCAGCTCGCCCTGGAAGCCGCCCTGCCACGCGTTGACCTGCTTGTAGGTGGCGGTGCAGCCCCCGGTCGGGGCCGGGGTGGTCGGCGCCGGGGTGGTCGGCGACGGCGAGGTGTTCGGCGTGCCGGTCGGCGACGGGCTGCCGGTGCCGCCGCCACCCACCGGCGGGATCAGGTACGGCTGGAGGATGTCCTGCTTGGCCTGGTTGATGGTGGTCCAGTCGTCGTTCGCGATGCCACCGGTGTCACCCGAGTTCGGGTTCCACGACCAGTAGGTGAAGGACATCCCGTTCACCCCGGTCCCGGTGTACGCCATCAGGTTCTGCAGCCAGACCTTGTCCTTCGGGTCCTGGAGCGTGGTGCCGAACTCGCCCATCATGATCGGCGCGATGTTCTGCTTGTAGAGGTAGCCCCAGTACTTGTCCCAGATCCCCGGCATGTTCGCGGGGTAGGTCGGGTCGTCGAACCAGGCCTGGTGGTAGACCGAGGTGGCGTACTCGTGCGGGGAGTAGACCAGCCGGTTGGCCACGTTCAGCCGGACCGGGAACTCGCCCGCCTTGGACAGGTTGCCGCCCCACCAGCCGCAGTCCTCGTCGTTGCTGGGGTCGTTGTCCCAGACGTTCGACAGGCCGCCGCTGGGGCAGCTCACCCCCTCCACGAAGATCAGCCAGTTTGGCTGCACCCCGAGGATCGCGTTGCCGGCCCGCTCGGCCGCCAGCCGCCAGTCCCGGGCGGTGTCCCCGCAGCCCCAGCAGGCGCCGGTGGCCGCCGGGTTGGTGCCCTCGGCGTGCGGCTCGTTGTGCAGGTCGGCGCCGATCACCGTGGGGTTGTTCGCGTACCGCTGGGCGAGCGTCTTCCAGTCGGCGATCCACGTCGCCTCGGACACCGTCGAGGTGTACCAGAGCGGCGACTGCCCGGCCGAGGTGGGCCGGTGCCGGTCCAGGATGACCCGCATCCCCTTGCTGCCCGCGTAGTCGATGACCTTGTCGAGGATCTGCAACGGGGAGAGGCCGACCAGGTCGGGGTTGACGTAGTCGTTGATCCCGGTGGCCGTCGCGCCCGGCTTCAGCGCGTCGTTCGAGTACGGGATGCGCAGCGTGTTGTAGCCGAGCCGGGCCATGGTGTCGAGCTGGCTGCGCCACGGGTTGCTCGACCACAGACCGTGGAAGGTCTTGTTGTCGGTCTCCATGCCGAACCAGTTGATGCCGGTGAGCCGGACCGTGGCCCCCGTACTGTCGACGATCTTGTTGCCGCTGGTGTGCAGGTAGCCGGTGCCGGTCCCGCCGGTGGCGGCGGCGGCCGGGGTGGTGCTGACGGCGGCGGCGACGAGGACGCCGGCCGCGGCGGTGGCGAGCGCGGCGAGCGCGCCGCCGAGGGCGGTGGGTCGGTGCATGGAAGCTCCACTTCGGATGCCCGCAGGGCGTAGCCGCCGCGGACGGTGCGACCAGGGGAGACGGCCCGCTCGTCATCGAGTACGCGGACAGTGCGCGCCGGGCCGTGCCACGTGGACGGCCACCCGCGGGGGAGCACCGGCAATCCCCGACGGCGCGATCAGCCGTCGGTGCCCTCGTGCCGGTGTCGGAACCTGGCTCCGCCGCCCATTCTGATCAGCCCACCTCGATGCGTCAACACGCGGCAGCCCCCGATCCCTGCACGGGACCGGGGGCTGCCGGGGTGGGTCAGGTCAGCCGGCCTGCTCGGCCAGCTGGAGGAACTGCCGCTTCGAGGAGAGCGCCTGCTCGGCCTCCTTGATCCGCCGGGCGTCGCCGGCGGCCTGGGCCCGGGCCAGCCGCTCCTCGGCCTCGGCGACCTGCGCCCGCATCTGGGCCAGCAGCGGGTTGTCCTCCTTGGTGGTACGCCGCCACGCGGAGTCCATGACCTCGCGGACCTTGTCGTCCACGGCGCGCAGCCGGCGCTCCAGCCCGGCCGCGGCCTCGCGGGGCACCCGACCGGCCTCGTGCCACTGCGCCTGGATCTCCCGCAGCTTCGCCTGGGCGCCCTTCGGGTCGCCGTCGACGTCGAGCGCCTCGGCCTCCGCCAGCAGCGCCTGCTTGCGCTCCAGGTTGGCCCGCTGCTCGTTGTCGCGCGCCGAGAACACCTCGCTGCGCCGGGTGAAGAAGTGGTCCTGCGCGGCGCGGAACCGTTCCCAGAGCTTCTGCTCGGCCTCCTTGGACGCCCGCGGCGCGGCCTTCCACTGGGCCATCAGGTCCTTGAGCTGGTTGGCGGTGATCGCCCAGTCCGTGGAGTCCTTCAGCTTCTCGGCCTCGGTGACCAGCTCCTCCTTGACCGACTGCGCCTGCTTGCGCTGCTGGTCCAGGGAGGCGAAGTGGGCGCCCCGGCGGCGGGTGAACGCGTCACGGGCGGCGGCGAACCGCTTCCACAGCTCGCCGTCGGTCTTCTTGTCGACCCCGCGGATGGTCTTCCACTCGTCGAGGATCTCCTTGAGCCGGTCCCCGGCGGTCTTCCAGCCGGTCGACTCGGCGGCCAGCTTCTCCGCCTCCTCCACCAGGGCGGTCTTGCGGGCCAGGGCCTCGCCCCGGGCGGCGTCCCGGGCCGCCTTGGCCTCGCCGGCCTTCTCCTCGGCCACCGCGGCCAGCTTGTCCAGGCGCGCGGCCAGCGCGTCGATGTCACCGACCACGTGCGCCTCGGCCAGCGAGGCGCGGATCCGCCGGATCGTGGCCAGCGAGTGGCCGGCGTCCGCCGCGCCCGAGTTGAGCCGGGCCTCGGTCAGGTCCACCTCCGTCACCAGGTCGGCGAAGCGCCGGGCGAAGTGGGCCAGCCCCTCTTCCGGGGCCCCCGCCTGCCAGGATCCGACCACCCGCTCGCCCTCGGCGGTCTTGACGTAGACGGTGCCGTCCGCGTCCACCCGTCCGAAGGCAGTCCAGTCGCTCATGTGCCCATCCTCGTTCTCCCGGCGTCGACGGGGCTGCCCCCTCGATCGCCGCCACGGCGCAGCAAAGTTACTCCCGGCATTGTCACAGGTCCGCCCCCGTCCGTGTCGAGCGCCTGTCGTCGACCGTGACCATACGGTGTCGTAGCGCCGCGATGACCGGATCGGCCCGGGGACGCACCGGGTGATACGGATAGGTTGAACGGGTGCCACTGGTCGCCGCCGCCGTCTGCCCCCACCCGCCCCTGCTCGTACCCGAGGTCGCCGGCGCGGCAGCCGGTGAGCTGGATCATCTCCGCGCCGCCTGCGACGCCGCCGTCACCGGGCTGCTCGCCGCGGAGCCCGAGGTCATCCTGCTGCTCGGCAGCGGTCCGGCGACCGAGCGGTTCGGTGCCGCCGACTACGGTTCGCTGCGCGGGTACGGCGTGAACCGGTACGTCCGGCTCTGGCACACCAACTGCTCCGGGATCGAATCGCTGCCGCTGAGCCTGACCATCGGCGCGTGGCTGGTCGGCCGCTCCGGCACCGACCTGCCCCGGCTGGCCCGCTCGGTCGCCGCCGACGCGTCCCCGGCCGAGTGCGCCGAGCTCGGGGCGACGATCGAGGCCGAGGCGGCGGGGCGTACCGCGCTGCTGGTGCTGGGGGACGGGTCGGCCTGCCGGGGCGTGCGGGCGCCCGGCTACGACGACCCGCGCGCCGAGGCGTACGACGAGGGGGTGGCCCGAGCCCTGGCCGACGCGGACGCCGACGCCCTGCTCGGCCTGGACCCGGCGGTGTCCGCGGAGCTGAAGGCGGCCGGGCGGGCGCCCTGGCAGGTGCTGGCCGGCGCGGTCCGCGCGGCGGGCGGCGACTGGCGGGGTCGGCTCAGCCACCACGAGGCCCCCTACGGCGTTGCCTACTTCGTGGCGAACTGGGAGCGGGCATGACCGGCCGGGTGGTGGCCGTGGTCGGGCCGACCGCGGCCGGGAAGTCGGCGCTCAGCATCGCCCTCGCGCACGCCCTCGACGGCGAGGTGGTCAACGCCGACTCGATGCAGCTCTACCGGGGCATGGACATCGGCACCGCCAAGCTGACCCCGGCCGAGCGGGAAGGGGTGCCGCACCACCTGCTCGACATCTGGGAGGTGACCGAGCCGGCCAGCGTCGCCGAGTACCAGAAACTGGCCCGCGCGGCGGTCGACGACATCCTGGCCCGGGGGAAGGTGCCGCTGCTGGTGGGCGGCTCGGGGCTCTACGTGCGGGCGGTGCTGGAGCAGTTCGAGTTCCCCGGCACCGACCCGGCGGTGCGGGAGCGGCTGGAGGCGGAGCTGGCGGCGGCCGGCCCGGCCCCGCTGTACGCCCGGCTGAAGGAGGCCGACCCGGCGGCGGCGTCCGGCATCCTGCCGACCAACGGGCGGCGGATCGTCCGGGCCCTGGAGGTGATCGAGCTGACCGGCGCGCCGTTCACCGCCGCCCTGCCCGAGCCGACCCCGTTCTACCCGTCGGTGCAGGTCGGCGTGGACCTGGACACCGCGCTGTTGGACGAGCGGATCGCGCTGCGGGTGGACCGGATGTGGGCCGACGGCCTGGTCGCCGAGACCCGGACCCTGGTCGGCCGGGGCCTGCCCGAGGGGCGTACGGCCAGCCGGGCGCTCGGCTACCAGCAGGTGCTGCGCTTCCTGGCCGGGGAGCTGACCGAGGCCGAGGCGCACGACGAGACCATCCGCGCCACCCGCCGCTTCGTCCGCCGGCAGCGCTCCTGGTTCCGGCGCGACCCCCGGATCCACTGGCTGGACTCCGCCTCGCCCTCGTTTCTCGACACTGCGCTGCGGTTGGTCGCCGAGCATCGGGAATGATGGGGGCGTGGAGTTCACCAAGGGCCACGGCACCGGCAACGACTTCGTCATCCTGCCCGACCCGGACGGCGCGCTCGACCTGACGCCCGGGCTGGTCGCGGCGCTCTGCGACCGGCGGCGCGGGATCGGCGGCGACGGCGTGCTGCGCGTGGTGCGGGCCGCCAAGCACCCGGAGGGCGCCGCCCTGGCCGGCGAGGCCGAGTGGTTCATGGACTACTGGAACTCGGACGGCTCGCTCGCCGAGATGTGCGGCAACGGCGCCCGGGTCTTCGTCCGCTACCTGCTGGAGACCGGCCTGGCCACCCCGGCCGGCGCGGCGCTGCCGGTGGCCACCCGGGCCGGCGTCGTGCGTGCCCGGATCGAGGGGGAGGCCGTCGCCGTCGAGATGCGCCGCCCCCGGCTGTCCGGCACGGCCACCGCGACCCTGGGCGGGCTGACCCTGGCCGGCACCGCGGTGGACGTCGGCAACCCGCACCTGGTCTGCGCGCTGCCCACCGGGCTGGAGCTGCCGGGTCTGGACCTCACCCGGGCGCCCGGCATCGACCCGGCGGTCTTCCCGTCCGGAGTGAATGTGGAGTTCACCGCCCCCGGCGAGCCGGTGGGGGGCACCGACGGGCACGTGCTGATGCGGGTCTACGAGCGCGGTTCCGCCGAGACGCTCTCCTGCGGCACCGGCGCCTGCGCGGTCGCCGCGGTCGCGCTGCGCGACGCCGGCCTGGACACCGGCACGATGACCGTGGACGTCCCCGGCGGCCGCCTCACGGTGACCGTCACCGACGACTCCTGCTGGCTCTCCGGCCCGGCCGTCCTGGTCGCCACCGGCGAGATCACCTCCATCGCCCTGCGTCCCTGACCCGCTGCCCCGCCGCGCCTTCCTCCTTCCGTCCGCGGCGTCCGTCGGTCGATGCGGTCCGCGCGCCGGATGGGGTCGACCGCCCCGGACGGCACAAGAGTTTTCAGCGGTATGTCTCTGCGACATAAACATGTCTGAGAGACATACCGCTCTCCGGGCTTGGACTGAGCCCCCGAGACACGCCGAAGCCGGCGGCCGTCGCGGCCCCGCCGGCGGGGTCCGGCCGTCGGGGTCCGGCCGTCGCGGGCCGGGCGGCGCGGGCCGGGCGGCGCGGGGCGGGGCGGCGCTTGCGATGGAGGGTCAGGGGGTGGCGCTGGCGTTGGCGGCGATCTCCGGGAGGTCGGCCGGGCCCGGGTCCGCGGCCGGGGGCGGGGTGGCGCCCGGGTTCTGCGCGGCGGCGCGGACCGCCGCCGCGACCGCCGGGGCGACCCGGGAGTCGAAGACGCTCGGCACGATCACCGTCGGGTTGATCTTGTCTTCGCCGACCACGTCCGCGATGGCCCGGGCCGCGGCGATCGCCATCTCCTCGGTGAACTCCTCGGCGTGCGCGTCGAGCATGCCGCGGAAGACGCCCGGGAAGGCGAGCACGTTGTTGATCTGGTTCGGCTGGTCGGAGCGGCCGGTGGCGACCACCGCGGCGTGCTTGCGCGCCTCCCGCGGGTCCACCTCCGGGTCCGGGTTGGCCAGCGCGAAGACGATCGCGTCCTTGGCCATGGTGGCGATGTCCTCGCCGGTGAGCAGGTTCGGCGCGCTGACCCCGATGAACACGTCCGCGCCCTGCACCGCGCCGGGCAGGTCGCCGGAGTAGTTCTCCTTGTTGGTGTGGTCGGCCAGCCACTGCCAGGCCGGGTTGAGGTCGGGCAGCCCGCGGTGCAGGGCGCCCTGCCGGTCGTACGCGATGATGTCGCCCACACCCTGCCGGAGCAGCAGTTTCATGATCGCGGTGCCGGCCGCGCCGGCGCCCGAGACCACCACCCGGACGTCCTCCAGCTGCTTGCCCACGACGCGCAGCGCGTTGGTCAGCGCGGCCAGCACGCAGATCGCGGTGCCGTGCTGGTCGTCGTGGAAGACCGGGATGTCCAGCGCCTCGCGCAGCCGGGCCTCGATCTCGAAGCAGCGCGGCGCGGCGATGTCCTCCAGGTTGATCCCGCCGTACGCGGGCGCGATCGCCTTCACGATCGAGACGATCTCGTCGGTGTCCTGGGTGTCCAGCACCACCGGCCAGGCGTCCACCCCGCCGAAGCGCTTGAACAACGCCGCCTTGCCCTCCATCACCGGCAGCGAGGCGGCCGGCCCGAGGTTGCCCAGGCCGAGCACGGCCGAGCCGTCACTGACCACGGCGACCGTGTTCCGCTTGATGGTGAGCCGGCGCGCGTCGGCCGGGTTCTCCGCGATCGCCTGGCAGACCCGGGCCACCCCGGGGGTGTACGCCCGGGACAGCTCGTCCCGGGTGCGCAGCGCGACCTTCGAGTGGACCTCGATCTTGCCGCCGAGGTGCAGCAGGAAGGTCCGGTCGGAGACCTTGCGGACGTCCACCCCGTCGAGCGCGGTCAGCGCGTCGACCACCTGGTCGGCGTGGTTGGCGTCGGCGGTGTCGCAGGTGAGGTCGACGATCACGTGGGCCGGGTCGGAGTCGACCACGTCGAGCGCGGTGACGATGGCGCCCGCCTCGCCCGCCGCGGTGGTCAGCCGGCCGATCGAGGAGGCGTCCGCGGGTACCGCGATCCGGATGGTGATCGAGAATCCGGCACTCGGCAGTCGGGTGTTGGCCACGTAGAACTCCTCCGTCGGCACTGAGCGGCTCGCCTGGCATTTCTACTCGCCCGCCCAGCTCGGCCGGCATCCGGCCCCGCTACCAGTTAGTAGCGCCACGGGCATATAGCAGGTGCGTCGGGCGTTGGCACATGTCAGGATGCTCATACGAACGGGAAATACCCCGACGATAGACATAACGGACAGGAGACGCGGTTTGCGCGAGCAGGAGACCTACCTCCCCTACGAGGACGACGAGCTCGACGCCACCACCGGCGAGTACGAGCTGTCGGAGCGGCAGGCGTTGCGGCGGGTCCCCGGCCTCTCCACCGAGCTGACCGACATCACCGAGGTCGAATACCGCCAGCTCCGGCTGGAGCGGGTCGTCCTGGTGGGCGTCTGGACCGAGGGGACCCAGGAGGACGCGGAGAACAGCCTCACCGAGCTGGCGGCGCTGGCCGAGACGGCCGGCTCGCAGGTGCTCGAGGGGCTGATCCAGCGGCGTAACCGGCCCGACCCGGCCACGTACATCGGTCGGGGCAAGGTCGACGACCTCGGCGCCGTGGTGCTCTCCACCGGGGCCGACACGGTGATCTGCGACGGTGAGCTCTCCCCGTCACAGCTGCGCAACCTGGAGCAGCGCACCAAGGTCAAGGTGGTCGACCGGACCGCCCTGATCCTCGACATCTTCGCCCAGCACGCCAAGAGCCGCGAAGGTAAGGCGCAGGTCGAGCTGGCCCAGCTCGAATACCTGCTCCCGCGGCTGCGCGGTTGGGGTGAGACCCTCTCCCGCCAGTCCGGTGGTAGCGCTCGCGCTGGCGGTGCGGGTGGCGTGGGTCTGCGCGGTCCCGGTGAGACCAAGCTCGAGACCGACCGGCGCCGGATCCGGCACCGGATCGCGCGGCTGCGCCGCGAGATCAAGAGCATGACGACGGTACGCCAGACCAAGCGCGCCCGGCGCTCCCGCAACGCGGTGCCCGCGGTGGCCATCGCCGGCTACACCAACGCCGGCAAGTCCAGCCTGCTCAACCGCCTGACCGGGGCGGGTGTGCTGGTGGAGAACGCGCTGTTCGCCACCCTGGACCCGACCACCCGCAGGGCCACCACGTCCGACGGGCGGCTCTACACCCTCTCCGACACGGTCGGGTTCGTCCGGCACCTGCCGCACCAGATCGTCGAGGCGTTCCGCTCGACGCTGGAGGAGGTCGCCGACGCCGACCTGGTGGTGCACGTGGTCGACGGCACCCACCCGGACCCGGAGGAGCAGGTCCGGGCGGTCCGCGAGGTGCTCGCCGAGGTGGGCGCCGACCGGCTGCCCGAGCTGCTGGTGGTGAACAAGACCGACGCCACCGACGAGGAGACGCTGCTGCGGCTCAAGCGGCTCTGGCCCGAGGCGGTCTTCGTCTCCGCGCACAGCGGGCGCGGGATCGACGGGCTGCGCGAGGCGGTCGAGCAGCGGCTGCCCCGCCCGGCGGTCGAGGTCCGCGCGGTGCTCCCGTACGACCGGGGTGACCTGGTGGCCCGGGTGCACCGGCAGGGTGAGGTGCTGAGCACCGCCCACCTGCCCGAGGGCACCCTGCTGCACGTACGGGTCGGCGAGGCGCTCGCCGCCGAGCTGGTGCCGTACCGGGCGGGGGACCGGCTCACCACGGACGAGCGGGTGGGCGTCGGCGGCTGAGCCGTCCGGCGTCACCCGCCCGAAACCCGCGCCGTGCGACACTTGGCGCCATGCGGCACGCTGTCTCCTCGGTCACGATCGCGCTCAGCCTGATCGGCGCGGTCGTGGCGCCTGCCGGCCTCGCGGTGGCGGCTCCCGCCGCCGCCCCCGTGCTGGCCGCGGCTCCCAAGAAGAAGTGCACCGTCGAAGACAAGCGGCTGCGCGAGCTGTCCGGGCTGGTCGCCACCGGCACCGGTTACGTCGTGATCGACGACGGCAGCGACGACGACAGCCACAAGAAGGTCTTCTACCTCGACACCAAGTGCGGCATTGCGAAGGAGCCGGTCTCCTACTCAGGCCAAGGACCGTACGACACCGAGGACCTGGCGCTCGGGCCGGACAAGCAGACGCTCTGGATCGCCGACATCGGGGACAACGCGACCAGCAAGACCCGCCGGGAGCGGATCGCCGTCTGGACTATGCCGCTGAACGGCAAGAAGCGGCCGGTGCTGCACCGGCTGTCGTACCCGGAGAACAAGCCGCACGACGCCGAGGCGCTGCTCGTCGGGGACGACAAGCTGCCGCTGATCATCACCAAGGACCCGTCGGGCAAGGCGGAGATCTTCAAGCCCGCGGGCGCCCTCAAGTCGGGTGACACCGAGCCGGTGCCGATGGAGAAGGTCGGCGAGGTCACCGTTCCCAAGACGAACACCGACAACAAGCTGGGCGCTCCCGGCCGGCTTACGATCACCGGCGCGGCCCGCTCGCCCGACGGCACCAAGGTGGTCCTGCGCACCTACGCCGACGCCTTCGAGTACGACGTCGCCAACGGCGACCTCGTCGGGGCGCTGAAGGGCACCCCGCGGGTGACCCCGCTCGCCGACGTGTTCGGCGAGGCGATCTCGTACACCCCGGACGGCAAGAGCTTTGTCACGGTCTCCGACGTCGGCCTGCTGGACGACACCGAGCCGGTGGAGATCCTCAGCTACGTCCCGTCGACCAAGGGCGTCGAGGCGCTGCCCAACGTCGGTGGGGCGGCGGCGAAGCCGGCCGCCGAGAAGTCCTGGTTCGAGAGCCTCTCCCTCGACGAGATCACGTACCTGATCGCGGCGGTGGGTGTGATCGGTGCCCTGATGGTCTTCGCGGGCATCTTCGGGATCATGCGGGCCCGCAGCAAGCCGGCGCCGCCGGAGCCGGCCGACCGGGCCGACGAGTTCCCGGCGAACGACGGCTTCCCGCCGCCCGGCAACCGGGCCGAGGCGGGGCCGCCGCGGGGCGGCGTCTACGGCGGCAGCGGTGGCGTCTACGGCGGCGGGCCGGCCAACGGCACCCCCGCCCGGCCCCCGGCCGGCGGCGTGTACGGCGGTGGCCGTCCCCAGGACGGCGGCGGGGGCGGTGGCGGCGTCTACGGCGGCGGCCCGCGCGGCGGCGGTGGCCGGCCGCAGGGCGGCGGCGTCTACGGCGGTGGCCCCCAGGGCGGGGGCGGCTACGGCGGCGGCCACCAGCAGGGTGGTGGCGGCTACGGCGGCGGTCGGGGCGAGCCGCCCCGGCGGGAGCGGGGCCACGGCGACCCGCACGGCCGGCGGGGCTACGACGACCGGGCCGGCTACGACGACCGGGGCCAGTACGGGCCGGTGTCGGGCGGCCGGGAGTACCGGGGCGACCGCTACTGAGCTGACCTACGGGTGACCGCCCGGAGGCGGTCACCCGTACGCGCGTCAGATCCGGCGCAGCACGGCGACCACGCGACCCATGATGGTGGCGTCGTCGCCCGGGATCGGGTCGAAGGCCGGGTTCTGCGGCATCAGCCAGACGTGCCCGTCGCGGCGGCGGTAGGTCTTCACGGTCGCCTCGCCGTCGAGCATGGCGGCCACGATGTCGCCCACCTCGGCGTTGGGCTGCTGCCGGACCACCACCCAGTCGCCGTCGCAGATCGCGGCGTCGAGCATCGAGTCGCCCTTGACCTGGAGCATGAAGACCTCGCCCTCGCCGACCAGCTCGCGGGGGAGGGGGAAGATGTCCTCCACCGCCTGCTCGGCGAGGATCGGGCCACCGGCGGCAATCCGGCCGAGCATCGGCACGTACGCCGGGGCGGGCCGCTGGGCGCGGGCCACCTCGTCGTCGACGTCGCCCGGGGCGCGCACGTCCACGGCGCGGGGCCGGTTCGGGTCGCGGCGCAGGAAGCCCTTCTTCTCCAGCTCCTTGAGCTGGTAGGCGACGCTGGACGGGGAGACCAGGCCGACCGCCTCGCCGATCTCGCGCACGCTCGGCGGGTAGCCGTGCCGCTCCACCCAGGTGCGGATGAACTCCAGGATCCGGCGCTGCCGGGCGGTGAGGTCGACCGTGGTGGGGTCGGGGAAGCTGCTGACCACCGGGGTTACCGGGCGCACGGCGGGCTGGGCCGCCCGGCTGCGCGCGGTGCGGGGTCGACGGGTCGCCGGCGGACCCGCCCCGTCGATCGGCTGCGGGTTCTTCTGCCGGCTGGCCCGGTCCTCGGTCACGTCCGTCCTCCCTGGTCGGCGCTGGGTGCCTCGTCGGCTCGTGGTGCGTGCTCAGGTGGTGCTGCCGACCGGCCCGACGCGACACGCCGCGTCCGGTCGTTCTTGACCGTATAGGTGAGATCGGCCATTTTCAAACATCTGTACGACCTGTTGTCGGCGTGTCGCACAGAAATCCTGGATTTCCGAACGCCTGTTCTGATAAATGGTACGTCGCTGTCGAACGAATGTTCTATCCGCGCGTCCCGTGACCCCCGGGGCGGCCGGGCGTTGGGCCCCTCGGTGACGCGTGCGAAGAGGTGGGACGGGTGAGTGATTCTGATGACGCGCCGGACACGCCGGCCAACTTGACCTCGCTAGTGCGACGGCATACGGTCAACCCCTAGATGTAGTAGTCACACGGGCGTAAGTCGCCTACAGGTTGGGTTCAACTACCGAACGCACTCCCGTACCGTCAAGCCGGCGTCGGCCATCGGACGATGGCTCCGCCGCGGTGGAACGTGCCCGGGAGCCGGTTGGTGTGCCCGCGATCGATGAAGGAGGTCAGGCGATGCGGTGTCCGTACTGCCGGCACGCCGACTCCCGGGTGGTCGACTCGCGGGAGGCCGACGACGGCCAGCTCATCCGGCGGCGGCGGTCCTGCCCGGAGTGCGGCAAGCGGTTCACCACCGTCGAGGAGGCGGTGCTCGCGGTGGTCAAGCGCAGCGGGGTGACCGAGCCGTTCAGCCGTACGAAGATCATCGGCGGGGTGCGCAAGGCGTGCCAGGGTCGGCCGGTCGACGACGACTCCATCGCGCTGCTGGCGCAGAAGGTGGAGGAGACCGTGCGGGCCAAGGGGGCCGCCGAGATCCCCAGCCACGAGGTCGGGCTGGCCATCCTCGGGCCGCTGCGCGACCTGGACGAGGTGGCCTACCTGCGGTTCGCCAGCGTCTACCGGTCGTTCGACTCGCTCGCCGACTTCGAGCGCGAGATCGAGACGCTGCGGGCGGCGGCGCGGGCCCGGGAGGGCGCCGGGGCGGCCGAGACCGCCGACGCGACCAGTTGAGTTTTCGGATTTCTGACAGATGACGAGGCGCGGTGGGTGACCGCGCCGACGAGGGGGGCGAGGGCGTGACGACCAGCAAGTCACGGAACAAGGCCGGGGCGGGGCTGAAGATCGAGCGCGTCTGGACGACCGAGGGGGTGCATCCCTACGACGAGGTCACCTGGGAGCGCCGCGACGTCGTGATGACGAACTGGCGGGACGGCTCGATCAACTTCGAGCAGCGCGGGGTGGAGTTCCCCGAGTCGTGGTCCGTCAACGCGGCCAACATCGTGACCACCAAGTACTTCCGGGGCGCGGTGGGGACCCCGGAGCGGGAGTGGTCACTCAAGCAGCTCATCGACCGGGTGGTCGGCACCTACCGCACCGCCGGTGAGGAGTACGGCTACTTCGCGACCCCGGCCGACGCCGAGGTGTTCGCGCACGAGCTGACCTGGATGCTGCTGCACCAGGTGTTCAGCTTCAACTCGCCGGTCTGGTTCAACGTGGGCACGCCGTCGCCGCAGCAGGTCAGCGCCTGCTTCATCCTCAGCGTCGACGACTCCATGGATTCGATCCTCGACTGGTACAAGGAGGAGGGGCTGATCTTCAAGGGCGGCTCCGGCTCCGGCGTGAACCTGTCCCGGATCCGCTCCTCCCGGGAGCTGCTCTCCTCCGGCGGCAACGCCTCCGGTCCGGTCAGCTTCATGCGCGGCGCGGACGCCTCCGCCGGCACCATCAAGTCCGGCGGCGCCACCCGGCGCGCGGCCAAGATGGTCATCCTTGACGTCGACCACCCGGACATCCAGGAGTTCGTGGTCACCAAGGCGCGCGAGGAGGACAAGATCCGCGCGCTGCGGGACGCCGGCTTCGACATGGACCTGGGCGGCGCCGACATCGTCAGCGTGCAGTACCAGAACGCCAACAACTCGGTCCGGGTCTCCGACGAGTTCATGACCGCGGTGGAGAACGGCGGCGGCTTCGACCTGCGCGGCCGGCTCGACGGGCAGACCATCGAGACGATCGACGCCAAGAAGCTGTTCCGCAGCATCGCCCAGGCCGCCTGGGAGTGCGCCGACCCCGGCCTGCAGTACGACGACACCATCAACGACTGGCACACCTGCCCGGAGACCGGGCGGATCACCGCGTCGAACCCGTGCTCGGAGTACCTGCACCTGGACAACTCCTCGTGCAACCTGGCGTCGCTGAACCTGATGAAGTTCATGCGCGCCGACGGCAGCTTCGAGGTGGAGAAGTTCGTCAAGTCGGTCGAGTTCGTCATCACCGCGATGGACATCTCGATCTGCTTCGCCGACTTCCCGACCGAGAAGATCGGCGAGACCAGCCGTGCCTACCGGCAGCTCGGCATCGGGTACGCCAACCTGGGCGCGCTGCTGATGGCCTCCGGCCTGCCGTACGACTCGGAGCAGGGCCGGGAGGTCGCCGCGGCGATCACCTCGCTGATGACGGGCACCGCCTACCGCCGCTCCGCCGAGCTGGCCGGCGTCGTCGGTCCGTACGACGGCTACGCCCGCAACGCGGAGCCGCACAAGCGGGTCATGCGCAAGCACGCCGCCGCGAACGACGCCATCAAGCCGACCGGCACCGTGGCCACCGCCATCCAGCGCGAGGCCACCAAGCAGTGGACGCTCGGCAACAAGATCGGCGACAAGAACGGCTGGCGGAACTCGCAGGCCAGCGTCCTCGCGCCGACCGGCACCATCGGCTTCATGATGGACTGCGACACGACCGGCGTGGAGCCGGACCTGGCGCTGGTCAAGTTCAAGAAGCTGGTCGGCGGCGGCTCGATGCAGATCGTCAACCAGACCGTGCCGCGTGCCCTGCGCAGCCTCGGCTACCCCGAGGAGCAGGTCGAGGCGATCGTCGAGCACATCGCCGACCACGGCCACGTGGTGGACGCCCCGGGCCTCAAGCCGGAGCACTACCCGGTCTTCGACTGCGCGATGGGTGAGCGGTCCATCGCCCCGATGGGCCACGTGCGGATGATGGCGGCGATCCAGCCGTTCGTCTCCGGCGCGATCTCCAAGACGGTCAACATGCCCGAGCAGGCGACCGTCGAGGACGTCGAGAAGATCTACTTCGAGGGCTGGAAGCTCGGCCTCAAGGCGCTGGCGATCTACCGGGACAACTGCAAGGTCGGCCAGCCGCTCTCGGTGGCCAAGTCGAACAAGGCCGCCGCCGAGACCCCGGCCGCCGAGGTCGAGAAGGTCGTGGAGAAGGTCGTCGAGTACCGGCCGGTGCGCAAGCGCCTGCCGAAGAAGCGCCCTTCGGAGACCATCTCCTTCTCGGTCGGCGGCGCCGAGGGCTACCTCACCGCCTCGTCGTACCCGGACGACGGCCTGGGCGAGGTCTTCCTCAAGATGTCGAAGCAGGGCTCGACCCTGGCCGGCGTGATGGACGCCTTCTCGGTGGCCATCTCCATCGGTCTCCAGTACGGCGTCCCGCTGGAGACGTACGTCAGCAAGTTCACCAACATGCGCTTCGAGCCGGCCGGCATGACCGACGACCCGGACGTGCGGATGGCGGCCTCGGTGATGGACTACATCTTCCGTCGCCTGGCCCTGGACTTCCTGCCGTACGAGCGCCGCGCGGAGCTGGGCATCTTCACCGCCAAGGAGCGGGCCGCCCAGCTTCAGGCCGAGGCGGAGGCGGAGGCGAGCGGTGCGGACCTCACCGCGATGGCCGCCTCCGCCCCGGTCGAGGCGCCCGAGCCGAAGGCGGTCGCCCAGCCGAAGCAGGAGGTCGCCGACGTCGCCGCCGTCAAGCCGGCGCCGTCGGTCGGCTCCAGCACCGAGCTGCTGGAGGCCGTGATCGGCAAGGCCGCGGACGCGCCGCTCTGCTTCACCTGCGGTACGAAGATGCGGCCGGCCGGTAGCTGCTACGTCTGCGAGGGCTGCGGCTCCACCAGCGGCTGCAGCTGAGCCCGAGAAGGTTCTCTGCAGGTCCCTAAGCCCGAGATCGCCTCCTCAGAGGCGATCTCGGAAACCTGGGGCGACTTCAGAGCGGTGGTTCGGAGGGTCGGGATGTCGTCTCGCGTCGAGACGACATCCCGACGCGATACGAACCGCGCAAGTTAACCGCCTCAGCCTGCGGCGGTTGGTCGGGCGGAACACCCACCGGTAAGGACGGGTGAGGCTGATGGGCAGCAAGTTCTTGGCCGAGGAGGCGACTCGGCTGCTACTGGCCGTCGCGGCGGGTGACCCAGATGCGGCAAAAGAGTACGACGAACTCCTCTTCGAGCACCTGGTCGCCCACGTGGTGCAGCGAGGGGGTCTCCTTGCCGCCAACGCGGCACGGCTCGTCCCGACAGGCCAAATCTCCCTGCCGTTTGCAGATGCCCACGACCTAGAAGAGTTGGCTCACGACGTCGCTGTGCATGCCCTTGAGAGGTCCCGTCGCACTGCCTCCCGCTTTGATCCGACCCGAGGAAGCGGCGCGGCTTGGGCATTTCAAGCTGCAGCCCTGTCCTACGTCGACGTGGTCCGCCAGCGAACAGGCTCCCGTCGGCGGTACCAGGAGCTTCCCGTCGAGACGGAAGACCTGATCGCCGCGTGCGATGCCGTAAACTTCGAGCCAGGTCCTGCGATGCGGTATGAACAGCAAGAGGCACTTGACCGTGCTTTGCGCAACCTCGAGCCGCTTGAGCGCAAGGTGCTGCTGCTGCAGAAGCAGTACGGCTACTCGTACGCCGAGCTCGCCCAAATGCTTCTAGGCGACGTGGCGGCAACGAAGACCATCGACAAACTCCTGCAAAGTGCGCTGAAGAAGGTGCGCAAAGCGGACAAAGAGTATAGAAGTAAAGGATGAGGCATAATCGCCCCGTCTGTCGGGCTTGACGACGATGCCAGTTCTCGGCATAGTTCGCCCTACGATTAGGGTGGCGGGTACTCCAGCTGACAGATGAAACGCAGGTCTTGATCGAGCGAGGGGGCACCGATGGCAGCCGAGCGGAAGCACCGTGCAGACGACGTGAGCTTCGAGGATCTTCTCGCGTGCCCGCACCTCCAATTCGATCCCCAGGACGAGCTGTTGCCGCACCTGATTGCCTTCGCGCCGGCTGAACCAGGCCCTGCTGTTGCTGTCGGACCCGCTGCCCAGTCCGCGCATCGGCCCTGGCTGTTCGACGCCGTGACCAGTACCACCATCGCCTGCGCCTGAGCACCGGGGGCCGTCGCCAACAGGCTCTAGCCCTGTTGGAAGGGCTCGGGGGAATCCGCACGGCCAAGTGCCTATAGGTAGGTGAGGAGCCGAGAAGCGGCCCCACCCCTACCAGGAGCACATCGTGGCCAAGTCCGACAATCATCTCGATCTGCGCATCGTCGTCTCCGGAGTGGAGCAGCAGGTGCGGATCAACAACCGCGAGTCGCTGGGGCATGCGGTCCGGGAGGCGTTGCGCCTCTCGGGCAACGCTGGGCAGCCCCCGGAGGACTGGGAACTGCGAACCGAGGCTGGGATTCTGCTGGCTCTGGACGTGCGGGCAGAGGAGTCGGGTCTTTCCGATGGGCAGATCCTGTTCCTGTCGCCCCGCGCCGGTGCCGGCGGCTGACCGAATGGTCACCGCTGTTGCAGCGCAGGCCGCCGGGCCGCTGCTCGTGCCACCGGAGGTCAGTCGCCGTAAACTCGAACGAGAGCTCGACGACTGGAAGACCTGCGAGGAGCTCTATCTACGGCGCGGATGGCGGCTGCGCCAAGTCAGCGATCTCTGTATCGAGCTGCTGTTCCTCGCGGCAGTTCCGGTCGATCCGACGGCGCGGATCACTGTTGTGGCGCCCTGCGTCGAAGTCCGCTTCGACAATTACGATCTCATGGCCCCAAGCGTTCGCTTTCTAGATCCTCTGACACTCCAACCACAGCATCCGGGGATCGCGGCAGTGCTGACCTCTGACGGTCAGGACCGCAATGTGCTGATCGACCAGCATCCGGACACTGGCCTGCCGTTTCTGTGCGTACCGGGCGTACGGGAATATCACAACCACCCTCAGCACGGGGGTGACGACTGGCTGCTGCACCGCGGCCGTGGCGAAGGGCGCCTGGCCGTCATCTGTGACCGGATCTGGCGAACCATGGCCAGGACGTTGATCGGGATAGATGTCCACACCCGCTGGACGCCACCGGTCAGTGAACTACAGGTGCGGTTGATGCAGGGCAAACCAGAGCAACTGCAGGCCCTCGCGGCGCAGATGGATAACGCAGCATCCGGCGAGGGTCAGCCTGGCCTAGCCGAACATGGTCTGCGTCTGGCCGCCCAGCTTGTGCCGGAGTCGCCACCCAGAGCGGTCGGCCCACCGGTTCCGGGTAGGGCCAAATGAGTGCCTCGCCCCTGACAGGACTGACACACTTCGTCATCCCCAGTCAGCTGCTCGATGAGACGCTGGATGTCCTGGCCTCTGCGGGGCGCGACGGACAGGAAGCCTTCGTTGTTTGGGGTGGAGTTGTTCGCGAAACAACGCTGGAGTATCGCAGCCTGTTAGTCCCCGAGCAGACGGCTTATCGAACCGCCAACGGACTTCTAGTGACCGTCGACGGACCGTCACTGTTCGCCGTCAACCGGAAGATGTATTCGCGGGGGGAACTCCTCGCAGGCCAGGTCCATACGCACCCCACCGACGCTTACCACTCACACACAGACGACCATTTCCCTCTGGTGACTCTGCTGGGTGCGTTGTCTGTCGTCGTTCCTGACTTCGCCTGCGACGGTCGGTCGGGCATGGCGGGCTGGGCGTGGTACCGCCTAGCTGGTGTGGGGCGGTGGCGGGCACTCGGCCCGACGGAACACGTGGAGATCGTCAGATGATAGAAACCTCGTCACATGCGGCAGCCGGTGACCACGTCTCGCTGCCGCGGTTCTTCAAGCGCGTTGCGGATGCGATTGGTCCACTTGCCGAACTCGATCTTAATGAGATTGGGGCGGTGGTAAAGGCAGTACGTATCGGCGTGGTAGTCCATGCAGACGCCGCCGACAGTAATGCCCTCCGCCAGCAGGCCGAGTTGGCTTGCAACCTACTGGCGCGGCTGTACCCACGACTCAGCTTGGCGGGACCGCCGCAGCTCACAACCTCCCTGCAAGATCGCGTGCGCTCGATCAATCCCCGTGCCGACGTCAAGATAACCGACGAGCATGGCTCTGACACAGACGTCGTTCTGGTCCTGCAACCGGAAACGTCGCCCCCCGAAGCCATCGAGGATCCAGCCATTATCCGTGTATCTACGGCTGGCTGGAATGTTGCGGTCGATCGTTCCCCCACCGGCGAGCAGGAACCCTTTGTCTTGGCAGCACTCGCAGGCGCCTGTCTCGGCGTAGCCGAGGTCTTTCGCTACGTTTTCAGAGCACACCTGCGCGAGGGGGGGCGTACACAGGCTGCACCCAGCGAAACCAACCTCATTACCTGGCGAGACTACGAGGCGGGCCTGCCTGATCTACCAACCGGCACGGACCTGACCGGCACTTCCCTTGTCGGCGCTGGCGCCGTCGGTCAAGCATTCCTGCTGGCTCTACGAGCGAAAGCTCCCGTTGGAACGCTCGCCGTAGTCGACCACCAGCACGTGAGCCTCTCGAACCTGCAACGCTACGTGCTCACAGACGACGATAGCGTTGACCGTGCCAAGACCGCGATTGCAGCGGACTACTTCGCTGGAACAGCACTAACCGTGCAGGGGATCGATGCCCGCTGGGGCACCGATCCCCGATCCGGACCGCAGATGCCTACCGTGGTCGTCGCCCTCGACTCCGCCGTTGATCGTCTTGGGGTCGCCGCTGGGCTGCACGGCCGCGTCTATAACGCGTGGACCCAGCCGGAGGACCTTGGCTGGTCCCGGCACGAGACGTTCGGCAATGAGCCGTGCCTCGCCTGCCTGTACTGGCCCGACCGCCCTCGGCCCAGTGAGTACGAGCTCATTGCCCAGGCGCTCGGTCAGCACCCGCTGCGAATGCTGTTGTACCTAACGCACCGTACGCCCATCGGCCAGCCGCTCCCCATGCCGCCGAACGGCGTAGTTCAATTGCCGCAGGCACCCGGTCTGGAGCCGCCGCCCGACCTCCAGCGCTGGTTCCACATTCCCCTCGCCGCAGATCTCGTCACCGCAGGCAAGCTGAGTCCTGACGAGCTGGAGTCTTGGGCTAGCCGCCCTCTCGCCGAGGTGTACCGGGACGGTGTATGTGCCGGCGGACTGATCACCGTCGGCCCGCCCGAAGACGCCCACGAGGCACTGGTACCGCTGGCCCATCAGTCCGCTCTCGCCGGAGTGATGCTGGCCATTCAACTTCTGGTTGCCTCATACCCGCCGTTGCGGGAGCGTCGCCCGCCCTTCGTCGAAGGGCGCGTCAACCTGCTCCGCCCACTGCCCCAGACCTTGGAGAGACCGCGTCAACGCACACCGGGTTGTGTGTGTGGCGACGCGGATTTCCAGGCAGTTTGGCAAAGGCGGTGGGCACAGTTCCCGCTACCCTGAAGAATGCCGCTCGCAGATGACGCTGGCCTGTCTCCTGGAGCGTCCGCCAGATGCCGGCAACGGTGCGTGCGGCGACGGCGCCCGTAGCTGGCTGGCTTGCGGTGAGTTGATCAACAGCCGAACGTCGAGCTATTGAGGAAGGCGGTCCAGGCGTCTACTGAATACTGACGAGAAGAATCGCACCGCACTGTCTCGAACCTCAGCTTGCTGGTCGACTTGCCTGGCCTAGACGCAGGCGCCGTCGTTTCCGCTGCGGGTGCTACTTACAAGCGGGCCATCACGTTCGGTCCGAAAATCGCACTATCCCTGGCCGGGGTGCGCGCGCATCTCTTGGACAAAGACGTTCCAAGCAGCCGCGGTGAAGCGAAGCACTCCTCCAGTCGGATTCTTGCTGTCGCGAATCAAGATGTCCGCGCCAACGACGGCTACCTCGACGCACGCGCCGCCGTTGTTGTCACTGCGGCTGGACTTGCGCCAGACCAGGCGATCCGAGGTCTCCATGACCACCCCCAGGTCTGTCACCGCTTCATGTCGTCCGCCATCCGCAGGATGAGCTTGCGCGACTCTACCGGCCCGAGAGCGGCTGCCCGAAGTCGGTCCCACAGCCGAGTGTAGGCCCGCACCGCGTCCGGTCGGTCAAGGTAATCGGCGTCGGTGAACGCCTCGACGTAGATGACGTCAGACGCTGCGTCATCGCCGAACCGCAGGATGATGAAGTTGAAGGACGCCGTCTCGTAGGTCTGGGCGTCGAACGGGAAGACCTGGAGGGTGACGTTCGGCTGCTTGCTGACCTCGGCAAGGTGCATCAGCTGGCTACGCATCGTCGCTGCGTCTCCGATGTTTCGTCGCAGCGCCGATTCGCTGAGGATGAAGCTCAGGTCCGGTCCGCCGTCCTGCCTCAGAATCGCTTGCCGTTCCAGGCGGACGGTGACCTGTCGGTCCACGTCCTCGGCAGTGGGCCGGGGATGGGCGGTGGCGTTCATTGCGCGAATGTAGGGCTCGATCTGGAGGATGCCGGGGATGACCTCCGGCTGGTACCAGCGGATCTCGGACGCATCGCCTTCCAGGTCGAGGTACTGGCGGAACCAGTCGGGCACCGCGTTGCGGTACGTGCTCCACCGGCCGCGTTGCCGTCCGGCGCGGGCGAGTTCGCGCAGGGGTTCCGCCTCCTCGCCCCTAACGCCGTACAGGTCGAGTAGCAGGTTTAGGTCGGTCAGCTTGATTCCCGACTGTCCCAGCTCAAGACGACTGATCTTGCTTGCTGCGGCATCGATGACGGCGGCGGCCTCGTCCTGGGTCTTGCCAGCGCTCTCGCGGGCACGCTTGAGAGCGAGCCCGAGTCGCCGACGCTGGATCGTCGGGTTGACCATCGGCTGATTATCGCCCGGTCGCGCTCGATTGCCGCGACACGCCGCAGCGAGGTTCCAAAACAGGAGTCCAACTTCTAGCCTGATTGGGCTTCCAAAATAGGAATCTAAAAACCGGGAGGCCGCATGCGGCAGCGTGTGTCGTACGACGACTACCTGCTTGCGGTCGCGCTGACGCTGGCTCGCCGGCACCGTCCGGTGTGGTCATGGCGGCTGTGGCGGCGGACCTGCCGGTGCGGTGCGGAACTGCCCTGCCGCGCCCGGCACCGCATCCCGATCCGACGCGGCCACTGGCCGGGGGAGGAGCAGGCGTGACCGAGCTTCAGGCCCAGCAGATCCTGTCCGTGCACCTGCCCGGCGTCGACGGCCTCTGCGCCGGCTGCCGGTGGTGGTGGGCGCGGCTGGCTCCGTACCCCTGTTATCAGGCGGAATGGGCCTCCCGGTGGCATGCCCGCGCCACCACCCGGCGCTTCCTGGACGGCCTGGCGTGACGACGCACGGTCCGGTCCTGCCACTGTGGAGCTGTGGTGGCTGCGGTGGCCCGTGGCCGTGCGCGACCCGGCGCGCGGAGCTGCGGGCGGCGTTCGAGGGCGCGCCGGTCTCGCTGGCCCTCTACATGGGTTCCTACCTGGTGTGGGCGGCCGAGGACCTGACCTGGGTGCCGGCAGGGCTGCTGCACCGGCGGTTCCTGGGGTGGATCAGGTGAGCATCATCCGGCGCGGTGACGAGCGGTTCCATTACAGCGACGGCTCGCACAAGTGGATCCCGCCGGACCCGGACTACGACCAGGAAGTCTGGGACGAGATGGTCCGGCAGCACCAGCGCCAGCACCTGGAGGAGATCTCCCGTCGGCGGAAGCCGCGGCAGAGTTCATAGACTGGCGTCATGTCGCTGCCGGTCGTCGACGAGTTCGCCAGGGACGTCGGCGCGCTCGGCTGGGTCACCAATCTGCTGGTCGCGGGGTCGTTGGCCACCGACGACCACATTCCGGGCGTCAGCGACCTCGACCTGGTCGCACTGACCGACGGCCCGGTCGACGCCGCCCGGCAGGCCACCCTCGCCGGCCTGCACCGTCGCCTCGACGACGGGGTCGGCTCCGGTGCCAACCTCGGTTGCGTCTACGTGGACACCGCGACCATCGCCGACCTCCGGGTGCCGCATCCGACCTGGACCCACGGGCAGCTCGTCCAGCGCATCCTCTCCGGCGTCACCCGGGCCGAGCTGGTGCGGCACGGGTACGCGCTCTTCGGTCGCCAACCCCGCGACGTCCTCCCGCCGATGAGCGACGACGACGTGCGCGTGGCCGCCCGCGCCGAACTCACCGGCTACTGGGCCTGGGCCGCGCGACGCCCGTGGCTGTGGCTGGACCCCGCCCTCGCGGACCTCGGGCTCACCTCGATGGCCCGGGGCCGATACGCGCTTCGCAACGGCGCACTGCTCACCAAGACCGACGCCATCCGGGCAGCCCACGCCCCGGACTGGCTGATCGACCAGGTGAGCGCCCGGCGTCGCGGGGAACCCGTCCGCTCACCCCGGATTCGGACCGCCCTGATCGCGTGGGGTGACGCCCGCCGGACCGTCGCCCACGCGCGACGGCTCGGCACAGGAGCCAGGACGGGTGGACGATGACCACTGCCGAGCGCTACGCCACCTTCGCCGTCCGGGAGGCGCGTGGCGTGTCGCCCGCGTACGAGCGTTTGTCGCTTGCGGTGTCCTGCGACGGCGAGCTGCTCGCCCTGATCGACGGGCTCCCGCCGGCCAGGCGGCAGCCGAACCTGCTCTTCGCCGTGGTCCGGCTCCTCGGGGGTCCGGTCGAGGCCCCGACCGCCTTCCATGACTACACGGTGGCGAACTGGGCGGCGATCGAGGCGGAGATCCGCATCCGGGCGACCCAGACGAACGAGGCCGGCCGGTGTGCCGTACTGCTGCCGGTGCTGGCGTCGCTGCCCCAGCCGCTCGCGTTGCTGGAGGTGGGCGCGTCCGCCGGCCTCTGCCTCTACCCCGACCGGTACGCCTACCGCTACGGCGATCGCCTGCTCGGCGACGGCACCCCGGTCCTCGACTGCGCGCTCACCGGCACCGCGCCGCCCGATCGCCGGCCCGAGGTGGTGTGGCGGGCCGGGCTGGACCTCAACCCGCTCGACGTCACCGACCCGGCCGACGTCGCCTGGCTGGACGCCCTCATCTGGCCGGAACACGTACACCGCCGCGAACGGCTGCGAGCGGCCGTACGCGTCGCCGCCGCCGACCCTCCGCTGCTCGTCCGCGGCGACCTGGTGGACGACCTGCCCGCGCTGGCCGCGCAGGCACCGCCCGGCGCGACCCTGGTGGTGTTCCACACCTCGGTGCTGTACCAGGTGCCGGCGCCCCGACGGGACGCGTTCGTCGAGCTGGTCCGCACGCTGCCCGGGCACTGGGTCGCGAACGAGGACCCGGACGTGCTGCGCCACGCCGCGCTGCCCGCGCCGCCGGGCGGGGCGTTCCACAACGTGCTCGCGCTCGACGGCACGCCGGTGGCCTGGACCCGAGGGCATGGCGAGGGGATCACCTGGTTCGGGTTCAATGCATGACCATGTCGCTGATGATCGGACCCGCGTTCACCATTCCCGGCTACACGACCGTGGGCCCGCCCGACTTCGAGATCGAGTACGACGCACCCGTCCACGACGCGGGCAGCCTGGTGGGACACCCGGGCTTCTGGTGGTACTACCTGTCCGGTCCGTTGGGCGTGGAGCGGGAGTCGGAGGGTGCCTTCCCGGTCCCCACCGAGGAGTACGACGCCCTGTGCGCGCTGCTCAGCGACCCGGAGCGCTGGCCGGCCGTCGCGGTGCGCCTCGACGGGGACGTCCGGCTGTGGGTGGTGTTCCGCAACTTCGAGGAGGACGAGGGCCTCGACTTCGTTGAGCAGCGGCCGGGTCAACCGGCGGAGCGGGTCGCCTCGGTCGAGGGCCACGGCTTCCCGTCCGGCCTGAGCTGGGCGGAACTGCTGGCGGTGGCGGCATTGCCGGACGACCGGCTGACCCGGGCCCAGCGCCTCCTCCTGATGCTGCCGATGCTGGGTCCGCAGCCGCTGCCCGACGACGCCGACGCGGTCCTACGCGACGCCCTCGCCGGCGTCGGCGCAGGCAACCGGTCGACCATCGCCGCCGCGCTCGTGGACACCCTCGACTGGCGTCCCGAACAGGAAACCGCTCGTCGATCATGAAGTTGTTGTCCCGACACGCCGGTACGGCGGGCAACAACTTCATGATCAACCGCTGACGTCCGTGAGGCGGGTGGTGAGGAAGGCGCGTTCGGCGTCGTTGTCGACCAAGGCCAGCGCGGCGCGGTAGGCGTCGGCGGCCTCCTCGTGGCGGTCCAGCCGGCGCAGCAGGTCGGCGCGGATGGCGGGGAGGTAGTGGTAGCCGGCCAAGTGGGGGTCCGCCGCCAGGGCGTCGACCTCGGCCAGGGCGGCGGCCGGGCCGTCGACCATGGACACCGCCACGGCCCGGTTCAGCGCGACCACCGGGGACGGCCAGCGTTTCAGCAGCTCGTCGTAGAGGCGGACGATCTGCGGCCAGTCGGTCGCGGCGTAGTCGGGCGCGACGGCGTGCAGCGACGCGATGGCGGCCTGGAGGGCGTAACGGCCGACCCGGCCGGTCCGGAACGCGCCGAGGACCAGGTGGTTCCCCTCCTCGATCGCGGGCCGGTCCCAGCGTGACCGGTCCTGCTCCTGCAGCACCAGCAGCCGCCCGGAGGCGTCGGCGCGGGTGGCGCGGCGGGCGTCGGTGAGCAGCAACAGCGCGAGCAGCCCGCGTACCTCCGGCTCGTCGGGCATCAGCGCCAGCAGCATCCGGGTCAGGTGCACCGCCCGGTCCACCAGGTCGGCGCGGACCAGATCGGTGCCGGTCGGCGCCGTGTGCCCGGTGGTGAAGAGCAGGTGGATCACGGTCAGCACCGAGTCCAGCCGCTCGGGCAGCTCGGCAGCCTCCGGCACCCGGTACGGGATCCGCGCCGCTGCGATCTTCTTCTTGGCCCGGGTGACCCGGGCGGCCATCGTGGTCTCCGAGACCAGGAACGCCCGGGCGATGTCCCCGGTGCTCACCCCGCAGACCAGGCGCAGGGTCAGCGCCACCTGGGCCTCCCGGGCCAGCGCCGGGTGGCAGCAGGTGAACACCAGGCGCAGCCGGTCGTCGGGGACGCTCTCCTCGCCGGGCTCCGCCGGCTCCTCGGCCTCCACCGGCTCCACCAGCAGCGGCATCTTCGACCGGAACACCTTGTCCCGGCGCAGCACGTCGAGGGCCTTGCGCTTGGCGGTGGCGGTCAGCCACGCGCCCGGCTTGTCGGGTACGCCGTCGCGCGCCCACGCCGCCAGCGCGGCCAGGTACGCGTCCTGCACGCACTCCTCGGCCACGTCGAGGTCACCGGCGACGCGCGCCGTCGCGGCGAGCACGAAGGCCCACTCGCGACGGTGCGCGTCCGCCACGGCGCGTTCGGCCGCGGCCGTACCGGCGTCGCTCACTCGGCCGGGGGCGTGAAGAGCGGCCGGACCTCGACGCCGCCGTCGATGGTGGCCGGGTTCAGCTTGGCGATCTTCAGCGCGACGTCCAGGTCGGGCGCCTCCAGGATGAAGAACCCGGCCACGACCTCCTTCGCCTCGATGAACGGGCCGTCGGTGACCAGGTCGCCCCGGATCGCCGTGGCGGTGGTGCTGGGCTGGAGCGCGAACCCCGTCAGGATCCTGCCGCCCAGCTCCTCGACCTGGGCCGGGTAGCGGTCGAGCAGCGCCAGATAGTCGGGCGTGATCTCCATCGGGTCGGCCGGCGCGGGCGAGTAGATCAGGACTGCGTACTGGGCCATCGGAATCTCCTCAGGTTGTCGTTTCCCTCTTCTGCCTCACCGACGGACGGGGTGGAGCCGATTCGACAGCGGTCGGGGAAGATTTTTCCCTGCCGTCAGGCCGTCGGGAAATCGCGCATCCGGCGCAGCGGCGAACAGACCACGAAGATCGCCGCACTCCACATGCCGAGGACGCAGGCCAGCAGCGCCGCACGCAGCCCGAGCTGGCTGGCGAGCGCCCCGCGGACACCGCTTTCCCTGCACGGTGCGTGACGGCAGGGCCACCCGGCCGGACCAGCCGGCCGCCCGGTAGGGTCCATGATCGACTGAAGGTCCGGCGGAAGGAAACGGCGTGCGCATCGCCCTGTTCACCCTCGGCGGCACCATCGCCATGGCCGGGACCGGCGCCGGGGGAGTGGTCAGCCGGCTCACCGGCGCCGACCTCACCGCCGCCGTACCCGGGCTCGCCGGGATCCCGCTCGACGTCCGGGACGTCGAGGCGGTGCCCAGCGCCGCCCTGGCGTACGGGCAGATCCTGGACCTGGTCGACGCGGCGGGCGCGGCGGTGGCCGAGGGGGCGACCGGCGTGGTGGTCACCCAGGGCACCGACACCCTGGAGGAGACCGCCTACCTGGCCGACCTGGTCTGGCCGCACGCGGCGCCGTTGGTGGTCACCGGCGCGATG
This sequence comes from Micromonospora sp. NPDC048930, assembly GCF_043197935.1. Lineage (NCBI taxonomy): Bacteria > Bacillati > Actinomycetota > Actinomycetes > Micromonosporales > Micromonosporaceae > Micromonospora > Micromonospora sp. NPDC048930. The sequence goes on from NZ_JBICUB010000004.1 coordinate 333,157, forward strand.
CGCAACCCCACCCTGGCCGGCCCGGACGGCCCGGCGAACCTGCTCGCCGCCGCCCGGGTCGCGGCCGCGCCGGCCGCGCGCGACCTCGGCGTCCTGGTCCCGTTCAACGACGAGATCCACGCCGCCCGGTTCGTCCGCAAGACCCACAGCACCAGTACGGCCACCTTCGCCTCGCCCAACGCCGGACCGCTCGGCCACGTGATCGAGGGCGAGGTACGCCTGCTCGCCCGGCCGCCCCGGCACGCCCCGCTGCCGCCGGTGGACGCCGACCGGCTGGCCGCCACCCGGGTGGCCCTGCACACCGTCACGCTCGACGACGACCCGGCGCTGCTCGACCGGCTCGCCGGCGACCGGGACGGGCTCGTCGTGGCCGGCTTCGGGGTGGGGCACGTGCCGCCGGCGTTCGCCCCGGTGCTCGGCGCCCTCGCCGAACGGATGCCGGTGGTGCTCACCTCGCGGACCGGGGCCGGTTCGGTGCTGCGGGACACGTACGGGGCGGTCGGCTCCGAGCGTGATCTGCGGCAACGCGGCCTGATCTGGGGCGGGCTGCTCGACCCGTACAAGGCGAAGGTGCTGCTGCGGCTCCTGCTCGCCGGTGGCGCGGGGCGGGCCGAGGTGGGCGAGGCGTTCGCCCGGCACGGCTGACCTGCGGCGGCGTTCGTAGACTCGCCCGGTGAGCGGAGAGCGACGACCCCTGGCGGACCGGCCGTTGACCGAGCCGCACCCGTCCCGGCTCTCGCCCGACCACCCCGACCGGGCGCGGATCCTGGCCGCCCACGCGGCGGCGCTCGCCGCCGGGGAGGCCGGCTACCTGGACCCGGCCACCGGGCTCTTCGTGCTCAGCGCCGGCTTCCTGGCCCGCCGGGGCACCTGCTGCGGGCGCGGCTGCCGGCACTGCCCGTACGTCACCGACTGACCGGCGCGGTAGCGGCGCGGGGTGCGGCAACCCGCCGTATCCGGGCGGGTGAAGTCCCCGACCTGCCGCATTCCGGGCCGATCAGGTGGCGGCGGGGTGGCGAGGCGTGTCCCGGTCTTTCGCGGCGGCGGGGTTGCCCGTACGGTGTCCGACGGACATCCGGCGGGCACCCCGCCGACGACTGCGGAGGTTCCCACGTGCGCGCCCGGACCTGGCTCCTCGCATCGGCCGTACTGTTGACCGCCGGCTGTGCGGCGGAGCGGCCGCCGGTGGCGGTGCCGGCGGCGGCGCCGGCACCCGTCGAGCCGGCCGCGGCCTCCTCGGGCGGGGCGTGCCGGCTGCTCGACTTCGGGGTGATCGCCAAGCACACCGGCGGGAAGTTCGACGTGGCCGCCGCGGTGGACAAGGGCGACACGCACACCTGCGTGGTCCGCGCCGAGCAGTCCCTCCTGCCGGAGCTGGCCCTGACCGTCACCGACACGTCGATCGACGCGTCCGGCTTCAGCATGGACGTGCTGCCCCGGGGCGCGAAGAAGGTCACCAAGCTGGGGAAGATCGCCTACCGGCGGACGGTGCCGAAGAGCGGCAAGGCCGGCCCGGCGGCCGAGGTGGGCTGGCTGGCCACCGAGGGGCGGCTGGCCACCCTGCGCTGGACCTGCCCGCCCGGCACCGCCACGGCGCAGGCGGACAAGCTGGCCACGAAGCTGGTCGACCTGGCGAAGGCCCTGGACACCCGCAAGCTCTGACCGGCGGGGTCAGTGGGCCGCCACGAACACCCGGGAGGCGACCTCGCGGGGCAGCCGGATCCGGTCGCCGGAGCGGTCGATCGACACGCCGTCGCGCTCCTGCGCCACCGTCACCGTGGCGCCCGGGTCGACACCCGCCGCGTGCAGCTGCCGCAGCACGTCCGCGTCGGTCTGCACGCTCTCGCAGATCCGGCGGACCACGACCGGGCCGGTGAGGCCGGGGAAGGCCAGGTTGCGCTCACCCTCCGCCGAGTCGCTCTCGGCCGCGCCGGGCTCGCCCAGCTCCTCCAGGCCCGGGATCGGGTTGCCGTAGGGCGAGCGGGTCGGGCGGTTGAGCAGGTCGTAGACCCGCTTCTCCACCGCGTCGCTCATCACGTGCTCCCAGCGGCACGCCTCCTCGTGGGCCTCCTCGTAGGGCATCCCGATCACGTTCACCAGCAGCAGCTCGGCCAGCCGGTGCTTGCGCATCACGGCGACGGCGGTGGTGCGGCCCAGCGGGGTGAGCGACAGGTGCCGGTCGCCCTCGACGGTGAGCAGGCCGTCCCGCTCCATCCGGGCGACGGTCTGGCTGACGGTGGGACCGCTCTGCTTGAGCCGCTCCGCGATCCGGGCGCGCAGCGGCGGCACCCCCTCCTCTTCCAATTCGAGGATGGTGCGCAGGTACATCTCCGTAGTGTCAACAAGATCGTGCTTCAAGGCGGCCTCCCGGTGATCGATGCTACCCCGGACCCCCGACGATCGACCGACGGCGAACCGCGGGGTCGTACCCGGATGGTGTTGACTGGACCGCATGTCCGGAACCGATGACCTGCTGGTCGAGCCCGACCGGCTCGCGGCCGAGCTCGACCGTGCCGACCGGCCCACCCTGCTCGACGTCCGCTGGCGGCTGGTCGGGCCGCCCGGCCGGGACGACTACGCCGCCGGCCACCTGCCCGGCGCCGTCTTCGTCGACCTGGACACGGAACTCTGCGGGCGGCCCGGCGCCGCCGGCCGGCACCCGCTGCCCGACCCGGCCGCGCTCCAGGCCGCGCTGCGCACCGCCGGGGTCCGTGCCGGTCACCCCGTCGTGGTGTACGACGGCGGGGACGGCATGGCCGCCGCCCGCGCCTGGTGGACCCTGCGGTGGGCCGGCCACCGGGCGGTCCGGGTGCTGCACGGCGGCTTCCCCGCCTGGGTCGCCGCCGGCCTGCCCGTCTCCACCGAGCCGCCCACCCCGGCGCCGGGGGACGTCACCGTCGCCCCGGGTGCGCTGCCGGTGCTCGACGCCGCCGAGGCCGCCCGGCTGGCCGCCGCCGACGCCGGGGTGCTGCTCGACGTACGGGCCGCCCCGCGCTACCGGGGCGAGACCGAGCCGATCGACCCGGTCGCCGGGCACGTGCCGGGCGCGGTGAACCTGCCCGCCCCGGAGTACGTCACCGACGGCCGCTTCCCGGCCGCCGAGGCGCTGCGCGCGCGGTTCGCCGCCGCCGGCGTCGCCGAGGGCACGCCGGTCGGCGCGTACTGCGGCTCCGGAGTGACCGCCGCGCAGGCGGTGCTGGCCCTGCACCTCGCCGGCCGCCCGGACGCTGCCCTGTACGTCGGCTCGTGGAGCAACTGGGTCGCCGACCCGGACCGGCCGGTAGCCACGGGAGGCGAGACACCCGCCCGCTGAGCAGGGCGTGCGACGGGTCGGATCCGGCACGCGTGCGACGATGAGCCCATGGCCGACGACACGGTGGTGGTGTGGGACGAGGCCCTGCTCGCCTACGACATGGGTGACCATCCCCTCGACCCGGTCCGGGTCGAGCTGACCATGGCGCTCGCCCGCGAGCTGGGGGTGCTGGACCGGCCCGGGGTGCGGCTGGTCAAGCCGGAGCCGGCCGACGACGAGCTGCTGACCCGGGTGCACGACCCGCGCTACCTGGACGCGGTGCGGGCCGCGCCCCGGGATCCGCTCTTCGCCGGCTACGGGCTGGGCACCTCGGACAATCCGGTCTTCGACGGCATGCACGAGGCCAGCGCGCTGATCGCCGGGGCGAGCGTGGCCGCCGCCGAGGCGGTGTGGCGCGGGGAGGCCCGGCGGGCGGTCAGCGTGGCCGGCGGGCTGCACCACGCCATGCCGGCCCGGGCCGCCGGCTTCTGCGTCTACAACGACCCGGCGGTGGCCATCGCCCGCCTGCTCGACCTGGGCGCGGAGCGGATCGCGTACGTGGACGTCGACGTGCACCACGGCGACGGCGTGCAGGAGATCTTCTACCACGACCCGCGGGTGCTCACGATCAGCCTGCACGAGACCCCGCTGGCGCTCTTCCCCGGCACCGGGTTCCCCGATGAGACCGGCGGACCGGGCGCCGAGGGCAGCGCGGTCAACCTGCCGCTCCCGCCGGGCGTCGGCGACGCCGGCTGGCAGCGCGCCTTCCACGCGATCGTGCCGTCGGTGCTGCGGGCGTTCCGGCCGCAGATCCTGGTGACCCAGTGCGGGGCGGACGGCCACAAGCGGGACCCCCTGGCCGACCTGCACCTCTCCGTCGACGGCCAGCGCGCCACCTACCAGGCGCTGCGGGCGCTCGCCGACGAACTGTGCGACGGCCGCTGGGTGGCCTTCGGCGGCGGCGGGTACGCGCTGGTCGAGGTGGTGCCCCGGGCCTGGACGCACCTGCTCGCCGTGGCCACCGGGGAACCCCTCGACCCGGCCACGCTGACCCCGCCCGGCTGGCGGGAGTTGGCCGCGAAGCGCCGGCCCGGCCACGAGATCCCCCTGCGGATGACCGACGACGTCGACCCGTCGTACCAGCCGTGGCAGCCCAACGGCGAGCCGGACGCGGTGGGGCGGGCTATCGCCGCCACCCGCCGGGCGGTCTTCCCGCTGCACGGGCTCGACCCGCACGACCCGCGCGACTGATCCGGCGGTAGGGGAGGACCGACCGGTGACAACCGTCGAGCAACCGGTGGACGTGCTGCTCAGCGACGGTACGACCGTCCAGCTGCGACAGATCCGTCCCGACGACGCCGCAGCCATCGTGGCGATGCATTCGCGCTTCTCCGAGCGCACCCGCTACCTGCGCTACTTCTCGCCGTACCCGCGCATCCCGCAGCGGGACCTGCAGCGCTTCGTCAACGTGGACCACCGCGACCGGGAGGCGTTCGTGGTGCTGGCCGGCGAACGGATCGTCGCGGTCGGCCGGTACGAGCGGCTCGGCCCCGGATCGCCGGAGGCCGAGGTGGCCTTCGTGGTGGAGGACGCGTACCAGGGCCGGGGGATCGGCTCGGTGCTGCTGGAGCACCTGGCCGACGCGGCCCGGCGGTACGGCATCGTGCACTTCGTCGCCGAGGTGCTCCCGGCCAACGGGGCGATGCTGCGGGTCTTCTCCGACTTCGGCTACCAGGTCGCCCGCCAGTTCGCCGACGGGGTGGTGCACCTGAGCTTCCCGATCGCCCCCACCGAGGCGACACTGGAGGTGCAGCGCGGCCGGGAGCACCGCACCGAGGCCCGCTCGATCGCCCGGCTGCTCGCCCCGCGCGGCATCGCCGTGTACGGGGCCAGCACCACCGGGCAGGGCGTCGGCGCGGCCCTGCTCGGGCACCTGCGCGACGGCGGCTTCACCGGCACGATCGTCCCCGTGCACCCGACCGCGGCGACCGTGGCGGGGCTGACCGCCTACCCGTCGGCGGCCGACGCGGGGATCGAGATCGACCTGGCGGTGGTGGCGGTCGCCCCGGAGGCGGCCCTGGACGTGGTCGCCGACGCGGCGAAGGCGGGCGCGCACGGCCTGGTGGTGATCTCCGCCGGGTTCGCCGAGTCCGGGCCGGCGGGGGCGGCCGTCCAGCGCGCCCTGGTCCGGGCCGCCCACCTGGCCGGCATGCGGGTGGTCGGGCCGAACTGTCTCGGCGTCGCCAACACCGACGAGGCGGTACGCCTCAACGCCACCCTCGCCCCGGTGCTGCCCGCCCCCGGCCGGGTCGGCGTGTTCAGCCAGTCCGGCGCGTTCGGGGTGGCCCTGCTCGCCGAGGCGTCCCGGCGCGGCCTCGGGCTGTCCAGCTTCGTCTCCGCCGGCAACCGGGCCGACGTCTCCGGCAACGACCTCCTGCAGTACTGGCAGGACGACCCGGGCACCGACGTCATCACGCTCTACCTGGAGACCTTCGGCAACCCGCGCAAGTTCGCCCGGCTGGCCCGGCGGATCGGCCGGAGCAAGCCGGTGGTCGCGCTCGCCTCGCTGGCCCGCCCGCCCGGCGTCGGCGACGCCCCGGCCCTGGACGCGGCCGCGGTCAGCGCGCTCTTCGCCCAGTCCGGGGTGATCCGGGTGGACACCGTCTCCGAGTTGCTCGACGTCGGCGTGCTCCTGGCTCACCAGCCGCTGCCGGCGGGCCGCCGGGTGGCCGTGGTGGGCAACTCGTCGGCGCTGACCGGGCTGGCCGCCACCGCCTGCACCGCCCAGGGCCTCACCGTCGCCGACGGCTACCCGCACGACGTCGGCCCCCGGGCCGGCGCCGCCGAGTACGCCGCCGCACTGGCCGCCTCCGCCGCCGACGAGCGGGTGGACGCCGTGGTGGCCCTCTTCGCGCCGCCGCTGCCGGGCCAGCTCGCCGACCCGGAGGCGGACTTTGCCGCCGCGCTGCCCGATGCGCGGAGCACCGGCAAGCCGGTGGTGGCGACCTTCCTCGCCGGCCGGGTGCCGGCCGGGGTGCCGGCGTACCCGAGCGTGGAGGAGGCGGTCCGGGCGCTGGCCCGGGTCACCACGTACGCCGACTGGCTGCGCCGCCCGCCCGGGGTGCTGCCCGAGCTGGACCGGGTGGACCGGCTGGCCGGGCAGGCCGCGCTCCGGGCCGACGGCGCCGATCCGGCGGGGCTGCTCGGGGCGTACGGGATCGAGGTGGTGGCGTCGACGCCGGCGTCCTCGGCCGACGCGGCGGTGGCGGCCGCCGAGCGGCTCGGCTGGCCGGTCGCCCTCAAGGCGGCCGCCCCGGGGCTGCGGCACCGGCTCGACCTCGGCGCGGTCCGGCTCGACCTGGCCGACGCCGCGGCGCTGCGCCGCGCGTACGCCGAGATGGCCCCGCTCTTCGGCGCGGACGTCCTGGTCCAGCCGATGGTCCCGCCCGGCGTGGCCTGCGTGGTCGAGCTGGTGGAGGACCCGGCGTTCGGGCCGGTGGTCGGCTTCGGCCTGGGCGGCGTCGCCACCGAGCTGCTCGGCGACCGGGCCTGGCGGGCGGTGCCGCTGACCGACCGGGACGCGGCCGAGCTGGTCGACGAGCCGCGGGCCGCGCCGCTGCTGCGCGGCCACCGGGGCGCCGCGCCGGTCGATCGGGCGGCCCTGGTCGACCTGCTGCTGCGGGTCGGTCGGCTCGCCGACGAGCAGCCCCGGGTCCGCTCGCTCACCCTCAACCCGGTGCTGGCCCGCCCGGACGGCATCTCGGTGCTGCACGCCACGGTGCGCACCGGCGCGGAGGCGCCCCGCCCGGACACCGGCCCCCGCCGGCTGTGAGGAAGGGCCCCTGTCGCTTCAAGCACCAGAAGGCCCCGGCGGTGCCGCCGGGGCCTTCTGGTGTGCGGGGTCAGCAGGCGTACGCCTCCAGGCGGTTCGCCCGCTCCGGGTCGCGCAGCTTCAGCAGGGTGACCTTCTCGATCTGCCGGATCCGCTCCCGGGACAGACCGAACTCGCGGCCCACCTCGTCGAGGGTGCGCTGCCGGCCGTCGTCCAGGCCGAACCGCAGCCGGATCACCGCCTGCTCCCGCTGGGAGAGGGTGGCCAGCACGATCCGTACCTCGTTGCGCAGCTCGCCGTTGGCGGTGGCGTCGCCCGGCTCCTGACGCGGGTCGACCGCGGCGACGAAGTCACCGAGCGCGCTCTCGCCGTCCTCGCCGACCGCCTGGTCCAGGCTCACCGGCTCCCGGTCGTACGAGATCAGCTCGATCACCTGGAACTCGGGGATGTCCAGCGCCTTGGCCACCTCGGCGACGGTGGGCTCCCGGCCCAGCGTGATCGACAGCTCCCGGCGGACCCGGACCATCCGGTTGACCTGCTCGACCATGTGCACCGGGATGCGGATGGTGCGGGCCTGGTCGGCCATGGCGCGGGTGATGGCCTGGCGGATCCACCAGGTGGCGTATGTGGAGAACTTGTAGCCCTTGGTGTAGTCGAACTTCTCGACGGCGCGGATCAGGCCGAGGTTGCCCTCCTGGATCAGGTCGAGGAAGGCCATGCCGCGGCCGGTGTAGCGCTTCGCGATGCTGACCACCAGCCGCAGGTTCGCCTCCAGCAGGTGGTCCTTGGCGGCGCGGCCCTCGGCCACGATCAGCTCCAGGTCGGCGCGCAGCTCCGGCGAGACCGGGGTGCAGGTGGAGAGCTTCTCCTCGGCGAAGAGGCCGGCCTCGATCCGCTTGCTGAGCTCGACCTCCTGCGCCGCGGTGAGCAGCTTGGTACGGCCGATGCCGTTCAGGTACGCCCGGACCAGGTCGGTGGAGACGCCGCGCTCGTCGGTGGCGTCCAGATCGGTCAGGGTATCGGTGCCGGCCTCGGCGTCGATGGTGGCAGCCGGGCGGGTCTGGTGCTCGATCATCTGCTGGGCCATCTCTATCTCCCCGTGTCCTTCGGTGCCGCGTACCGGTGTCCGTGCCGCGTGCCGGCGCGGTGATGCCGGTGATGAACAGCTTGGCGGTCGGGGCGTGAAACGGGAGTGAGGCGATCGGGGAACCGACAGCAATCCCGGCGGAAAATCGGGTGCCGCTTGCCCGACCCGGTTACCGTGCCAGCGGCCGGCCACCGGGGCGCGGCAGCACAGGCGATCGGAGGACGCGGTGGTCTTCAAGCGGCTCATGCAGGCGATGGGTGTGGGTGGACCGTCGGTGGAGACGGTGCTGGCCAACCCGAACTGCCGTCCGGGCGGCCACCTGGAGGGCCGGATCCAGGTGCTGGGCGGCGACCACCCGGTGGACGTCTCGTACGTGGCGCTCGGCCTGGTCACCCGGGTCGAGGTGGAGAGCGGCGACTCGGAGTACGACACCACCCAGGAGTTCGGCCGCCGGCAGGTGACCGGCGCGTTCCGGGTGGAGCCGGGGCAGCGGTTCGACGTGCCGTTCCGCTTCGACGTGCCGTGGGAGACCCCGCTGACCGACCTGTACGGCCAGCACCTGCACGGCATGACCATGGGGCTGCGTACCGAGCTGGAGGTGGCCCGGGCGGTCGACAAGGGCGACCTGGACGCGGTGGCGGTGCATCCGCTGCCCGCCCAGGAGCGGCTGCTGGAGGCGCTCCTGCGGCTGGGCTTCCGGTTCGCCCGGGCCGACGTCGAGCGCGGCCACATCTACGGCGTGCACCAGACGCTGCCCTTCTACCAGGAGATCGAGTTCCACCCGGCGCCGCAGTACGCCCGGGCGATGAACCAGCTGGAGGTCACCTTCGTGACCGATCCGCAGCGGGTGCAGGTGGTGCTGGAGCTGGACAAGCGCGGCGGCCTCTTCACCGAGGGCCACGACGCGTTCGGCAGGTTCACGGTGGACCACGCCACCGCCGACCGCACCGACTGGGCCGCCCAGCTGGACGGCTGGCTCCGCCAGTCCCTCTCCCGCCGCGGCCTCTTCTTCTGACCGTCTCGGCGTGATCAAGGAGTTTGCGTCGGATTCCGGGCCCCAGGAGACGCAAACTCCTTGGTCAATCGGAAAAAGGGGGTCAGAGGTCGAGGACGATGGTGCGGGGGCCGACGTTGACGGACTCGACGAGCATGTGGGCGCGGAAGCGGCCGGTCTCGACCTTGGCACCGCGCTCCCTGAGCGCCTCGACGACCGCGGTGACCAGGGGTTCGGCCACCTCGGCGGGGGCCGCGGCAGTCCAGCTCGGCCGCCGGCCCTTGCGGGCGTCGCCGTAGAGGGTGAACTGGCTGACCACCAGGATCGGCGCGCCGGTGTCGGCGGCGCTCCGCTCGTCGTCCAGGATGCGCAGCTCGTGGATCTTCCGGGCCATGGTCGCCGCCACCTGCGCGGTGTCCGCGTGCGTCACGCCGAGCAGCACCAGCAGGCCGTCGGCGATCTCGCCGACCACCTCGCCGTCGACGGTCACGCCGGCCCGGCTGACCGTCTGCACCACCGCCCGCATCAGTCCGCCACCGGCTCGACGAGGCCCCGCTCGACCAGGTGCGCCACGATCGGCCCGGCCGCCTCGGCCAGCTCGTCCGGGGTGACGTCGTGCGCGGCGGCGAGCAGGGCGAGCTGGTCGCGCAGCGGCAGCCGGCCGTCCGCCCCGCCGACCAGGGCCAGCACCAGCGGGTCGATCTCCTCCGACCAGCGCAGCCCGTGCGGCATGGCGAGGACCTGCCGGTCCACGGCCCAGCCCTCGTCGCCCATGGTGGCCTCCTGCCGCAGCTGGAGCCCCTCGGCGGCGCGGTAACGCGCGGCCAGCAGCCCGTCCGTGTCCCGGGCGCGCAGCCAGTCCTGCCGGTCGAACCACTCGGCGACCCGGTCGCCCATCGGCGGCTCCACCCGCTGCCGCAGGTCCTCGACCCGGACGATCGGCTCGTCGTGGCCACCCCGGCGCAGCGAGACGATGCCGAAGCCGATCGCCTCCACCTTGTGCGCGTCGAACCAGTCCAGCCAGTCGGCCATCCGCTGCGGGTCCGCCGTGTCGCCGACGTCGGTGAGCCACAGGTTGACGTACGCCATGGGGTCGGCCACCTCACGCTGGACCACCCAGGCGTCCAGCCCGGTGCCGGCGAACCAGCCGGTCACCCGCTCGGCCCAGTCCTCCCCGGTGACGTGCACCCAGTTGGCCAGGTACTGCATGGTCCCGCCCTCGGTGAGCAGGTGCGGCGCGGCGGCGGCCAGCTCGGCGCCGATCGCGTCGCCGACCCGGCCCGAGTCCCGGTAGACGTGGGTGGTGGTACCGGGGCCGACCACGAAGGGCGGGTTGCTCACCACCAGGTCGAACCGGCGTCCGGCCACCGGGGCCACCATGTCCCCGCGCAGCAGCTCCCAGTCCTGGCCGTTGAGCGCGGCGGTGGTGGCGGCGAAGCGCAGCGCCCGCTCGGAGACGTCGGTGGCGGTCACCCGGCGGGCGTGGGTGGACAGGTGCAGGGCCTGGACGCCGGAGCCGGTGCCCAGGTCCAGCGCCGTCTCCACCGGGCGGCGGACCGTCGCGCCGATCAGCGTCTGGGTGGCCCCGCCGATGCCCAGCACGTGCTCGGCGTGCAGCGGCCGGCCGGGCCGGGCGCTGGCCGGCACGTCGGCGAGGACCCACCAGTCGTCCCCGTACGGCTCCAGGTCGACGCCGGCGCGCAGGCCGTCGCCGTGCCGCTCGACGATCCCGCCGGCGAGGGCCTCCTCCACGGGCAGCGGCGCGAGCGCGGCGGCCACCGCCGACTCCGCCTCGGTCTGGTCGCAGATGAAGACCCGGATCAGCGTCGCCAGGGGGTCGCGGTCCTCGGTGGCGCGCAGCGCGGCCCGGAAGTCGTTGCGGGCCACCCCGCCGGTGGCCTGCGGGCCGAGCCGGTTGGCGATGCCGTTCGAGGTGAAGTCCGCCCGGGCCAGCGCGGTCCGCAGCGCGTCCACGCCGGCGGGGGAGAGCAGCATGTCATGACGATCCACGTCGCCATCCTGCCTTCCCCGCGTCGGCGTGCGCCCGGCACCCGCGACATCCATACCGCGGGCGGCATCAACCGGCCGCTATCTCTTTCACGATCTTCGATGTCTGGCTAGCATCTCCCCCAACATCCGTCGATGGGTGCCCCGGCGGCCACGAGCCCGGGCGCGCCCGGTAGGGAGCCAGACGATGCCCGACGTGTCCGTTCCCCGGCGTCGCGCGCTGCGCGCGCTCGCCGTCACGGCCGCCGCCGCGGCCCTTGCGGCCGCCGCCTCCACCCCCGCCCTCGCCGCGCCGACCGGCGACATCCGCTACGCCAACGCCCCCGACGCCGTCAGCGGCAGCTACCTGGTGGTGCTGAAGACCGACGCGGTCGGCGCCGCGAACAGCCTCGCCGCCCGGAGCGCGGTGCCGGACCGCGCCGCCGGCCTCGCCGCGCGCTACGGCGGCACCGTCGGCACGGTCTGGAGCGCCGCGCTCACCGGCTACAGCGCGAAGATGAGCGTCGGCCAGGCCCGCCGGCTCGCCGCCGACCCGGCCGTCGCGTACGTCGAGCAGGACCGGGTCGTCACCACGCAGGGCACGCAGACCGGGGCGACCTGGGGTCTGGACCGGATCGACCAGCGCAGCCTGCCCCTCAACGGCACCTACACGTACCCGAACACGGCCAGCAACGTGCGGGCGTACATCATCGACACCGGCATCCGGATCACGCACAGCGACTTCGGTGGCCGGGCGACCTGGGGCACGAACACCGTCGACACCAACAACACCGACTGCAACGGGCACGGCACCCACGTCGCCGGCACGGTCGGCGGCGCCCGGTACGGCGTGGCCAAGGGGGTCCGCCTGGTCGCGGTGAAGGTGCTCAACTGCTCCGGCAGCGGCACCACCGCCGGCGTGGTGAGCGGCGTCAACTGGGTCACCTCGAACGCGGTCAAGCCGGCCGTGGCCAACATGAGCCTCGGCGGCGGCGCCAGCAGCACCCTGGACAACGCGGTGGCCAACTCGATCAGCTCCGGCGTCACGTACGCCATCGCGGCCGGCAACTCCACCGCCAACGCCTGCAGCTACTCGCCGGCCCGGGTCGCCTCGGCGATCACCGTCGGCGCCACCACCAGCACCGACGCCCGCGCCTCGTACTCCAACTACGGCTCGTGCCTGGACATCTTCGCGCCCGGCTCGTCGATCACCTCGGACTGGCGGACCAGCGACACCGCCACCAACACGATCAGCGGCACCTCGATGGCCACCCCGCACGTGGCCGGCGCGGCGGCGCTCGTGCTCGGCGCCAACCCGTCGTACTCCCCGGCGCAGGTGGCCAGCTACCTGACCACCAACGCGACCACCGGCAAGGTGACCAGCCCCGGCTCCGGCTCGCCGAACCGGCTGCTCTTCGTCGTCAACTGACGACCGGCCCCGCCCGCGGCCCGGTGGACCCCACCCCTGTCCACCGGGCCGTGCCGCGTCCTGCGGGGAGTCGGCGCGGCCGGTGGCGGCCGGCCGGGCAGGATGGAGGCATGACGCTCTCCCTGCCCATCGACCCGGCGGCCAACGAGCTGCTCGCGCGCAGCCCGCTGGCGCTGCTCCTCGGCATGGTGCTCGACCAGCAGGTGCCGATGGAGAAGGCGTTCTCCTCCCCGTACGTGCTGGCTCAGCGGCTCGGCCACGAGCCGGACGCCCGGGAGCTGGCCGGGTACGCCCCGGAGGCCCTGGTCGCCCTCTTCGCCCAGCCACCCGCCCTGCACCGCTTCCCCAAGGCCATGGCGGCCCGGGTGCAGGAGGTGTGCCAGGTGCTCGTCGAGCGGTACGACGGCGACCCGGCCCGGCTCTGGTCCGAGGCCGCCGACGGCCGCGACCTGCTGCGCCGGGTGGGCGAGCTGCCCGGCTTCGGCCGGCAGAAGGCACAGATCTTCGTGGCCCTGCTCGGCAAGCGCTTCGGGGTCGCCCCGGACGGCTGGCGGGAGGCCGCCGGCGGCTACGGCGACGCCGACGCGTACCGGTCGGTGGCCGACGTGACCGACCCCGAGTCGCTGCGCCGGGTGCGCGAGTACAAGCAGCGGATGAAGGCGGAGGCGAAGGCCGCGAAGGCGTGACGCGACCCCGGCCCGCCCCCGTACCGTGAGGTGATCAGGTGACGACGGCGGGCGGGGGATGGCGGATCCACGAGGAGAGGAGCTGCTCCGCGGCAGGGAGACCTCGCCGCGGGCGACCTTCCTGGAGCTCTTCTTCGACGTCGCCTTCGTCTTCGCGCTCACCCGGGTGTCGGCCCGGCTGATCAACGACTTCACGGTGGAGCGGCGGACGTTCCTGCCCGAGGTGGGGCAGACGCTGCTGCTCCTGCTCGCGCTCTGGTCCGTCTGGTCGTTGACCACCTGGACGACGAGCCGGTACAACCCGGAAGCGCCGGCGCTGCAACTCGTCGTGGCGGCCTCGATGTTCGCCAGCATGGTGATGGCGGTGTCGCTGCCGGAGGCGTTCGACGTGCGCGGCCTCTCCTTCGTCCTCGGCTATGTCATCGTCCAGGTCGGCCGTCCGCTCGTCCTCACCGTGGTGATGCGGCGCCACCCGGAGCAGCACAACGCCGCCCGGATCCTGGTGTGGGCGGCGGTGTCGGCGGTGCCGTGGATCGCCGGGGCGATCACCCACGACGACGCCCGGGGTGTGCTCTGGACCGTGGCGGTCGTCATCGACTACACCGCTGCCCGGCTGGGCTGGCCGCTGCCCGGACGCGGCCGGGCGCCCACCTCCTCCTGGACGGTCACCGGGGAGCACCTGGCGGAGCGCTACCAGCAGTTCATCATCATCGCGCTGGGCGAGATGATCCTGGTCAGCGGCTTCGGCTTCAGCGGGAGCGGGTTCACCGGCGCCCAGTGGGTGGCCTTCGCCATCACGTTCGCGAGCACCGTGCTGCTCTGGCGCATCTACTTCTACCGGGCCGGCACGGTGCTGGCGGAGGCGGTGCTGGGGTCGGCGCAACCCGGCCGGCTCGCCGAGTCGGCGACGTACACCCACCTGGCCATGGTGGGCGGCATCGTCGCCACCGCCGTCGGCTACGAGCTGGTCATCGGGCACCCCACCGGACACACCGATCCCGCCTGGCTGTGGGTGATCATCGGCGGGCCGGCCCTGTTCGTGGTGGGGCGCACGCGGTTCGAGTACGAGGTGTTCGGCCGGGTGTCCCGATCCCGGCTGATCGGCCTCGTCGTGCTGGTGGCGATGGTGCCGCTGGTCGTGCGCCTGCCCCCGCTGGGGGTCGCCGCGGCGACCTCCACGGTGCTGGCCGGGATCGCGGTGACCGACGCCCTGCGTGCCCGGGGCCGTCCGCCGGAGCAGCCCGCCCCGCCGATCTGACCCCGGACGGTCAGGCGGCGGTGGGTCGGGACAGCGCGGCGAGTGCCCGGCGCACGTCGGCCAGGGAGACGGTCGCCGAGTCGTCCAGGTCCGCCAGGCCCGCCTCGATCCACTGCCGCATCAGCGTGGTCACCCCGATGCCGCGCGCCTCGGCGGCCGCCCGGACCCGTTCGTACGTCTCCAGCGGCAGGCGTACCGAGCGGCTGACCATCGGCACGTCGGTGTCGGGGGTGGGCAGTTCCGCCGGCTGCGTCTCGTCGATCAGGTCGGCGAGCGCGTCGCCGCCGTCGTGGAACCGCTTGGTCGCCTCGTTACGGTGCATCGTGACCGCCTCCTCGTCGGCGCGATCTCCGCACGGCCTCGTCGTAGCGCTTGGCCTCGACGTCGCTCAGTTCGCGGGCGGAGAGGATGTCCCAGTCGTTGTCGGTGCCGTCGGCCTCGGCCAGCAGCACGGCGAGGCGCCGCCCCCGGTGGTCGGTCGCGTAGACCACCATGACGTCGTCTCCGAGGTGCCGGATGACCCGTCGCGTGCTGTGCAGGGCCTCCCAGACTTCCCCGGGCGTGACGTCGTAGACCCGCAGGTTGGCCAGCGCCTCGTCGGTGAAGCTGAACCGGTTGCCCACGGGCGGAGCGTACCACGTACGTAACACGCACCGCCTTGTCACGATTTTCGCCGATCAACCGTCCGGGGTGACAGGATGGGGCGTAATCCCCTCGAGGAGGTCCGTGGTGAAGCAGCGTCCGGCACCCCAGCCGATCCTGATCACCGACGCGTCGCGCAGCCAGGACGACCAGCTCACCAGCCGGCAGAAGCGCTACGTGCTGATGATGGGCATCCGGGTCGCGTGCCTGGTCGTCGGCGCGATCCTGGTCGGTGCGAAGGTTCCCCTGCTCTGGCTCTGGCTGCCGCTGTGCATCCTCGGGATGGTGCTCATCCCCTGGCTGGCGGTGCTGCTGGCGAACGACCGCCCGCCGAAGGAGCAGCACCGCCTGGCCGGCAAGTTCCAGTCCCGCCAGCGTGACGACACCCCGCCGATGGCGCTCCCCACCGAGGAGCATCCGCACAAGGTCATCGACGCCGAACCCTGACCGGTCCGGGCCCCGGCAGGGCCCGAACCGTCAGGGGGCTCCGGGTCTTCCGGCCCGGACCGTGCCGCCGGGTCAGGGGGCCGGCCGGGCGCCCACCGAGGAGACCGCGAGCGCGCCCAGGTCGCCCGCGCGGGACAGCGCGGCCCGCGGATCCGCGCCGGCGAGCCAGGCGGTGAGCAGGCCGGCGGCGAATGCGTCGCCCGCCCCGGTGACGTCCACCACCGGCACCCCGCGCGCCGGGGCCGTCTCGACCGTCCCGCTCCGGTCCACCCAGACCGCGCCGGCCGCGCCCCGCTTGACCACCACCCGGCGGGCCACCGCGGTCAGCGCCCGCGCCTGCGCCGCCGGGTCCAGCCCGCCGGCCAGCACCGTCGCCTCGTCCGTGTTGACCAGCAACAGGTCGACGTCGCGTACCCAACCCAGGAAGGCCGTCGCGCCGACCCGCCGCAGCGGCGCCGCGGAGGCCGCGTCGACGCTGGTGGTGAGCCCGCGCTCGCGGGCCACGGCCAGCGCGCGCAGTCCCGCGCCGCGCGACCCGGCGTCCAGCAGGGTGTACGCGGACAGGTGCAGGTGCCCGGCGTCGGGCGCCGCCGCCAGGGCGGCGTCGACCTGCCCGGCGGTCAACCGCAGGTTCGCCCCCCGCTGGCTGATCATGGTGCGCTCGCCGGCGTGGGCGAGCACGATGACGGTGCCGGTGGGGTAGCCCTCGTGCCACTCCACCGCACAGGTCACGCCGACCCGTTCCAGCTCGGCGACCCGCTCGCGGCCCGTCTCGTCGTCTCCGACCGCGGCGACCAGGGTGACGTCCGCGCCCTGGGCGGCGAGCCAGGCCGCCGTGTTGGCCGCCTGGCCGCCGCCGCTGAACCGGATCCCGGCGGCGGTGTCCGACCCGGTGGCGAGCGGACCGGACAGGACCGCGACCACGTCGGTGATCACGTCCCCGACCACGACCAGGCTGCTCATGCCGCCACCTCGCTCCGCTCGGCGCCGGCGTGAGACAACGGGGCGCTGTGCCGACGATTCGCTCGCTGACGCTCGCTCATGCCGGGGAGTCGGTGCGCCGGGCCGCCGCCGCGACCGCGATCCGCGCCGCGAGGTCGGCGTTGCGCAGGATGATCCGGACGTTCACCGCCAGGCTCGCGCCGTGGGTGGCCGAGTGGAAGTGGGCCAGCAGGAACGGCGTCACCGCCTTCCCGGTGATCCCGTCCTCGGCGAGCAGCGCCAGCCCATCGGCGAGGGTGCGGTCGTGCAGCGCCGGGTCGAGCTGCTCGTCGGTCGGCAGCGGGTTGGCCACGATCAGGCCGCCGTGGTGCACGCCCTGCCGCTCCCGGGCCAGCAGCACGTCCGCCACCTGCTCCGGCGACTCCACCGACCAGTCCAGGTCGAAACCGGCGTCGGTGAGGTAGAAGCCGGGGAAGCGGCGGGTGCGGTAGCCGACCACCCCCACCCCGAGGGTCTCCAGCCGCTCCAGGGTGGCGCCGACGTCGAGGATCGACTTCACCCCGGCGCAGACCACCGCGATCGGGGTCCGGGCCAGGGTGATCAGGTCGGCCGACTCGTCGAAGGTCTGCGCCGCCTCCCGGTGCACCCCGCCCAGCCCGCCGGTGGCGAAGACGCCGATGCCGGCCGCCGCGGCCACCGCGCTGGTCGCCGCCACCGTGGTGGCGCCGTCCGCGCCGGTCGCCGCCGCCACCGCGAGATCGCGTACGGAGAGCTTGCTCACCCCGTCGACCGTGGCGAGCCGGGTCAGCTGGGCGTCGTCCAGCCCCACGATCAGCTCACCGGCGACCATGCCGATGGTGGCCGGCACCGCGCCCGCGTCCCGGACCGCCTGCTCGATCTGCCGCGCGACCAGCAGATTGTCCGGCCGGGGGAGGCCGTGCGAGACGATGGTGCTCTCCAGGGCGACGACCGGACGCCCGTCGCGCAGGGCGTCGGCCACCTCGGTGCCGAAACTGATGTGAAAGTTGGTCACTTCCGTTACGGTACGGGTCGCCTTCGGGCCGGGCCCAGGTGGACCGGCCCGGATCGACCTGCAAAACTGGACCGTTGGAGGTGTACACGTGAGTACAGAAGTTCTCGAGCGTCCTCAGTTGAAGGACGCCGACACCGGTCCGGAGATGTTCCACTACGTCCGCAAGGAGAAGATCGCGGAGAGTGCCGTCATGGGCACATTCGTCGTGGCGCTCTGTGGCGAGACCTTCCCGGTGACCAAGGCGGCCAAGCCCGGTTCGCCGGTCTGCCCCAAGTGCAAGGAGATCTACGACTCGTACGCCGAGTGATCCCGGGCGGCCATCCCGGCCGCCCGCGTAACCTGCGGCGGTGACCACCTCCACCGCCCTGCTCTTCGCCGACCTCACCGGCGTCGCGGTCTTCGCCGCCTCCGGCGCCTCCGCCGCGGTGGCGAAACGGCTCGACCTGTTCGGGGTGGTCTTCGTCGGCGTCGTCGCCGCCCTCGGCGGCGGCATCTTCCGGGACCTGGTCATCGACGAGGTCCCGCCGCTGGCCTTCGCCGACTGGCGGTACGCGGCGGCCGCGGCGGTCACCGCCGCCGCCGTCTTCTGGCTGCACCCCCAGCTCGCCCGGCTGCGCACCACCGTGCTGGTGCTCGACGCGGCCGGCCTCGGCCTGTTCACCGTCACCGGCACGCTCAAGGCGCTCGACGCGCACGTACCGGCGGTCGGCGCCTGCATGATCGGCATGCTCACCGCGATCGGCGGCGGCCTGGGCCGGGACCTGCTCACCGGGGAGATCCCGGTGGTGCTGCGCCGGGAGATCTACGCCCTCGCCGCGCTCGCCGGGTCGATCCTGGTGGCCCTGCTCTCCGCGTACGGGCAGGCGAAGGCGCTGCCGCTGACCGTCGCCGCCACCTTCGTCTTCGTGCTGCGCCTGGTGTCGCTGCGCCGTCGGTGGTCGGCCCCGGTCGCCACGCTGCGCCCACCGCGCACCGGCACCCGGGGCCCGCAGGGCTGACCGCTCGGTCGACGCCCGCGCTGGCCGACGCGCCCTGCGGCAGGTCGGGGTTGCGCCGGCACGTCGACACCACGCTCTGCCGCGGGGCGAGTGGATCGTGGGACGCCCGAGGTGGACCGCCCGGCAGCCCGGGGTGCCCGGATGTGACCAGCGTGGCGTCGAGTGGGGAGAAGTGGCCCCGCTGGTTATGCTGAGTCGGCCTTCGCGGCACCGGATGCGCGAGGGCGTTTTCATGGGCGGCGGCACCCGTGGCCCTCGGCCGGGGACCCGCCGTCGGCGGTCGGAGAGGAGCTACGCGTGGCACCGCGGTTGCCGGCGCTCGAGACGTTCCCGCCCCTGCGTGCCTGGCAACGCAAGGCGATGGTGGAGTACCTGCGTCGCCGTACCGAGGACTTCACCGCGGTCGCCACGCCCGGCGCCGGCAAGACCACCTTCGCCCTCCGGATCGCCGCCGAGCTGCTGAACGACGGCACCGTCGAAGCGGTCACCGTGGTCGCTCCCACCGAGCACCTCAAGACCCAGTGGGCGCAGTCGGCGGCCCGGGTCGGCATCCAGCTCGACGCCGCGTTCCGCAACGCCGACCTGCACTCCGCCGCCGACTTCCACGGCGCGGTGGTCACGTACGCCCAGGTCGGCATGGCGCCGCAGGTGCACCGGCGGCGCACCATGACCCGGCGGACGCTGGTCATCCTCGACGAGATCCACCACGCCGGCGACTCGCGGACCTGGGGCGACGGCGTCAAGGCGGCCTTCGAGCCCGCGGTGCGCCGGCTGATGCTCACCGGTACGCCGTTCCGCTCCGACGACAACCCGATCCCGTTCGTCAGCTACGAGCGGGGCGGGGACGGGCTGCTGCGCTCCCGCGCCGACTCCGTCTACGGCTACTCCGACGCGCTGCGCGACGGCGTGGTCCGGCCGGTGCTCTTCCTGGCGTACTCAGGGGAGACCCGGTGGCGCACCAACGCGGGGGAGGAGTTGGCGGCGCGGCTCGGCGAGCCGATGACCCAGGACCTCATCGCGCAGGCCTGGCGTACCGCGCTGGACCCGGCCGGCGACTGGATGCCGCAGGTGCTGCGGGCCGCCGACGCCCGGCTGACCGTGCTGCGCAACAACGGCATGCCCGACGCCGGTGGGCTGGTGATCGCCAGCGACCAGCAGGTCGCCCGCGCGTACGCGAAACTGATCGAGCAGGTGACCGGCGAGAAGGCCGCCGTGGTGCTCTCCGACGACCAGGGCGCCTCGGCGCGGATCGCGACGTTCGCGGCGTCCGAGCAGCGCTGGCTGGTCGCGGTCCGGATGGTGTCCGAGGGCGTCGACATCCCCCGGCTGGCGGTCGGGGTGTACGCGACCAGCGCCAGCACCCCGCTCTACTTCGCCCAGGCGATCGGCCGGTTCGTCCGGGCCCGGCGCCCCGGCGAGACCGCCTCGGTCTTCCTGCCCAGCGTGCCGCACCTGCTCGGGCTGGCCAGCGAGATGGAGGCCGAGCGGGACCACGTGCTCGGCAAGGCCAAGGAGCAGGACGGCTTCGACGACGACCTGCTGGAGCGCGCCCAGCGGGACGACCAGGCCAGCGGCGAGCTGGAGAAGCGGTTCGCCGCGCTCTCCGCGACCGCCGAGCTGGACCAGGTGATCTTCGACGGCGCGTCCTTCGGCACCGCCGCCCAGGCCGGCACCCCGGAGGAGGAGGAATACCTCGGCCTCCCCGGTCTGCTCACCGCCGATCAGGTGTCGATGCTGCTGACCAAGCGGCAGGCCGAGCAGCTCGCCGCGCAGCGGCGCAAGGCCGCCCAGCGGGCCGCTGAGCCGGCCGCTGCGGCCCCGGCGGCGGTTGCCCCACCGATGAGTGCCGCCCAGCGTCGGGTGGCCCTCCGGCGGCAGCTGAACGCTCTGGTGGCCGCCCGGCACCACCGCACCGGCCAGCCGCACGGCAAGATCCACGCCGAGCTGCGCCGCCTCTGCGGCGGACCCCCCAGCGCCCAGGCCACCATCGAGCAGCTCGAAGAGCGCATCGCCACCGTCCAAACCCTGTGAGGCCCCGGCCCCCTCTCTCTTGTTGATCAAGGAGTTTGCGTCAGGAACGGGGTGTGGCGGCGCAAGGCGGGCGGGCGGACGGGACGCAGAAAAGCCGACCGGAGGCGACCCGTGTGGGTGCCTCCGGTCGGCTATGCCGTCGTTATGGTTTCCGGTTCAGTTCGCCATCAGATCGGCGCCACGCCAGCTGAACTCCGGGTCCGTCGCGTACCGCACGGTGATCTTCACGAGATCCTCCGCGTACTTGTTCGCGTGGTGCCCACAGAACACCAGCTCGCTCCCACCCGCCAGAGTGATCCGGAGCTTGCCGGCAGCATTGCAGCGGTCGCACCGTTCATCGGCGGCCGGGGGGCTCACCGTCTCGGGCGGCGGCGTGAGGGTCGGGGTCAT
This sequence comes from Micromonospora sp. NPDC048930, assembly GCF_043197935.1. NCBI lineage: Bacteria > Bacillati > Actinomycetota > Actinomycetes > Micromonosporales > Micromonosporaceae > Micromonospora > Micromonospora sp. NPDC048930. Next base: position 354,204 of record NZ_JBICUB010000004.1, read on the forward strand.
CGCCTTCCTCCTCTGGTCGTCACCGATGAACACTCTCTTCGGTCGTTGCTCACCTATCGTGCAACACCCATCTCGGGCCCTGCCTTCCCTGTGTGCCCGCGGGGGACCGAGGTCACACCTGGCGTGGAAGACAGTGTGCCGTGCACCAAGGGTGCCACGTCAACGATCACAAACCGGCAACCGACCGATCACCAAAGAGTGTTGTACGGCTGGTGATCAAACCGACACGACTGGTTGACGTGCGCGGTCAGTCCAGGTAGTCGCGGAGCACCTGGGAACGCGAGGGGTGCCGCAACTTGGACATGGTCTTCGACTCGATCTGACGGATGCGCTCCCGGGTCACGCCGTACACCTGGCCGATCTCGTCCAGGGTGCGCGGCTGGCCGTCGGTGAGGCCGAAGCGCAGGCGTACCACGCCCGCCTCGCGCTCGGACAGCGTCTGGAGGACCTGCTGGAGCTGGTCCTGCAGCAGCGAGAACGAGACCGCGTCGACCGCGACGACCGCCTCGGAGTCCTCGATGAAGTCGCCGAGCTGGCTGTCGCCCTCGTCGCCGATGGTCTGGTCGAGCGAGATGGGCTCCCGGGCGTACTGCTGGATCTCCAGCACCTTCTCCGGTGTGATGTCCATCTCCTTGGCCAGCTCCTCCGGGGTGGGCTCGCGGCCCAGGTCCTGGAGCAGCTCGCGCTGGATCCGGCCGAGCTTGTTGATCACCTCGACCATGTGCACCGGGATGCGGATGGTGCGGGCCTGGTCGGCCATGGCGCGGGTGATGGCCTGGCGGATCCACCAGGTGGCGTACGTGGAGAACTTGTAGCCCTTGGTGTAGTCGAACTTCTCGACGGCGCGGATCAGGCCGAGGTTGCCCTCCTGGATCAGGTCGAGGAAGGCCATGCCGCGGCCGGTGTAGCGCTTGGCCAGCGAGACCACCAGCCGGAGGTTCGCCTCCAGGAGGTGGTTCTTGGCCCGCTCGCCGTCCCGGGAGATCCACAGCAGGTCACGCTGCATGTCCCGGGTGAGCTTCTCCTCGCCCTCCTCGGCGGCGCGCAGCCGCTCGGCGGCGTACAGGCCGGCCTCGATCCGCTTGGCGAGCTCGACCTCCTGCTCGGCGTTGAGCAGCGGCACCTTGCCGATCTGCTTCAGGTACGCCCGGACGGAGTCGGCGGAGGCGGTCAGCTCGGCGTCACGACGCGCCTGCTTCAGCGCCTCGGACTCCTCGTCGTCCCACTCGAAGTCGTTGTCGCTGGCGGAGCTGGCCGCGTCGGCCTCGGCGGCCTGGGTCAGCTCGGCCGGCTCGTCGACCACCACGTCCTCGATCTCGGCGGCCAGCTCCTCCGGGTCGATCTCGCCCTCGGGGCCCTCGCCCTTGGCGGCCGCCTTCGCCGGCTTCGCCGCGGCGGTCTTCGCGGCCACGGTCGCCTTGGTGGCCCGGGTCGCCTTGGCGGCCTTCGCCGGGGCGGCGGCCTTGGCGGCCACCTCGGCGGTGGTGCCGGCGGCCTTGCGCGCGGTCGCCTTCCGCGGGGCGGGGGCGGCCGGGGCCTCCTCGGCGGCCGGCGCCTGCTTCGGGGCGGGCGCGGCGGCCTTCTTGGTGGTCTTGGCGGTGGTGGCCCGGGAGGCCGGCGTGGCGGACCGGGCGGCGGCCACGCGACGGCGGGTGCTGGCGGAGCCGTCCACCACCACCGTCACCCCCGCCTCGGAGAGCGCACGGAGGATCTTCTTGGCCTGGGCCGGGGTCACCTCAGCGGACTCGACGGTGCGCGCGAGCTGGGCCGACGTGAGCTGGCCGCCGGCGCTCTGCGCGTGGGCGATCAGGGTGTCGGTGAGCGAGCGAACGTCGGCGCCGGTCTGGCGGGGTTCTGTCACGAATGACCTTCCGGAGGCGAAGAGCGAGCACGGCCGGGTTCGTCCGGCGCAGCAGCGAGCGCCGTGCCGGGCGATGTCGTTGAGGGACCCCCGTGTCCCGGGCCGGCCGGTCGGTGGCGGTCCGTGGCGCGTGGGCAGGGTGAATTGTAACGCCGTCTACGGCGATCATCCCGCGCCGCACGGCGTACCGGCGGTGTGGACCGCCGATTCGGCGCAGATGTGGACTTTGTAAGGATGATACCCACGCGCGACCCGGCCGGCCCCGGTCGTGCGGGAAGGGGACGAACATGATCCGCTCGGCGCCCACGCCGCGGGAACTGCTGGAGATCGCCGTCGAGGTGGCCCGGGACGGGGCCGCCACCGCGCACCGGATGCGGGCCGAGGGGGTCTCGGTCGCCGCGACCAAGAGCACCGTCACCGACGTGGTCACCGCCGCGGACCGGGCGGTGGAGCGCCAGGTGCTCGACGCCCTGCGGACCCGCCGCCCCGGCGACGCGGTGCTCGGCGAGGAGTTCGGCGCCGGCCCGGCCGGCGACGGCGGGGTGCGCTGGATCGTCGACCCGATCGACGGCACGGTCAACTACCTCTACGGGCTGCCGTACTGCGCGGTCTCCCTGGCGGCGGAGGTCGACGGCGAGGTGGTCGCCGGGGTGGTCCGCAACGTCGCCACCGGCGAGGAGTGGACCGCCACCGCGGGCGGGGGCGCCTGGCGGGACGGGGAGCGGCTGCGCTGCTCCACCGAGACCGACCTGGGGCAGGCGCTGGTCGCCACCGGGTTCGGCTACGACGCCGGCCGCCGGGCGCACCAGGCCCGGGTGGTCGCCGAGCTGATCCCGCACGTCCGGGACATCCGCCGGATGGGCGCCGCGGCGCTGGACCTCTGCCTCGCCGCCGAGGGGCGGGTGGACGCCTACTACGAGAAGGGCCTGGCCGCCTGGGACCTCGCCGCGGGCGGGCTGGTCGCCCGCGAGGCGGGGCTGCTGGTGACCGGGCTGTCCGGGCGGCCGCCCGGTCCGGACCTGGTGATCGCCGCCCCGCCGGCGCTCTTCGAGCCGCTGCACACCCGGCTCGCCGCCCTGGACGCCTCCGGCGGCCCCTGACCACCGCTGATACGCGAAAAGAGTGGCCTTCCGTGTCGGCGCGGCCACTCTTTTCCGGCAATTCGTGTGGATCTCGGTCGACCGTATGGCCGACCGGGCGGGTTACTTGCCGACCGGGGCCGGGCAGGTGCCGGGCGGGGCCTCCGGCGAACCGAGGTCGCCGAGGGACTGGTTGACCTCGGTGGTCGTGGCCAACTGCTGGAAGCTGTTACCCAGGATCACGTCGACCGTGTCGTCCTTGCGCTTCGGGTCGAACTGCGGGTCGGCGTTGTCGAGGAAATAGGCCCGCAGCAGATGCGCGGAGCCGACGCCCTTCGGACCGAATCGCAGCACGGCGACCTCGTCCACCGCCTTGGGGGCGTTGCCCTCCTTCTTGACCTGGAACTTGCGGTTGCGGAAGTCGTCCGCGACGCTGCTGGCCAGGCCGACCTCGTCGGTGCCGTTGTAAACGTTGATCTTGACGTCCTTGGGCTCGCGCAGGGTCACGTCGGCCAGCGGCCAGTCCTTGGGACAGCCCTCGGCGGTGCCCGCGTTGCTCTGCGTGTCGCGCACCAGTGCGATGACGACGAAGACCAGGGCGATGACCGCCAACAGGCCGACGACAACGAGTGCCCGCACTCGCGCAAAACTCATCTGGGCGCTCCCCGGACAGTGTTTGGGTGGCGGCGGCCGCCGGCGGTCGGGCCGTCGAGTACGCCGCTGAGGTTAACGGTTGTCCGGCCGTGGCGTGGAAACAGTCCGACATGCCGGCGCGCCACCCGGGGAACGGGTAGTACTACCCCTATCTTCGTGTCGCCTGAGTCACATTGGGAACAACTTCGGGCGCAGGGGCGTACATCTCTGCCGCGAGGGCGGTATACATGCCTCGCCCAAAGGGGGGGTAAGGTTCCGCGCTCGCTGGGGGAGTTCCTCTGGCGGACTCGGCCCACCGGTCCGTCGGGTCGGGTGACCGACAGATTTGGTGGCCGGCCAGTGGAACCGAAACAGCGTCGTCCGGCGTTACAACCGGAAGCGACCATATCGATATGGGAGAGTGAAACCGATGGCCACCGACTACGACGCCCCGCGTCGCGACGAGGTCGACCTCGGCGAGGACAGCCTGGAAGAGCTCAAGGCACGGCGGGTCGACTCACAGTCGGGCGCTGTGGACGTCGACGAGGCCGAGGTGGCGGAGAGCTTCGAGCTGCCCGGCGCCGACCTGGCCGACGAGGAGCTCACGGTCAAGGTGCTACCGATGCAGCAGGACGAGTTCCGGTGCGGCCGCTGCTTCCTGGTCCACCACCGCAGCCAGCTGGCGGTCGAGCGCAACGGCGAGCTGATCTGCCGCGAGTGCGTCTGACCCGACGCGTGTCACCGGCGGCGGCCTCCTCGAACGGGGCCGCCGCTGTTCGAGCCGCCATGCGCCGGTGGCGGGAAGCTGCTTGACTCGTACCGGCGGCCGCGACGCCGCGCGGAGCACGGGAGGCGGACGTGAGCGAGCGCAGTGAGCGAACCACTCGGCCCGGGGCGCCTCGCGCCGCCAGGGAGCGAAGCGAGGGGGCGGCGTGAACGAGCGCAGCGAGCGGGCCGGTGGACCGGACGCCGACCGGAGCGGCGGCGCGGGACCGACCGGGAGCGGTGACGCCGAGCGGTCCACCCCGGCCCCGCCGGACGGCGACGCCGACGAGCTCGGCGCGACGGTCGCCGCGCTGACCGCCGACGACATCGCGCCCTCCCGGCGGCGACAGCTCCTGGGCCGGCTGGTCGGCCAGGCGCGCGCCCGCGGCCTCACCGACCTGTTCAAGCCGAAGGCCGCTGTCCGCTGGATGGTGGACACCGTCGCCGAGATCGCCCCGCACGTGCCGATCCGCGACCTGGCCACCCTCCGCCGGCACTTCCCCGGCCTGGACGACGACGAGCTGGCCGAGCGGCTCGTCCGCAACGCCGCCCGGGCCACCGCCGGGGTCGGGGCGGCCGGCGGCGGGGTCGCCGCCGTAGAGTGGGCGGTCACCCCGACGCTGCTCTCCGCGCCCGTGCTGCTGGCCGCCGAGACGGTCGCGGTGGTCGCCATCGAGCTGAAGCTGATCGGCGAGCTGCACGAGATCCACCGGGTTCCGCTGCCCACCGGTGGCACCCAGCGGGCGGTCGCGCTGGTGCAGTCCTGGGCCACCCAGCGGGGGATCAACCCGATGATGCCGGGGGTCGGGGTGAGCGCGGTGCTGAGCACCGCCGCGCGCCGGGAGCTGCGGGACAGCCTGCTCCGCCGGTTCGGCCGGAACCTGACCACGCTGGGGCCGTTCCTGACCGGTGCCGCTGTCGCCGGCTACCTCAACCGCCGGGCCACCCGGACCCTGGCCGACCAGCTCCGCGCGGACCTGCGCCGCAGGAGCCGGGACCTCCCCGGCACCTCCCGCCCCGCCCTCCCCTCCTGACCCCACCGCCCCAGACCGACGCCCCCCGGGCGCCCGCGCCGCCACTCCCAGGTACCTGTTCACGGAAATAGTGGCCTCGCGCGGGGCACTGTGTCGCCCCCGGCGGCCCCCGCCGCCACTCTGAGGGGCCTGTTTCAGGGAAAGAGTGGCCTCGCCCGGCGGAATACGCACGCTTTCCGTGAATCAGTGCGTATTGATTACGCGGGGCCGCGCAGGCGGGGCAGGCGCGCAGGCGGGTGTCGGGCGTGCGGGCCGCGCAGCAGGCGATCGGGAACCTGCTTGTCGTTGGGCCAGCCCCAGCGCTTGCCGCTGGTGTTGAGTGGGCGGTGCGGGCGGGCATGGGGCAGACACGTGGGCGGTGCGGGCGGGCGTGGGGCATGCGGGCCGGTCGGGAACACCCACGCCAGCACTTGCTCGTGCAAGCGGGCGGGATCGGGCAGGGCGCGGGCAGGGCAGGGCGCAGGCAGGGCAGGGCGGGGGCAGGGCGCGCAGGGCGGGGGAGGGCGGTGTGCGGTGGTGGTCAGGCGGTGTCGCGGGCGGCGAGGATCGCGGCGGCCAGCTCCACCGGACGGCGGGTGCTGACCACCCAGAACGGGGTGGGGTCGGCCGGGTCGTCCAGCACCACCTGCACCGCGCCACCGACCCACGGGCGCTGCACCACGAAGGCGAGCGGGTGGGACCCGACGCCGAGCACCTCGCGCCGGCCGGCCGCGTCGAGCGGGACCACGTCGGCGACGTACCGCACCGGGAGGTGGGCGTCGTCGACCCGCAGCTCGCCGTCGCGGACCGCGACCCGGATCCGGCCCAGCCACGCCAGGGCCGCCACGGCCGCCGGGAGCAGCACCACGAAGGGCAGCCAGGAGCGGACGCCGGTCGCGCCCAGCCACAGCTCGGCGGCGAGCAGCCCGGCCACGGCGAGCCCGGCCGGCCAGGCCCACCAGGGCAGGGTGAGCCGCTCCGAATACTCCCGGGCGGGGGCCACCCGGGACGCCGGGGCGGAGGAGGACGACGACAGGCTCACAGTCCGAGGGTACGGCGCACGCCCGGCCCACCAACCGGCAGGATGGCAGGGTCACCCCCGCAAGGACCGGACGGAAGAGGAAGACCGTGACAGACCTCGTACCCGTGCCCGTGCGGCAGCTCGACCCCGAGCTGCCGCTGCCGGCGTACGCCCATCCCGGCGACGCCGGCGCGGACCTGGTGGCCGCCGCGGACGTGGAGCTGCCGCCCGGCGGGCGGGCCCTGGTGCCGACCGGCGTGGCCATCGCGTTGCCCGAGGGGTACGTCGGCCTGGTGCATCCCCGATCGGGGCTGGCGGCCAGGCTCGGCGTGACGGTGCTCAACGCGCCCGGTACGGTCGACGCCGGCTACCGGGGTGAGATCCTGGTCAACCTGATCAATCATGATCGGGAGACACCGGCGAAGATCAGCCGGGGCGACCGGATCGCGCAGCTCGTCGTCCAGCGGGTCGCGCGGGCCGAGTTCCAGCCGGTGGCCGAGCTGCCGGCGTCCCGGCGCGGGACCGGCGGGCACGGGTCCACCGGCGGGCACGCCGGGCTGGTCCCGGCGCCGGCGGGCGGGCAGACGGAAGAGATGGCAGGGTGAGTGTGAACAGCGGAGGGTGGGCGCAGTGATCTTCTCCCGTAAGCGGGCCGAGGGCGCGCGGCACGCGCGTGACGAGCGGGACGCCGGGGTCCTCGACTCCCAGGAGGCCGAGGAGACCCCGCAGGCGCCGTCCCGCGGCCCGTACGACGTCTCCGAGGCGCCCGACGCGCCCCGGCTCGACCTGGGCAGCCTCCAGATCCCGGCGGTGCCCGACGTCGAGGTGCGGGTGCAGGCCGACCCGCAGGGCGTGATCCAGCAGGTCGTGCTGGTGCACGGCCAGAACGCGCTCCAGCTCGGCGTCTTCGCCGCGCCCCGCTCCGAGGGCATCTGGGACGAGGTGCGCGAGGAGATCCGGCAGTCGCTGTTCAACGACGGCGCCGCCGCCCAGGAGATCGAGGGGGAGTACGGCACCGAGCTGCGCGCCCGGGTGCGTACCCCGGACGGCCTGACCGACCTGCGCTTCGTCGGCATCGACGGGCCGCGCTGGATGGTCCGCGGCGTCTACCAGGGCGAGGCGGCCACCGACCCGGTCGCCGCCGGCCCGCTGGCGCTCTGCCTCGACGGCCTGGTCGTCGACCGGGGCCAGGAGGCCAAGCCGGTCCGTGAGCCGCTGCCGCTGCGGCTGCCGCGCGAGGTGGCGGAGCAGCAGTTGGCCTCCGCGCCGGAGCAGCGCGAGGCCTGAGGCGTACCACGCGGGCCCGGTCCCGTCGGCTTCCGTCGGCGGCACCGGGCCCGTCGTGCGTCCGCCACCGCCGCGGGGTACGCCCCGGACGCCCCACTCCGCGGGCGGGCCGTCTCGGCGTACGCTGGCGGGACGGTGCCGGCGCCTGCCGGGCCGAGCCAGCGCCGGCGCGGACCGGCCCGGGTCAGGAAGGTGACGCGGAGGTCATGACGACCGACGAGAGCCGGGTGTCGTTCCGGCGGCTCCTGCACCGACTCACCGCGAGCGAATCCGAGATCGAGGCGCAGGAGCTGCGCCGGGAGAGCGCCGAGTCCGGCGGCATGCCGGCCAACCAGTGCTGCCGTGGCCAGGTGGTCTCGGTCGCCGGGCGGCTCCGCACGGTGGTCTACACGCCCCGGACGAACCTGCCGACCCTGGAGGCCGACCTCTACGACGGCAACGACGTGGTCACCCTGGTCTGGCTGGGCCGGCGGCACATCGCCGGGATCGAGCCGGGCCGGCACCTGACCGCCCGCGGCCGGGTGGCCGTACGGGACGACCGCAAGGTGATCTACAACCCGTACTACGAGCTGGAGTCGCCGAAGTGACGACCGGACAGCACACCGAGCCGGAGACCGGGCCGGGGGACGACGAGCGGCTGCCCAGCCTCGCCGAGCAGATGGCCGACCAGCTCGGCGGCTGGCGGGGCCTGGTCGAGTCGAGCATCCCCGTGGTGGTCTTCGTGGTCGCCAACGTGCTGGGCGAGCTGCGCCCCGCGGTGATCGCGTCGGTCGCCGTGGCGCTGCTGATCGCCGGGCTGCGGCTGGCCCAGCGGAAGCCGGTGCGGCATGCGGTCAACGGCCTGTTCGGCGTCGCCATCGGCGCGGCCATCGCCTGGCGTACCGGCGACGAGCGGGACTTCTACCTGCCCGGCATCCTCTACGGCATCGGCTACGGGCTGGCCCTGCTGCTCTCGGCGGCGATCCGGCAGCCCCTGGTCGGCTGGATCTGGTCGGTGCTGGTGGCCAAGGGCCGCTCCGAGTGGCGGGACGACCCGCGGCTGGTGCGCACCTTCACCCAGCTCACCGTGCTCTGGGGCGTGGTGTGGCTGGCCAAGGTGGGCGTGCAGGCCGGCCTCTACCTGGCCCACCAGGACACCGCGCTGGGCGTGGCGCGGCTCGCCCTGGGCTACCCGCCGTACGCGCTGCTGCTGCTGATCACGGTCTGGGCGGTGCGCCGGGTCACCCGGGAGACCGCGCCGACCACGCCGCTGCCGGGGGCCTGAGGCCCGCCGGCCGTACCCCTGAGGGCCGGCCGGCGGGACCGACGCCGGTCAGGCCCGGTCGCGGGTGCGCCCGACGCTGTCCGGGCCGAGGATGACGCCCCGGACCTCGTCCTCCACCGCAGCCGTGCACACGAAGATCAGCTCGTCGCCGGCCTCGATCGGGTCGTCCGGGCTGGGCACCAGCACCCGCTTGCCGCGCAGGATCGCCACCAGGGCGGCGTCCCGCGGGATCGGCACCGCGTGGATGGGCTGGCCCACGTACGGCGCGGTGGGCGGCAGGGTGATCTCGACCAGATTCGCCTCGCCCTGCCGGAAGGTCATCAGCCGGACCAGATCGCCGACCGTGACGGCCTCCTCGACCAGGGCGGCCATCACCCGCGGCTTGCTCACCGCGACGTCGACGCCCCACTGCTCGGTGAAGAGCCACTCGTTCTCCGCCCGGTTGACCCGGGCGACCACGCGGGGCACCGCGAACTCGGTCTTGGCCAGCAGCGACACCACCAGGTTGACCTTGTCGTCGCCGGTGGCGGCCACGACCACGTCGCAGCCGGCGACGTTGGCCTCCTCCAGGCTGGTCAGCTCGCACGCGTCGGCGAGCACCCACTCGGCGGCCGGCACCCGGTCGGGCCGCAGCATCTTGGGCTGCCGCTCGATCAGCATCACCTGGTGCCCGTTGTCGATCAGCTCCTGGGCGATCGACCGGCCCACGTTGCCGGCGCCCGCGATGGCGATGCGCATCGCTCAGTGCCCTCCTTCCGGCGGCGCCGCCGCCACCGAGGTGACCGACCCGATGATGTCGTCCGTCACCAGCATGAAGACCTGGTCGCCCTCCTGCACCACGGAGGAGGCGGTGGGCAGCGTGCCGATCCCGAACCGGATGAGGTACGCGACGCGAGCGCCCGCGGCCTCCTCCAGCTGCCGCAGCGGCTGGCCGACCCAGTCCTTGTGCACCGGCACCTCGATGATCGAGACGGTGCTGGTCGGGTCCCGGAAGATCTCCACGTTCCCCTCGGGGACCAGGTGGCGCAGCATCCGGTCGGCGGTCCACCGGACGGTGGCCACGGTGGGGATGCCAAGGCGCTCGTAGACCTGCGCCCGGCGCTGGTCGTAGATCCGGGCGGCCACCCGGGAGACGCCGAAGGTCTCCCGCGCCAGCCGGGCCGAGATGATGTTGGAGTTGTCGCCGCTGGAGACCGCCGCGAAGGCGTCGGCGCGCTCGATGCCGGCCTGGCGCAGCACCTCGCCGTCGAAACCGGCTCCGGTGACGGTGATCCCGGCGAAGTCGGGCCCGAGACGGCGGAACGCGTCCGCGTCCTGGTCGATCACCGCCACCGAGTGCCCCCGGGACTCCAGGCTGTGCGCCAGGGTCGACCCGACCCGGCCACAGCCCATGATCACGACATGCACGGTGTCCGCTCCTCCCAGTGCCGCCCGGCCCGTCGTCTGCGAGCCTGCCACGTCCCCGCCGCCGGCGGGGGACCGACCGTACCGCGCGGGCGCGCGGGGGGTGATCAGGCACCCCCACCGTCCGGCGCGGGGTCGTCGTACTCTTGGCGGTTGTGGCCAGACCCACCTCGCTGCTGAAGCGACTCCTCCTCGGTCGACCGTTCCGGTCCGACCGCCTCCAGCACACCCTCCTGCCCAAGCGCATCGCGCTGCCGGTCTTCGCCTCCGACGCCCTGTCCAGCGTCGCGTACGCCCCGGACGAGATCCTGCTGACGCTCTCCATCGCGGGCGCGTCGGCGTTCTTCTTCTCGCCGTGGATCGCGCTCGCCGTCGTCGTGGTGATGCTCACGGTGGTGGCGAGCTACCGGCAGAACGTGCACGCCTACCCCTCGGGCGGCGGTGACTACGAGGTGGCCACGGTCAACCTCGGGCCGCGCGCCGGGCTCGCGGTGGCCAGCGCCCTGCTGGTCGACTACGTGCTCACCGTCGCGGTCTCCGTCTCCTCGGGCGTGGCGAACCTCGGCTCGGTGGTCCCCTTCGTGGCCACCCACAAGGTGCTGATCGCGGTCAGCGCGGTGGTGCTGCTCACCGCGATGAACCTGCGCGGCCTGCGCGAGTCGGGCACCGCGTTCGCCATCCCCACCTACGGCTTCGTGATCGTCATCGTCGGCATGCTGCTCACCGGGCTGTTCCGAATCTTCATCCTCGGCGACGACCTGCGGGCGCCGAGTGCCGGGCTGGAGATCCACGCCGAGCACAGCGTCACCGGCTTTGCGCTGGTCTTCCTGCTGCTGCGCACCTTCTCCTCCGGCTGCGCCGCGCTCACCGGTGTGGAGGCGATCTCCAACGGCGTGCCCGCGTTCAAGACCCCGAAGTCGAAGAACGCGGCGACCACCCTGCTGCTGCTCGGCACCATCGCGGTGAGCATGCTGGTCGGCATCATCTGGCTGTCCCGGCTGACCCGCCTCCAGTTCGTCGAGGACTCGTCGCAGATCGTCTCCGGTCCGGACGGGTACGTGCAGAAGACCGTGACCGCACAGCTCGGCGAGACGGTCTTCGGCAACGGCTCGGTGCTGCTCTACGTGGTGGCCGCCATGACGGCGCTGATCCTGTTCCTGGCCGCGAACACCGCCTTCAACGGCTTCCCGGTGCTCGGCTCGATCCTGGCCCAGGACCGCTACCTGCCCCGCCAGCTGCACACCCGGGGCGACCGGCTGGCCTTCTCCAACGGCATCGTGTTCCTCGCCGTCGCCGCGGTGGTGCTGATCGTCGGCTTCCAGGCCGAGGTCACCCGGCTGATCCAGCTCTACATCGTCGGGGTGTTCGTCTCGTTCACCCTGTCCCAGGCCGGCATGATCCGGCACTGGAACCGGCACCTGCGTACCGAGCGGGACCCGGAGGCGCGGCGGCGGATGATCCGCTCCCGGGCGATCAACACCTTCGGCATGGCGATGACCGGCGTGGTGCTGGTGATCGTCCTGATCACCAAGTTCCTGCTCGGCGCCTGGATCGCGATCGCCGCGATGGCGGTGATCTACCTGCTCATGCTGGCCATCCGGCGGCACTACGACCGGGTCGCCGCCGAGCTGGAGCCGACCGAGCAGCGGGCCGTGCTGCCCGCCCGCAACCACGCCATCGTGCTGGTCAGCAAGCTGCACCAGCCGACCCTGCGGGCCATCGCGTACGCCCGGGCCACCCGGCCGGACACGCTGACCGCGGTGACCGTGAACGTCGACGAGAAGGACACCCGGGACCTGCAGGCGGACTGGGAGCGGCGCGAGCTGCCGGTGCCGCTGACCGTGATCGACTCCCCGTACCGGGAGATCACCCGGCCGATCCTCAACTTCGTCGCCTCGGTCCGCCGGGAGTCGCCCCGCGACGTGGTCACCGTCTTCATCCCGGAGTACGTGGTGGGCCGCTGGTGGGAGAACCTGCTGCACAACCAGAGCGCGCTGCGGCTCAAGGGGCGGCTGCTCTTCGAGCCGGGCGTGATGGTGACCAGCGTGCCGTGGCAGCTCGCCTCGACCGCCACCAAGAACCTGGACCGGCTGGACGCCACGCTCACCCGAGGGCCGGCGCGCGGGCCCCGGGTGGCCCCGCGCAGCACCCTGCCGCCGGCCGTCCCGCCGGTGGTCTCCGCCCCGCCCGGGGAGAGCGGTCAGGCCGCCGGGGACCGCCCGTGACCGCGTCCGCCGACGCCCGGCCCGGGCTGGAGGAGGCCGAGCGGGTCGAGCTGACCGTGGCCGCGGTCGCCCCCGGCGGGCACTGCGTGGCCCGGGTCGACGGCCAGGTGGTCTTCGTCCGGCACGCGCTGCCCGGCGAGCGGGTGATCGCCGAGGTGACCGAGCTGCACCGGGGCTTCGCCCGGGCCGACGCGGTGGAGATCCTCAGCGCCTCCCCGGACCGGGTCGAGCCGCCCTGCCCGTACGCGAAGCCGGGCCGCTGCGGTGGCTGCGATCTCCAGCACGTCGCCCCGGCGGCGCAGCTGGACTGGAAGCTGGCCGTGGTGCGCGAGCAGCTCACCCGGCTCGGCGGTCTCACCGACGCCCAGGTCGACACGCTCGGCGTCCGGGTCGAGCCGCTGCCCGGCGGGTCGCTGGGCTGGCGCTCCCGGGTCCGCTACGCGGTCGACGGCGCCGGGCGGGCCGGGCTGCTCAAGCACCGCTCGCACGAGGTGGTGCCGGTCGACCGCTGCCTGATCGCCCACCCGACCATCCAGGAGCTGCCGGTGCTCACCCCCGCCGGGGCCCGCTGGCCGGACGCCGACGCGGTCGAGACGGTCGCCTCCACCGGCGGGGACGTCAGCGTCGTCGCGTACGCCGACGGGGTCCCCACCCCGGTGAGCGGGCCGGAGCAGGTCCGCGAGGTGGCCGCCGGCCGGGACTGGACGCTGCCCGCGTCCGGCTTCTGGCAGGTGCACCCGGCGGCGGCGGACACCCTGGTCGGCGCGGTCCTCGACCTGCTCGACCCGCGTCCCGGCGAGACCGCCTGGGACCTGTACGGCGGCGCGGGCCTGTTCGCCGCGGCGCTCGCCGGCCGGGTCGGCGACGCCCGGGTCACCCTGGTCGAGTCGGCCGAGCAGGGGGTCACTGCGGCCCGGGCCAACCTGGCCGACCTGCCCCGGGTGGAGGTGGTCGCGGCCCGGGTGGAGACCGCGCTGGCCCGCCGCCGGGTCACCGGCCCCGTCGACCTGGTGGTGCTCGACCCGCCCCGCTCCGGCGCGGGCGCGCCGGTGGTCCGCGCCATCGCCGCCGCCGGCCCGCGCGCGGTGGCGTACGTGGCCTGTGACCCGGCCGCGTTCGCCCGGGACGTGCGCACCTTCACCGGGCTCGGCTGGCGGCTGGCCGCGCTGCGCGGCTTCGACCTGTTCCCGATGACCCAGCACGTCGAGCTGGTCGGCCTGTTCCTGCCGCCCGGCGAGTGATTAGCCTGGCCCGGTGAAGATCGTCGGGCTGATGTCGGGGACCTCGTACGACGGGGTGGACGTGGTGGCGGCCGGGTTCACCCGGGACGGGGAGACGCTGCGGCTGCGCCCGCTCGGGCACCGCAGCCTGGACTACGACGACGGGCTGCGCGCGGAGATCGGCGCGCTGCTGCCCCCGGCGGCCACCACCATCGCGGCGGTCTGCCGGCTGGACAACCGGCTCGGCGAGGTCTTCGCCGAGGCGGCGGCGGTCGGCGTCGAGCTGGCCGGCGGCGCGGCCGACGCGGTGGTCTCGCCCGGGCAGACGGTCTTCCACTGGGTCGAGGCGGGCCGAGCCCGGGGCACCCTCCAGCTCGGCGCGCCGGCCCGGGTGGCCGCCCGGGTGGGCGTACCGGTGCTGCACGACCTGCGCTCGGCGGACGTGGCCGCCGGCGGGCAGGGCGCCCCGCTGGTGCCGGCCTTCGACGCGCTGCTGCTCGACCCGGCCACCGCCTCGCCCGGCGTGCGGGGCTCGGCCGGCACTGGGCCGCGCGCCGCGCTCAATCTGGGCGGCATCGCCAACCTCACCGTGGTCGCCCCCGGCGCGCCCGTCCTCGGCTACGACGTCGGGCCGGCGAACGCTCTGCTGGACGCCGCCGCCCGGCGGTTCCTCGACCGGCCCTGCGACCTCGACGGGGCCCGCGCGGCGTCCGGGCGGGTGCACCCGGGGCTGCTGGCGCTGCTGCTCGCCGAGTCCTACTACGCCGCGCCGCCGCCCAAGTCCACCGGCAAGGAACTGTTCCACGCCGGCTACCTGGACGGGAAGTTGGCCGCCCTGGGCGAGCCGCTGGCCGCCGACGACGTGCTCGCCACGCTCACCGAGCTGACCGCCCGGACGGTCGCCGACGCCTGCCACCGGCACGGAGTGACCGAGGTGGTCGCCGCCGGGGGCGGGGTGCGCAATCCCACCCTCCGGGCCCGGCTGGCCGCGCTGGGGGAGGGGCGCTGGCGGCTGCGCACCACCGACGAGCTGGGGGTGCCGGCGCAGGCCAAGGAGGCGTACGCGTTCGCCCTGCTGGGCTGGCTCTCCTGGCACGGGCTGCCGGGGGCGATCCCCTCGGTGACCGGCGCCACCCGGGCGGCCGTACTGGGGTCCTGGACCCCGGCCGGCCCGGCCCGGGCGGCGGCCCCGCCGACCCCGCCCCGCCGGCTGGTGATCGACGCCTGAAATCGGCTCCGACCTGGGAAGATCCACGGCCGGGCTGCGGGCTGTCGGGTGGCCGATAGACTCTTCCGTCATGAGTGTTGAAGAGGGCACGGCCAACCACGGTCGGCTGCTGGGCACCGTCCGCGGTCCGCAGGACGTCAAGCGGATGACCGCCGAGCAGCTGGACATCCTCGCCGCCGAGATCCGTGACTTCCTGATCGCCAAGGTCTCCCGCACCGGCGGGCACATCGGGCCCAACCTCGGTGTGGTGGAGCTGACCCTGGCCATGCACCGGGTCTTCGACTCGCCGCGCGACCGGCTCCTGTTCGACACCGGCCACCAGGCCTACGTACACAAGATCATCACCGGCCGGCAGGAGGGCTTCGACAAGCTCCGCCAGCGCGGTGGCCTCTCCGGCTATCCCAACCAGGCGGAGAGCGAGCACGACCTGATCGAGAACTCGCACGCTTCCACCGCCCTGTCCTACGCCGACGGGCTGGCCAAGGCCTACGCGCTGCGCGGCGAGAAGCGGGCCGTGGTGGCCGTGGTCGGCGACGGCGCGCTCACCGGCGGCATGTGCTGGGAGGCGCTGAACAACATCGCCACCGCCGGCAACCCGCTGGTCATCGTGGTCAACGACAACGGCCGGTCCTACTCGCCGACCATCGGCGGCCTCGCCGACCACCTCTCGTCCCTGCGACTCAACCCGGGCTACGAGAAGGTGCTCGACACCGTCAAGGACGCGCTCGGCAACACCCCCTTCGTCGGCAAGCCGATGTACGAGGTGCTGCACGCGGTCAAGAAGGGCATCAAGGACGCGGTCGCCCCGCAGGCGATGTTCGAGGACCTCGGCATCAAGTACGTCGGCCCGGTCGACGGCCACGACGTCGCCGCGGTCGAGTCGGCGCTGCGCGCCGCGAAGAACTTCAACGGCCCGGTGATCGTCCACGCGGTCACCCGCAAGGGCTACGGCTACCGCCCGGCCGAGGAGGACGAGGCGGACTGCCTGCACGGCCCCGGCGGCGCGTTCGACGTCGAGACCGGCCAGCTGGTCGCCGCACCGTCGGTGAAGTGGACCCACGTCTTCGCCGACGAGCTGGTCAAGATCGCCGACGAGCGCCCCGACGTGGTCGGCATCACCGCCGCGATGGCCGAGCCGACCGGCATCGCCACCCTGGCCCGCAAGTACCCCGAGCGGGTGTACGACGTGGGCATCGCCGAGCAGCACGCCGCCACCTCGGCGGCCGGCCTCGCGATGGGCGGCCTGCACCCGGTGGTCGCCGTCTACGCCACCTTCCTCAACCGCGCCTTCGACCAGGTCCTGCTGGACGTGGCGATGCACAAGCTGCCGGTCACCTTCGTGCTGGACCGGGCCGGCATCACCGGCCCGGACGGCCCGAGCCACTACGGCATCTGGGACATGTCGGTCTTCGGCGTGGTGCCCGGCCTGCGGATCGCCGCGCCCCGCGACTCGGCCAGCCTCCGCGAGGAGCTGCGCGACGCGGTGGCCGTCGACGACGGCCCGACCATCCTCCGTTTCCCGACCGGTACCGTCGCCGCCGACCTGCCGGCCGTACGCCGGGTCGGCGCCGTCGACGTGCTGGCCGAGTCGGCGCGTACCGACGTGCTGCTGGTCGCGGTCGGCTCGTTCGCCGGCCTCGGCATGGAGGTCGCCGCCCGGGTCGCCGAGCAGGGCTACGGCGTCACCGTGGTCGACCCGCGCTGGGTCCGCCCGGTCCCGGCCGAGCTGGTCGAGCTGGCCGCCGGTCACCGGCTCGTGGTCACCGTCGAGGACGGCGTCCGGGTCGGCGGCGTCGGCGACGCGCTCGGCCAGGCCATGCGGGACGCCGACGTCCGGGTGCCGCTGAAGGACCTGGGTGTGCCGGCCGACTGGCACCCGCACGGGACCCGCGCCCAGATCCTGGCCGACCTGGGCCTCACCGCCCAGGACGTGGCCCGCGACGTGACCGGCTGGATCTCGGGGCTGGACGCCCAGCCCGTCGACCCCGCCGCCGACGAGGCCACCGCCAAGAACTGACGGATACGCCAAACGGGCGGCCCTGCTTTGCGGCGGGCCGCCCGTTTCGCATGGGAGGCCCTGCCGTCGCCCTACTCCTCGTCGTCCACCGCGTGCCGGGGGCGGCGGTACTCGGCGATGTACCGCTCTACGTCGGAGCGCAGCCATACCGAGCCGGCCTGCAGGGTCTGGAACGGCCGGGGGAAGTTCGGGTGCATCACGATCTGCCGGAACCTGGACCGGCTGACCCGGAGCATGTCCATGATCTCGGCTGGTCCGACGAGCGGACCCGGCACCTCACCCATACGAATGAAGGTAGGCACACCCGTACCTACCCATATAGGCGCGCCTTATTTGGCCTGCCTATATTGACAGGGGGTCGGGAGTTGGTGTGGAGTGGTCAGGCGGCGCCTTCCGCCGGTGGAGGCAGGGCTCCTTTGAGCTGTCGCAGGAACCGATCCACGCCGGGAGGCCGAGGTGCAGCGACACGCACCACTGAAACCGCTCTGGATCTGCACTGCATGTGCTCACCCATGGCCCTGTGAAGAGGCCCGGATCGGCCTGTTGTGGGAGTACAACGGTGACCGCCGGACTATGGCGATCGACCTCGTTGGTTTGCTCTGTGAAGCGACCGACGACCTTACTCGGCTCTACCCGAAGCCGCCGGACCCGTTCACCATGTATGGACGCTTCCTCGGCTGGGTCCGGCGGCTGCCCGCCAACCCATCGAAGGACGGCCGATTTCACAAGCAGGAGTAGCGGCCTCGAGGCGGGAGCGTCCGACGAACTGACCGACGGCACAGCATGAGGGAGTCATGACCACCAACCGAAGTTTGGAGAGCGGGACCTACCGTCGCTCAGATCTACTGCCGTTCGTCATCGGCGCTCTGGTTGCTCCGGTCTTCGTTGTCGCGATGGTCGTGGACAGGATGGGGCATCCGCAGCCGGGACACGGTCTTGCTCTGTCGCTGGTGTTTTCCGTCGGTGGACTGTGCACCGCCTACTTTGCCGGACCGGCCGCCACGTTCACGGTGCTGCCCGACTCCATCCGGGTGGCCAACCCCTTCGTCCTGTACGAGGTGCCTCGGCATCTTTTCGAAGGCTTCGACGCGCTGGAAGACGTGGCCGTGCGCATGCTGGTGCACGGGTATCGGCCGATAACCGTCCAGGCGGTCCTACCCGGGCTGACCGCCGCCCACAGCAGGCGACGGCTGCTATGGAATCTCAGGGTCCTGGAGAGCTATCTCGACGATATTCCTCAGCAGCCGTCATCCGGCGAGACGACGAAGCGCCTGCGGCTGGGAAATATCGCGGTGGTGACAACGGCCTTCGTGGCGTTTTTCGCCGTCGCGTGGTACGTGGTTGCAAACCACGGCCTGCGGTAAGTCACTTTCATGGGCTCGCCACCGACCCAACAGCGATCGTGCGGCCCTGCATGTCGCACGGCCGCTCGATCCTATGCCAGCCATCGCCTGCGAAGATCTTGGTAGGAAAAGGCCCCTACAGGGGCCACTTTCGTCCAAGATCGCGGACATCCACCGGCGACACGACGATCAGCGACCGCCCACGGAGCGGTACCAGGTCTTCTCCGTGCCCGCCAGGCTGAACGTCTGCTTGCGGTCCGGCTGCGGCACCACCACGAGGCCCGGCCGCTCCACCAGCCGCTGCGTCCCGGGCGGCGCGGCGAACGAGGCATCCCGGTTGGTCCGCCAGCTCAGTACGGCGACGGGCTGCCCCGGCACCGGCAGGTAGTACGCCTGGAGGGTGGTGGACCGGTCGGCGGGGGAGACCACCGGGGTCCCGCCGTCAGCCGGGCGGTAGACCACCGCGGTCATCGTGCCGGTGGCGCTCTCCCAGGTCAGCTGCTCCAGGTCGCCCGGCTCGCCGCCACCCAGCGCCACCTCGCCGAGCGACCGGACGGCGATCTTCGCCATCGGCCAGGACTCCGGCGCCGAGCGCGGCGCGTTCCGGTCGCCGATCCGGCGCGGCACGCTGCCGAACGGCCCCCGGGCGTCGGCGAGGAGGCAGGTGTCCAGCCCGGTCAGGGCGCGCCGGCCGGAGCCGGTCTCGTCGCGGACCAGCGGGTAGCGGGGCTCGGCGGTGGCCGTACCCAGGTCGAGGACCCGGTCCGCGGCCCGGCCGCGCGGCAGCGACCGGGTGGCGCGCAGCGTCGCGGTCAGCTCCACCGCCTGGCAGGCGGGTACGGCGACCGGCTCGGTGAGGCCGTCGGTGGTGGCCAGCGTGCGGTCGTCCGGGCCGAGCAGCCGCACCACCCGCGCCGAGGTGAGGTAGCGGCGGCCCTCCGCCGTCCGCACCGGCAGCACGTCGGAGTAGACCAGGTAGCCGGGGTCGGTGTACTCGGTGGCGTGGTCGACCCGCCAGCGGTCGCCGTCCCCGCCGAGTTGCAGCAGCCAGGAGGCGCTCTCACCGGGCACGTCGGCGGCGACCAGGGCCAGCGGCGTGCCGGCGACCGCGCCGGCGAAGAGGATGCCGGACGACGGCAGGTGCACCCGGTCGTCGATCGGCGAGCGCCAGTCCCGGACGGCCGCGGTGATCCCGGCGGTGGTGGCGGGATCCTCGGCCAGACTGCCGCGGGCCGGCCAGACGGTGAGCGGACCGTCCAGGCTGTCGTAGCCGGCCCGCAGGTCCGCCGGCTGCCGTCCCGCGACGGGCCCGCAGCCGGTCGCGCCCAGCAGCAGGGTCAGCAGTACGGTGGCCGTCGTGCCGAGTCGGCGGGCTGAAGCCACCGGTACACCCCCGATCCGGTCGCCGGTCGATTTTTGCGAAGCCACATGGTACGAGACGGCCCCCGGCGCGCCCGCAACCGCCTCACCCATCCGGAAGCGACCACAGAGGACGGCGGTGTGCTTTTCGCGGCCATTTTCCGGCTCCGGTAGACTCCGCCGACTGTGACGCCTGCCGAGCCCCGTGGCGACTCGCCGCCGGACGCCGACGCCCCGACGGGCTCCGCCTCCGTCACCACCGTCGCCCCGACCGCCCCCGAGCCCCCCGCCGTCCCGGAACCGGCCGGCCCGCCCGCCACCGCGCCGGAGCCCGCCGCCACGAAGCCCGGGGCCACGAAACCCGGGGCCACGAAACCCGCCGCCACCAAGCCGGCCGCCGACGAGGCCCGACCGGCCGCCCGGCGGCGCCGGCGCTGGACCCTGCGCCGGATCGACCTCGCGGTGCACGGGGTCTTCCTGCTCGCCGCGCTCTGGGTGACCAGCGGGATCTGGGCCGACCCCGCCGGCCGGGTGGCCGCCCTCTACAGCAGCGACCCGGCGCAGGTGCAGTTCTTCCTCGCCCACTCGGTACGCGTCGTGCTGCACGGCGAGTTCCCGTTCTACACCGACCAGTTCAACTACCCGGACGGGGTCAACCTGATGGCGAACACCGCCATCCTGGCCCTCGGCATCCCGATGGTGCCGGTCACCCTCCTGTTCGGACCGGCGGTGTCCTTCGTCACGCTGGTCACCCTCGGCCTGGCCGGCACGGCCGCCGCCTGGTACCGGGTGCTCTCCCGGCACGTGGTCCGGCTCCGGCTGGCCGCCGCCGTCGGCGCCTGGTTCTGCGGGTTCTCGCCGGCGATGCTCTCGCACGCCAACTGGCACCCCAACATCATCTCCCAGTTCCTGCTGCCGTTCATCGTCTGGCGGGTGCTGGTGCTGACCCGCACCACCCGACCGGTCCGCGACGGCGCGCTGCTCGCCCTGCTGGTCACCGTGCAGGCGTTCATCAACGAGGAGATCCTGCTCTTCACCGCGCTGGCCTGCGGCGTCTTCCTGCTCGCCGTGGTCGCCCAGCGGCGCGCGCTGTGGGCCACCGCCTGGCGCCCGCTGGGCATCGGGATGGCCGTCTGCGCGGTGCTCGCCGGGGCGCTGCTGGCGTACCCGCTCTACGTCCAGTTCGCCGGGCCGATGGCGTACCACGGGCTCAGCGACACCGTCCGGGACTACGGCAACGACATCGCGGCGTTCTTCGCGCCCGGCTCGACCACGCTGGGCGGCAACGAGCGGGCCAACGTCAACCTGGCCCCGAACTACTCCGAGGAGAACGCCTTCTTCGGCTGGAGCCTGTCGCTGCTGACCGTCGGCATCGTGGTCTGGCTGCGCCGGGAGGTGCTGGTCCGGGCGCTCGCCGTGACCGGGGCGTTCTTCGCGGTGCTCTCCCTCGGCGAGCGGGTGTCCTGGTGGGACCGGGACCTGTTCACCGGACCGTGGGAGCTGCTGGTCCACCTGCCGCTGCTGGACGCGGTGGTGCCCACCCGGTTCGGCATGATCACCGGCGTGGTCATCGGGGTGCTGCTGGCGTTTGCCGTCGAGCGGGCCGCGGCGCTGCGCGTGCCCGACCGCCGGACCGTACGGATCCTGACCGTCGCCGGCCTGGTGCTCGCCCTGCTGCCGATCGCGCCGATGCCGCTGCGGGTCACCAGCCGTCCCCCGGTGCCGGCGTTCATCACCGCCGACCGGTGGCGGCAGTACGTCGGGCCGGACCAGACCCTGGTCTCGGTGCCGGTGCCGAGCATGGGCAACACCGACCCGATGCGCTGGGCGGCCAGCACCGACCTGGCCTTCAAGATCCCCGGTGGCTACTTCCTCGCCCCGCGCAACGGGGTGACCGGCGATCCGGGCCGGTTCGGCGGGCGGCCCAGCGGGATCGGCGACCTGCTGGAGGAGGTCGCCGCCACCGGGCGTACGCCGAAGCTGGACGACCGGCAGCGCCGCCGCTTCCTCGACGAGCTGCGCCACTGGCGGGCCGCCATCGTCGTGCTGCCGCTGAACGAGCCGAACGCCGAGCCGCTGCGCCGTACCGTCGAGCAGCTGCTCGGCCCGGCGCGACAGGAGCTGGACGTGTGGTTGTGGGACGTCCGGACACTGACCAGCCAGTCGGCCTGACCCCGACCGTCCCGCCCGGCGAGGTGCCGGCGGCCGACGACGTCCCGGCGCGGCGGAACCGCCGGCGGTGGCCCCGCCCGGTCGACGCGCTCGTCGTCGCGGGCTACCTCGCCCTGGCCGTGCTGCTCACCGCCGGCCAGTGGGGCCGTCCAGGGCGGCTGTTCCACCAGGCCGGCGACCAGATCCTCTTCGAGTGGATGCTGGCCCGCGCGGCGCGGGCCGTGACCGGCGCGGAGAACCCGCTGCACAGCACCGCCCTGAACGCCCCGGACGGGGTGAACCTGATGGCCAACACCTCGGTGCTCGGGCTGGGGGTGCCGCTCACCCCGGTCACCCTGCTCGGCGGCCCGCAGGTGGCCTTCCTCGTCGCCGTCGTGGCCTGCCTCGCCGGCACCGCCACCGCCTGGTACGCGCTGCTGGCCCGCCGCCTGGTCCGGTCCCGGCCCGCCGCGGCGGTCGGCGGGCTGTTCTGCGGTTTCGCCCCCGGCATGGTGTCGCAGGCCGGGGCGCACCTGCACATGGCCGCCCAGTTCCTGGTGCCGGTGATCCTCGCCCTGGTGTTCCGGCCGCGCACCGACCGGGTACGCCGGGACGGCGTGCTGCTCGGGCTGGCCGTCGCGTACCAGGTCTTCCTCGGCGAGGAGGTGCTGGTCTTCCTCGCCCTCGCCGCCGGGGTGTTCGCCGGGACGTACGCGCTGGCCGACCGGGCCGCCGCGCGCCGGCTGGCGCCCGTGGTGGCGCGCCGGCTGGGCATCGGGGCGCTGGTCGCCGGAGTGCTGCTCGCGTACCCGCTGTGGTTCCAGTTCCACGGCCCGGGTCACTACTCCGGGATGCCCTTCTACGCCCGGGGTTACCGGCTCGACGCGGCCTCGTTCACCGCCGCCGCCCGGCAGAGCGTCGCCGGGGACGGTTACCGCGCGGGGCTGCTGTCGCCGAACCCGACCGAGCAGAACTCCTACTTCGGGCCGTTCCTGCCGCTGCTCGCCGTGCTCGTGGTGGTCCGGCTGTGGCGGCGCCCCCTGGTCCGGGCCCTGGCGGTCTGCGGGCTGCTCTTCGCCCTGCTCTCACTCGGCACCACGATCGTGGTGAACCGGCACGACACCGGGCTGCCCGGACCGTACCGGCTGGTCG
The DNA here is from genome assembly GCF_043197935.1 of Micromonospora sp. NPDC048930. NCBI lineage: Bacteria > Bacillati > Actinomycetota > Actinomycetes > Micromonosporales > Micromonosporaceae > Micromonospora > Micromonospora sp. NPDC048930. The sequence continues at coordinate 377,226 of NZ_JBICUB010000004.1, forward strand.
CCGGGGTGCCGCTGCTGGACCTGGTGGTGCCGGCCCGGTTCGCGCTGGTCTGCGTACCGGTGCTCGGGGTGCTGCTGGCCCTCGCCCTGGACCGGGTCCGCCTGCGGTCCGCCCGGACCTGGGCGCCGTGGGCCGGCGCGGTCGTCGCCGCGCTGCTGCCGCTGGCCCCGACGCCGATCCGGACCGTGCCGGCGGTGCCGGTGCCGGCCTTCGTCGCCGACGGCGACTGGCGGGCGTACGTCCCGCCGGGGCGGACGCTGGTGCCGGTGCCCCCGGTGACCGGGGCCGCGGTGAGCCCGGCCACCCTCTGGTCGGCGCGCACCGGGCTGGCCTTCACCGCGCCGGGCGGCTTCTTCATCGGCCCCCGCGGCGCGGACGACCCGACCGCGCGCTGGGGCGCCCCGGACCGCCCCACCTCGGTGCTGCTGCGGCGGGCGGCCGAGACCGGGCAGGTGCCGGCGATCGGCGCGGCGGAACGCCGTCAGGCGGTCGAAGACCTGCGGTACTGGCGGGCGGCGGTGCTGGTGCAGGCCGACTCGTCCCCCGGCGACCCGGTGCGCGCCACCGTGGACGCGCTGGTCGGCCCCGGCCGGGACGTGGCCGGCGCACACATCTGGGACGTCCGCCCCCTCCTCGGTTGAGTTGTTAGGAGGGGGCCTCTGCTATACCCGAGGCGTTAAGAAGGGGCCCTTCCTTACACCCGGTCGCGGACGTCCCAGAGCCAGACGTCGTCGACCCGCTGCGGGGGGCCCAGCAGCGCGGTCATCAGCTGGCGCAGGACCCCCTCGCTCGGGTTGGCGCCGAGCACCACCACCGACGCCTTCCAGAAGCGCAGGTCCTCCAGCGCCTGGCGGCGGTTCTCCTCGGTGATCGCCGGGACCGTGCCGGCGTCCATGGTGGAGTAGATCAGCGTGCTGGTCGGCCGGTTCGGCGCGCCGAAGACGCCCTCGCCGTTCTCGTTCGGGCCGATGAAGTAGCCGGCCGGGATGGGGAACGCCAGCCCGGTCAGCGCGCTCCAGCGCAGCGTGGGCAGGCCGTGCACGTTGCTCGGGATCGGCACCGGCACCAGGGTCCGGCCCTCCGGCACGTACGGCCGCCAGGTGCCGGCGGTGATGAAGCGCGGTGGCGGGTCGATCTGCTGGGCCGGCAGCGGCCGGGGCAGGAGCGGCAGCAGGGCGGCCACGATCGCCGCGTACCCGATGCCGCGCAGCCAGCGGCGACGCGGCCGGGCGGCGGGCGGCGGCGCGGCCTCGACGGCGGCGCGCGGGGCCGGGACCGGCGGGCGACCGCCCACGGCGAGGGCGTTCCAGGCCAGCGCCAGCAGCACGCCGACCGCGCCGGCCACCACCAGGGTCAGCCGGGTCGGCATCATCATCTCGACCAGCGGCAGGTTGTCCGGCACGTACGCCCAGGGGCCGGCCACCGTGGTCTCCAGCCCGTCGAAGCGCACCGTCGGGCCGATCGCGGCGACGGTGAAGACCACCACCAGCACCGCGACGATCCGGGCCGGCAGCGAGCGGCGGACCAGCAGCACCAGGGCGACCAGCGCGACCAGCACCAGCGGCCAGCCGAACCAGCTGTTCTGCTCGGTCAGCCCGATGGTCTTCTCCACCGCCTCGTCGCCCGCGACGGTGTCCCGGGCGAAGGTGACGAAGGCCATCAGGTCCTCGCCCCAGCTGTGGAAGATCCCGCCCTGCAGACCACGGTAGGACTGCGGGCCGTTGAACTGGTACCAGATCGGGTAGGCGGTCAGCAGCAGGGCCACGCCGCCGCCCACGCCCATGGCGGCGAGGAACGTGCCCGCTTGCCGCCACGCCGCGCGCGGCCGCTGCACCACGTACGCCAGCACGACGACCAGGCAGGCCAGCGCGGTGAGCAGCAGCATCTCCTCGTTGATGAAGATCTGGTACGCCACCAGCAGGCCCAGCGCGATCCCGTTGCGCAGCCGGCGGCCCGGCTCGCCCAGCCGCAGCACCCGGACCACGATCAGCGGGAGCAGGAAGTTGGAGACGAAGTTCGGCTGTCCGTTGGCGTGGTGCACGATGCCGGGAGCGAAGCCGAGGAACGCGCCGCCGACGAAGGCCGCACCGCGGGACCGCACCAGGTGGCGGGAGAGCATCCAGTACGAGGTGGCCGCCGTGGCCGACAGCGCCGCGCCCAGGTAGAGCGCGTACATCACCTGCGGGCCCAGCAGCAGGGTGAGCGGCGCCAGCGGCAGGGTCACCCCGAGCATCGAGGTGTTCGCCATCATGTTCACGCCGTACGGGGCGTTCTGGCGGGCGGTGAAGAGCGGGTTCTCCAGGTGGCGGACCGAGTAGGCGCCGTGCGCGAAGAGCCACTCGAACCAGCTGTGGTCGGTCGGCAGGTGCGAGGAGACCCGGTGCTGCACGTCGCCCCAGTAGTTGAGGCAGACGAGAACGCCCAGCACCACATAGGCTGCGAGCGCCAGCACGTCGGCACGGGCCGGTCGGCGTCCGGGCCGGCGCGGCGGATCCGCCACGGCGGGCTCGACCGCGACGGGCGAGGGGTTCAGCGAGGGATCTACCACCGGCACAGCCACGACGGGCCATCGTACAGGCGGCGCGGCGTCGACCCGGCCGGCCGGTGGCGCGGCAGCGGGTCCGCCGGGGCGGCGGCGCGGAGAGGGGTGGCCGTGACCATCATCGATCTCGGTGAGCTCCGCGACCACGTCACACCCGATCCGCCGACCCGGCGGCGGCCGGCCGGCGGCCGCCCGTACCGGTTCCTCGCCGCGTTGGCGGTGGCGTTGCTCACGCTGGCCGGCGGGGTGCCCGCGGTCGCGCGTGCGCCGGCCACCGTGCCAGGCGGTCCGGCCGCCGCGGCGTTCGTGGCCGGCGGCCGGCTGTACGTGGTGCAGTCGCGTGACCCGGCGCGGGGCGTCGGCCGGCAACTCGTCGCGTACGGGGTGGACCCCGGCCCGCCGCAGCTGCTCTGGCGGACCCTGCTGCCCACCGACGGGGTGGCCGTCGCGGTCTGGGAGCAGGGTGGCATGGTCCTGGTCGTCGGCCGGACCGCCAACGACACCGGGTGGGAGACCCTGGGCGTCGCCGCCGGCACCGGGCGGATCGGCTGGCGGGAGGCCGGCGTGGCCTACCCGGCCGGCGACGCCGTGGTGCTGCAGCCTGTGGAGGGACGTGGCGGGGAACCGACCCGAACGGTCGAGGTGACCACCGGCCGGACTCTGTGGTCGGTCCCGAGACCCCCCGACGACCTGCTGTTCAGTTTCGGGCCGGCCGGGGTCGACCGGATGGTCTTCGTGCCCGCCTCCGGCGCGGTCGAGGTGTACGACCCCGGCACCGGCGCCCGGGTGGCCGCCCGTGACCTGCGCCCCGGCGAGCTGCCCGCCCGGCCGCGGATCCTCCTCGCCGCCGGTCTGCTGCTGGTGGCCCGGGACGCCGCCGGCACCGTCACCGCGTACGACCTGGCCACCCTGGACCAGCGCTGGACGATCTCGATCCCGCTGGTCGGCTACGCGGCCTCCTGCGGCCAGCTGATCTGCGCGAGCCGGCAGACCGGCGGGATGTGGGCCCTCGACCCGGCCACCGGCCGGATCCGGTGGTCCGACGACCGGTGGGCGGCGGCCCTGGCCGCGACCGACGGCCGGCTCCTGGTCGCGGCGGAGACCGCCGCCGGGACCCGGCTGACCGTGCTGGAGGAGGCCACCGGCCGGGTGGTCGCCGACCTCGGCGGCTGGAACCTGGTCCCGCAGGACGAGGTGGACGGCCGGGTGATCGGCGTCCGCGCGGGCGACGACGGCCGGCTGCGGGTGGCCGAGCTGGACCCGGCGCTCGGCGGTGCCCGGATCCGCGACGCCCTCACCGGGGCGACCGGGGACTGCCGGGTCGGCGGCGCGGTGCTGGTCTGCCGCCGGGGGGACGGCGCGTTCGGGGTGTGGCGGATCGGATGAGCCGGGTGATCGAGCTGGGGGAGATGCCGCACGGCGAGGAGGCCGAGCCGCCCCGGGCACCCCGGCGGCCCCCGGCGCCCGTGGCCCGGGTGGTGGGGCTCTGCCTCGTCGCGCTGCTCACCCTGGCCGGGGCCGCGCCGGCCGCCGGGCGACCGCCGGGCACCCCGGTGTCCGCGCCGCAGGGCGCCACCTTCCTGATCGTCGCCGGCCGGCTCGTGGTGGCCGACGGGCCGGGCACGGTGGGCGGGTGGGGTCGGGTCGTCACCGGGCACCGGCTGCCCGACGGGCAGCCGCAGTGGCGGTTCGTGCTCCCGACCGGCGACCACGTGCTGGGCCTGAGCACGATGGCCGGCCTGCTGCTGGTCACCAGCAGCCCCGCCGGGGCCGGCGACACGATCACCACCGTGCTCGACCCGGCGTCCGGGGTGGTGCGCTGGCGGGAATCCGGCTACCCGGTGCCGACCCAGCCGGGCGGGATCCTCTTCGAGACGCCGCGGGCCGACGGCACCGGCACGATCCGGTCGGTGGACCCGGGGTCGGGTCGGGTCCGCTGGTCACTGCCGATGCCCGGCAACGGGGTGGCGTACCGGGAGGGCGACCGGGGGGTGTCGGAGGTCGTGCTGGTCAGCGCCGACGGGCGGGTGGCGGTGCACGACGCCGGCTCGGGCGCGTTGCGGCGGACCGGCCGGGTGCCGCCGGCCGGCGACCGGGTGTCGTACCGGTTCACCCAGGTGGTGGCCGACCTGCTGCTGGTCGACGGGTCGCCCGGCAGCGTCACCGCGTACGGCCTGGACCGGTTGGACCGCCGCTGGAGCGTCCCGGTGCCGGCCCGGGTGGCGGCCTGGTTCGCCGACTGCGCGGGCGTGGTCTGCCTGCAGGGCCAGCTACCCGGGATCCGCGCGTACGACCCGGCCACCGGCCGTCAGCTCTGGGCCGACGAGCACTGGCTCGGGGCGATCCCGATCGGTGACCGGCTGCTCGCCGCCGCCCCGGCGGTCGGACTGGAGGTCGAGCTGGCGGTCCTCGACCCGGGCACCGGCCGCACGGCGGCCCGGCTCGGCCGGTGGCGGCTGGCCGGCCGCGACCGGTCGGCGCCCCGGCAGCTCGGGTTCCGCCGGCTGCCCGGCGACCGGACGCTCGTCGGGGAGCTGGACGTCCTCGCCGGCCAGGCCCGGATCCGGGCGGTGCTGCCGGGCTCCTGGGACGAGTGCGCCGACGCCGGCAGTGCGCTGGTCTGCCTGCGGCCGTCCGGCGGGCTGGTGGTCTGGCCGGTGGTCCCGTGAGTCACCAGTTGGCCTGCGCGGGCGGCGGGGGCAGCGGCACCGACTCCGGCCGGACCACGTACGCCACCCCGCCGCTGCCGTCCTGCCAGGCCGCCTCGAACGGCCCCCGGGGCACGGTCCGGCGGACCGCCTCGTCGTCCGGCGCGTACGGGTCGTTGAGCACCGGGTCGCCGCCGGCGGTGAAGCCGACCAGCACCATCAGGTGCCCCTTGGTGTCGTAGTCCAGCCCCGGCACCTGCCCGCGCCGGAAGGCCGCCGACAGGATCAGTGGGATGCCGGCGGCGACGAACCGTTCCGCCTCGGCGAGGTGACGCAGCCGGGTGACGAAGGCGTCCACCCCGTGCCAGCCCGCGTACGCGGTGTTGAACGGCCAGTTCCCGGCCCCCGCGTACGCGTGGTCGTAACAGTGCCGGGCGGCGTGCACGACCACCGGCCGGTGGCCCGGCGGGTTCACCCAGGCGTACCGGTCGGGGGCCGGGCCCGCGCCCCAGAAGTCCAGCACCATCGAGACGCAGGTGGGGCTGCACCAGGAGTCCCCGCCGCCGCCCCAGCGGGTCTCCCCGCCGGCGTGCAGCCGCTGCGAGTACCGGGGCACGTCCAGTACCCGCGCGGCCGCGTCGCCGGCCGCCGCGCCGACCGGCGCGTCGGTCCCGACCGGCGGCGCGTCGGTCGCGGCAGCCCGGGCGTCGGTCGCGGCAGCCCGGGCGTCGGTCCGCTTCTCGACCGCCCCGGAGGCCACCGCGCCGACCGTGCACAGCACCGGGGTCGCCGCCAGGCCGGCCCGCCGGTACAGGGTGACCCGGACCTGCCAGCCGGTGGCCGCCGCGCGCAGCAGGCCCAAGGTGTCCACCTTCGCCCACGCCTCGTCCCGGGTCTGTCCCGGCACCGAGCTGCGGTGGATGGTCCCGTCGTCGGCGGCCCAGTGCCCCAGGTCGAACCACTCCGTGGACGGCTTGCCCTCGTCCCGGCCGCGCAGTTCGACGCGCAGCCAGCAGCCCGCCGGGGTGTCCCCGGTCCAGGACGGCACCACCTCGTCGACCGGGAAGCCCAGCTCCACCGCCGGGGAGGTCCAGGTCGCCAGCTCGTATTCGGCGGTGCCGCCCGAGTGCGGGTCGGTGTGCTCGACCCGGCCGGCGGGTGCGCCGATCACGAGGCCGTCCGCCCCGACGGTCACCCCGTCGGCCGTGCCCAGCTCCAGGTCCGCCGGGAACCGGAAGCGCCGGTACGCGATGTCCCGCCCGGGGTCGACTGCGGGCATGGCGGGCTCCGTCCGTTCGGTGCCCGGGCCGGGTGGCCGGGCGGTGGTCAACGGATGCCGGGAAGCATGGCGTACCTGAAGGATTTTTGCAACGACGGCGCGGGACGCCGGGTTGGCGGCCCGCACTAGGTTGTCGGGAGGTCACGAGGTGGGAGGCCGGGGATGCGGGTACTGGTGGTCGAGGACGAGCGGAACCTCGCCGACGCGATCGCGCGTGGGCTGCGCAAGCGCGGCATGGCCGTGGACGTGGCCTACGACGGCGACTCCGGGCACGAGGCGGCCTTCGTCACCCGGTACGACGTGGTGGTCCTCGACCGGGACCTGCCCGGCGTGCACGGCGACCAGATCTGCGCCGACCTGGCCGCCTCCGGGGCGTTGACCCGGGTGCTGATGCTCACCGCCAGCGGCACGGTCGCCGACCGGGTCGAGGGGTTGCAGCTCGGCGCCGACGACTACCTGCTCAAGCCGTTCGCCTTCGACGAGCTGGTGGCCCGGGTCCAGGCGCTCGGCCGGCGGGCCACCCCGGCCGCCCCGCCGGTGTTCGAGGTCGCCGACCTGGTACTCGACCCGGCCCGCCGGGTGGTCACCCGGGGCGGGACGCCGGTCGACCTGACCAACAAGGAGTTCGGCGTGCTCGCGGAACTGCTCAAGGCGCGCGGCGCGGTGGTCTCCAGCGAGGAGCTGCTGGAGCGGGTCTGGGACGCGAACACCGACCCGTTCACGACGATCGTCCGGGTCACCGTCATGACGCTGCGCAAGAAGCTGGGCGACCCGCCACTGATCGAGACGGTGGTCGGCGCCGGCTACCGGATGGCCGAGGTGTCGGCATGACGGCGGCGTCCACGCCGGCGGCCGACCGCCGGCCCCTGCCGCGCCCGGCCCTGCGGCCACGCCCCACCCTGCGGCTGCGGCTCACCCTGCTCAACGGGGTGCTGCTGGTCGGTGCCGGGGCGATCCTGGTGCTGCTGGCCTGGCTGCTGGTCCGGGACGCGCTGCGCCCCACCGACGAGCTGCTGCCCGGCACCACGGTGGTGCTCGCCGACGGCCGCACCCTGGACGCCGGGCAGTGGCAGCGGCAGCTGGTCGACGCCGCCTCGCGGGAGCTGCTGGTCAAGGGCCTGGTGGCGCTGCTGGCGATCAGCCTGGTCGGGGTCGCCGGCGCGTACGTGGTGGCCGGCCGGGCGCTGCGCCCGCTGCACCAGGTCACCGCCACCGCCCGGCGGCTCGGCGAGGCCACCCTGGACCAGCGGATCCGCTGGTCCGGCGCGGACGACGAGGTCGCCGAGCTGGCCGAGACCTTCGACGCGATGCTGGACCGGATCGCCGCCGCGTTCGAGGCGCAGAAGCGCTTCGTCGCCAACGCCTCGCACGAGCTGCGTACCCCGCTCGCCGTGATGCGGACCGAGATCGACGTGACGCTCAGTGACGACGAGGCCGACATGGCCGAGTACCGCCGGATGGCCACCGTGGTCCGGGACGCCTCCGAGCGGGCCAACGGACTGGTCGACGCGCTGCTGGTGCTGGCCCGCAGCGAGGCGCAGACCGGCCGCCGGCTGGCCCGCCGGGCCGAGTGCGACCTCGCCGTGGGCACCGCCAACGCGCTGTCGGCGATGGCCCGCGAGGTGGAACGGATCGGCCTGCGGGTGCACACGGCGCTGCGCCCGGCGCCGGTGGTCGGCGACCCGGGCCTGCTCGACCGGCTCGCCGGCAACCTGGTCGAGAACGCGGTCCGCTACAACCACTTCCAGGGCCGGCTCTGGGTCCGGACCGGCACCGACGGACAGCGCTCCTGGCTGGTGGTCGGGAACACCGGCTTCGAGGTCGCCCAGGCCGACGTGCCGGGCCTGTTCGAGCCGTTCCGCCGGGGCGGCCAGGAGCGGACCGGCGCCCGGGGCTCCGGCCTCGGGCTCTCCATCGTCCGCGCGGTCTGCGACGCGCACGGCGGCACGGTGAAGGCGGTGGCGCAGCCGGGCGGCGGTCTGGAGGTGACCGTGACGCTGCCGTCCGCGGACACCCCGGCCGCCACCTGAGGGCGCGGGCCTTGCCTCCGGTGCCGGCCGGCTGACATGATCAACGGGTCAGCCCGAGCCGCGGAAGGGGGTGTGGTCGATGTCCACCGTGAACCGTCCCGCGCCCCGCACCGTCCTCCGCTGACGTCACCCACGCCACGCGGGGCGCACTCCGATCAGGAGGAAGCACCGTGAGTGCACAGATCCACTGCGTCACCGTCGAGAGCGACGACCCGTACGTCCTGGCCAGCTGGTGGGCGGCGGCGCTCGACCGCAAGCTGAACGACGACGACCACCCCGGCGACCCGGAGGCGGTCCTGGCCGCCCCCGACGGCCACGGCCCCGACCTGCTCTTCGTGCGGGTGGGGGAGCGGCACGGCAAGGGCGCGTTCCACCTCGACCTGCACCCGGCGGAGGGCAGCCGGGACGCCGAGGTCGAGCGGCTGCGCGGCCTCGGGGCGACCCTGGTCGCCGATCGGCGGCGGCCGGACGGCACCGGCTGGGTGGTGCTGGCCGACCCCGAGGGGAACGAGTTCTGCGTCTGCCGCAGCCAGGCGGAACGCGCCGCCTCGGCCTGACCCTGATAAGGAGACCGGCCCCCGCCGCACGGCGGGGGCCGGTCTCCGGGCTCGCGAAAGGGTCAGACCCGCTTCTCGATCTGGCCCCGCATGGTGACGAACTGCTTCTCCAGCTCGGCCGCCGGCTTGTCGTAGATGAGGATCATGCCGAGGCTGCCCCGGTCGGCCCAGACGCAGACACCGACCTTCACGCCCTCGGTCTCGCCGTCGCCGCACTCGGCCTCGCCGCCCAGCGGGCCGGGCTCGACCGGCTTGAAGTTGGCCACCCCCATGTCGGCGGAGAGGCCCTTGGTGGCGTCCGCCAGCTCCTTCTTCGGGTCGGCGATCAGGCCGGACGCGCCGGCGATCATGAGCAGGTCGCCCTTGGCCGGGTCGCCGTAGAAGGCGCCGACGGTGCTGGTGGCGTCCGGCACGTCGCTCTTGATCTGCGTCTTCATCTGCTCGGCGGCGCCCGCGAGCTTCGGGTCGTCCACCTTCGGCTTGCCGCCCAGGGTGGCCGGGGCCTCCACTCGGGTCTTGGTGGCGTCGACGACGTCCTTCACCGTGTCCTTGGTGGCGAAGTAGACGGCGGTGCCACCACCCACGCAGAGCAGCACCACGACGGCCAGGACGATCAGCAGGATCTTGCCGACGCTGGACTTCTTCTTCGGCGGCTCGGCGGGCTGGCCGTAGCCGGGCTGGCCGGCCTCCGCGCCGAACGGCTGGCCGGGCTGCTGCGGCGGGTAGCCGCCGCCGTACTGGGGCTGCTGCGGCGGGTACCCACCGCCGTACTGGGGCTGCTGCGGCGGCGGGAAGCCACCGGGCTGCTGCGGGGGCGGGGGGTAGGAACCGGGCTGAGGGTTGTACGGCGGCTGGGACATGTCTGTGGCAGCTCCTGTGAGAAGTCGACGCGTGATGGTAGCCAGCCGGGCCGACACCGCGCTGCACGCCTGGGGCTGGAGTGACGAAACCGGAACCGGCTCGTGACCAGGAGACGGTCCGGCGGCGCGAACCTGCCCGGCGGGTGGCCGGGCGATGGCCTTGCGGTGCCGTCCGGGGCGGGCCGGGCGGTTCGGGACGAATGAGACGATCGCGGTGGCCGAACCGTCCGGGCGGGACGGTCGGCCACCGCGATCGCGGGGGAGCGGCGGTGGATCAGGCGGTGGTCAGCGCAGGCTGGCCACGCCGCGCGGCAGGAACCGCCGGCCGGTGACCCGCTCGGCGGCGCCGGTCCGGTCCAGGTACGGCGTGACGCCGCCCAGGTGGAACGGCCAGCCCGCGCCGAGGATCATGCACAGGTCGATGTCCTGCGCCTCGGCGACGACGCCCTCGTCGAGCATCAGCCGGACCTCCTGCGCCAGCGCGTCCAGCGCGTTCTGGCGTACCTGCTCGCCGGTGAGCGGCTGGTCGCCGACCACGAGGAGCTTGGCGACCTCCTCGTTGACCTGGTCGTCGACCACGATCGGCTGGCCGGAGTCGGCGATCCGCTTGAGGTTCTCGCTGACGCCGAACCGGTCCGGGAAGGCGGCGTGCAGGGTGCCGCCCACGTGGTACGCCACGGCCGGTCCGACCAGCTGGAGCAGGGCGAGCGGGCGCATCGGCAGACCCAGCGGGTCCAGCGCGCTGTTCGCCACGTCCAGCGGGGTGCCCTGGTCGACGGCGGCGAAGACGGTGCCGAGGAAGCGGGTCAGCAGCCGGTTGACCACGAACGCCGGGGCGTCCTTGACCAGCACCGAGGACTTCTTCAACTGCTTGCCGACCGCGAACGCCGTCGCGAGGGTGGCGTCGTCGGTCCGCTCGCCCCGGACGATCTCCAGCAGCGGCATCATCGCGACCGGGTTGAAGAAGTGGAAGCCGACCACTCGCTCCGGGTGCTCCAGGTCCGCGGCCATCTCGGTCACCGACAGGCTGGAGGTGTTGGTGGCCAGCACCGCCTCCGGCTTGACGATCTTCTCCAGCTCGGCCCAGACCTGCTTCTTGACGTTCAGGTCCTCGAAGACCGCCTCGATGACGAAGTCGGCGTCGGCGAAGACGGACTTGTCCACCGAGCCGCTGACCAGGCCGTACAGCTTGGCGGCGGTGCCCTTGTCCATCCGGCCCTTGCTGACCGACTTCTCGATCTGGCTGTGCACGTAGCCGACGCCCTTGTCCACCCGGGCCTGGTCCAGGTCGGTCATGACGACCGGCACCTGGAGGCGGCGGGCGAAGAGCAGGGCGAGCTGGCTGGCCATCAGGCCGGCGCCGACGATGCCCACCTTGGTGACCGGCCGGGCCAGGCCCTTGTCCGGCGCGCCGGCCGGCCGCTTGGCCCGCCGCTGCACCAGGTCGAAGGCGTACAGGCCGCTGCGCAGCTCCTCGGAGAAGACCAGGTCGGCCAGGGCCTCGTCCTCGGCGGCGGTGCCGGTGGCGAAGTCGGCGTCCTTCGCGGTCTCCAGCAGGTCCAGCGCCTTGTACGCGGCCGGGACCGCGCCGTGCAGCCGCTGGTCGAGGGTCTGCCGGGCGAAGTAGAGCACGCCCGCCCACATGTCCTTGTCGACCTCGGGCCGGGTCACGGTGACCTCGCCCCGGACCACGCCGGCCGCCCACTCCAGGGACCGCTCCAGGAAGTCGGCCGGCTCCAGCAGCACGTCGGCGATGCCCATCTCGGCCGCCTGCTTCGGCTTGAGCATCTTGTTCTGCATCAGCGGGTTCTGCAGGATCACCTGGGTCGCGGCCGGGATGCCGATCAGGTTCGGCAGCAGCTGGGTGCCGCCCCAGCCGGGGACCAGGCCGAGCGAGACCTCGGGCAGCGCGAGGGCCGCCGCGCCCGCCGAGAGGGTCCGGTAGTGGCAGTGCAGGGCCAGCTCCAGGCCGCCGCCCATCGCCGCGCCGTTGACGAAGGCGAAGGTCGGGATCTCGCTGTCCTTGAGCCGGGCGAAGACCCGGTGGCCGAGCCGGCCGATCTCCAGCGCCTGCGCGCGGTCGGCCAGCAGCGGCAGGCCGGTGATGTCGGCGCCCACGCAGAAGATGTACGGCTTGCCGGTGACCGCGATGAACGCCGGGTTCGCCGCGAGGGCCGCGGTGATCGCCTCGTCCAGGCTGGTCAGGCCGCCCGGGCCGAAGGTGTTCGGCTTGGTGTGGTCGAAGCCGTTGTCCAGGGTGATCAGGGCGGCGGGACGGTCCAGCCCCGGTACGTTCACCTGGCGCAGCAGCGCCTTGGTGACGACCTCGTTCGGTGCGGCGAGCGCGCTCACTTGTTGCCACCCTCCCAGTGCGGGTTCTCCCAGATGACGGTGCCGCCCATGCCGATGCCGATGCACATGGCGGTGAGGCCGTAGCGGACCTCGGGGTGCTCGGCGAACTGCCGGGCCAGCTGGGTCATCAGCCGTACGCCGGAGGAGGCGAGCGGGTGACCGATGGCGATCGCACCGCCCCACGGGTTGACCCGCGGGTCGTCGTCGGCGATGCCGAAGTGGTCGAGGAAGGCGAGCACCTGCACGGCGAACGCCTCGTTCAGCTCGAACAGGCCGATGTCGTCGATGGTCAGGCCGGCGATGCGCAGCGCCTTCTCGGTCGACGGGATCGGGCCGACACCCATCACCTCGGGCTCGACGCCGACGAAGCCGTACGACACCAGCCGCATGCCGACCGGCAGGCCCAGCTCGCGGGCGGTCTCCTCGGCGACCAGCAGGGCCGCGGTGGCGCCGTCGTTCAGGCCGGCCGCGTTGCCCGCGGTGACCTTGCCGTGCGGGCGGAACGGGGTCTTCAGGCTGGCGAGCTTCTCCAGCGAGGTGTCCCGGGGCGCCTCGTCCACGGTGGCCAGGCCCCAGCCGTTCTCCTCGTCGCGGATCGCGACCGGCACCAGGTCGCCCTGGAGCTTGCCGTTGGCGTACGCCTTGGCGGTCTTCTGCTGGGAGGCGAGCGCGAACGCGTCGGTGCGCTCCTTGGTGATGTGCGGGACCCGGTCGTGCAGGTTCTCCGCGGTGGCCCCCATCACCAGGGCGGACGGGTCGACCAGCTTCTCCGCGATGATCCGCGGGTTGGGGTCGACGCCCTCGCCCATCGGGTGGCGGCCCATGTGCTCGACGCCGCCGGCGATGGCCACGTCGTACGCGCCCATGGCGATGCCGCTGGCGACGGTGGTGACCGCGGTCATCGCGCCGGCGCACATCCGGTCGATGGCGAAGCCGGGCACCGTCTTGGGCAGGCCGGCCAGCAGGGCGGCGGTGCGGCCGATGGTCAGGCCCTGGTCGCCGATCTGGGTGGTGGCCGCGATCGCGACCTCCTCGACCCGCTCCGGCGGCAGCTGCGGGTTGCGCCGCATCAGCTCGCGGATGCAGCGGATCACCAGGTCGTCGGCGCGGGTGTTGGCGTACATGCCACCCGCCTTGCCGAACGGGGTGCGGACGCCGTCGACGAAGACGACATCCCGAACTTCACGGGGCACTTGGAGCCTCCTCTTCGACCATGATTCGGTCTCCGCGCCGCCCGGCGGCGCCACGGACCGGATGAGGTCGGCCGGCACTGGCATTTCCCCCGGATGCTACTCGCCAGTAACCAACGGCGTCACCATCCCCCGTGTGGCCCACCCCACACTCCGCGCGCCCGTCGTCGACGAGGTTGGCGGCGGTGTCGATCTCGGACACCGCCGCCAACGTCATGTTCGGGCGTCAGGGCTTGGGAGCCAGCAGGGCCTCGGTGAGGGCGGGGAGGAGGAGGCCGAGCTGCCACTCCCGGGCACCGAAGCCGCGGAGGGTCTCCGCCACGGTCTCGTCGGTGATCTCCTCCGGCGGCTGCCAGGCCAGGCGGCGGATCGAATCCGGCGCGATGAGGTTCTCCGGTGGGAGGTTGTGCGCGCCGGCCCTGCCGACCACCACCTCCCGGCAGCGGGCCAGCCGGCCCGCCGCCACCGGGTCCCGCTCCGCCCACCGGTGCGGCGGGGGCGGCCCCTCGACGACCGGGGTCACCGGCAGCGCGTCGTCCGGGAGCTGGCGGGCGTCCTCCAGCGCCGCCAGCCAGGTACGGGCCAGCCGGCGCACCGAGCGACCGCCGAACCCGGGCAGGGTCAGCAGCGTCTTCTCGTCCTTGGGGTCCAGCTCGGCGGCGGCCACGATGGCCGAGTCCGGCAGCACCCGCCCGGGGGCGGCGTCCCGCCGCGCGGCGATCTGGTCCCGGGCGTACCAGAGCGAGCGCACCCGGGCCTGGGCCCGCGCGCCCCGCACCCGGTGGATGCCGGAGGTACGCCGCCACGGCTCGGCACGGACCCGGGGCGGCCGGGCGCCGGTGCGGACCAGCGCGGCGAACTCCTCCGCCGCCCACTCCGACTTGCCCTGCCGGCGTAGCTCCTCGTCGAGGGCGTCCCGCAGGTCCACCAGCATCTCCACGTCCAGCGCCGCGTAGGTCAGCCAGGACTCCGGCAGCGGCCGGCTGGACCAGTCCGCCGCCGAGTGGTGCTTCTCGAGGGTGTAGCCGAGGAGCTGCTCGGTCAGCGCGGCCAGGCCGACCCGCTCGAAGCCGGCCAGCCGCGCGGCCAGCTCGGTGTCGAAGAGCCGGCGGGGGCGCAGCCCCAGCTCGGCCAGGCAGGCGAGGTCCTGGCTGGCGGCGTGCAGCACCCACTCCGCCTCGGCGATCGCCGCGTCCAGGGCGGAGAGGTCGGGCAGCGGCAGCGGGTCGATCAGCACGGTGCCCGCGCCAGCCCGGCGCAGCTGCACCAGGTACGCGCGCTGGCTGTAGCGGTATCCCGAGGCGCGCTCGGCGTCCAGGGCCACCGGGCCGCTGCCCGCCGCGAAACGGGCCACGACCTCGTCGAGCTCGGCCGGCGCGGCCACCGGTGCGGGAGTGCCCTCGCGCGGGGCGGTCAGCGGGACGGGCCCGCCGACGGTCGGTTCGCTCCCCGCGTCCGCCGGCTCCGGAGCGGCCGGCGACGGGTGCGGTGAGGCCTCTCCCGTACGGCTTTCGGCGGCCCGACGGCGCAGGGGTGGTTCGTCGGTCACCTGACAACCCTAGTGCGCCGGGAGATCCGGTGTGCGCAGCCGGTCGGGCGCGTGTCGGCGGGATGGCCGGCACGTGTCGTGGCGGGTTCGGCTTGCCTCGATGTGGCAGGGTCGGACAACGGGGAAGACAAACCCCGTTCGCGCCGGTACGGTCCTTCGGGCCGCGCCGGGTCTCGAACACCCCGGCAGCGGGCGTCGCGGCGGGTGTGCACGGGGGAGGACAGCGACCATGACGGCTGGTTACGGAGCCGGCGACGGAGTGCCGGGGCAGGGCGCGGACGAGACGGCCGACCAGGGGCTCGCCGAGCCTCCGGTGAGCGGCCGGCCGGGGCCGCTGCCGCCGCGCATGGTCCGACCGGCCGGCCACGCCCCGGTGCCCGGACCGGCCGGCTTCCCGGCGCCGCCCGGTGGCGGCCTTCCCGCCCCGGCCGCCGCCAGCGTTCCGCCCCCGCCCGGCGGCTTCGCCGCACCACCGCCCGCCGGCTTCGGTACGCCGTCCCTGCCGGATAGCGGCTTCACCACCCCGTCCGTGCCGGATGGCGGCCTCGGCACGCCGCCCGCGCCGGCTGCGGGCTTCGGCACGCCGTCCGTGTCGGATGGCGGCTTGGGCACGCCGCCCGCGCCGCATGGCGGCTTCGGCACGTCCGACAAGCCCGGCTCGGCGGGCTTCCCGCCGCATCGCGACCCGGCGTCGTCGCCCGACGTCGGTGCTGCGCCGGCCCCGGAGCCGCCCGGTGCCGCGCTGCCCGGTGCCCTGGGCCAGCCGGTCGTGCCGGCGCCCCGGGGCACCTGGTCCCCCGCGCCGAACAGCGGGCAGTGGGAGGCGGCGGCCGGCGCACCGGCCGCCCCGCGGGCCCAGGCCGGCTGGCCGCCGGCGGCCGCCCCCGAGCTCGCCCCGGCCCCCGGCCAGCCGACGGGTTTCGCCCCGATGAGCGGGCAGCCGACCGGTGCCTCCCTGGCCCCCGGCCACGCGACGGGTTTCGCCCCGGCGAGCGGGCAGCCGGCCGGGGCCGCCCCGGTTTCGGGGCAACCGACCGCGTCGCCGGCGACCTTCGGGCAGCCGACCTCCGCGCCGGCCTACCCGGCGCAGCCCACCTCGGGTCCGGGCTTCCCGGCGCAGCCGACCACCGGTCCGGGCTATCCGGGGCAGCCCACCTCGGGTCCGGCCTATCCGGGGCAGCCGGTCTCCGCGCCCGTTCACTCCGGGCAGTCGCTCGCGGCGGCCGCCTACCCCGGCCAGCCGGGCGGCGGCACCGCCCTGCCGGGGCAGCCCGCGTCCGGTCCGGCGTACCCGGCCGACCCGGCCGCCCGGCGGCGCCGGTTGCCGGTGGTGGCGCTGGCCCTCGCCGGGGTGCTGGCGGTGGTCGCCGGCGTGCAGGCGTACCAGATCCACCGGCTGGACGACCGGCTCGCCGCCACCGACCGGCGGCTGGCCGACGTGCAGGGGGCGGCCGGCACCCGGTTCGACGGCCTGGAGCAGCGGACGGGGGCCCTGGAGAAGCAGGCCGGGGCGGCGTTCAACCCGGAGGCCGTGGCCAGCGCCGTGCTGCCCAGCGTGTTCCGGGTCCGCGCCGGCGACTTCACCGGTACCGCCTTCGCGGTCGGCAAGCCGCCGGCCGGCGGCGGCACCACGCTGCTGACCAACTTCCACGTGGTCGAGTCGGTCTTCGCCGGTGGCGGCCGGAAGGTCTTCCTGGAGCGCTCGGACCAGCGCTTCGAGGCCACCATCGTCCGGGTCGACAAGGACAAGGACATCGCCCAGTTGAGCACCAGCGCCCGGTTCAAGGCACTGGTCGCGGCCGCCACGCCGGTCAAGTCCGGGCAGCAGATCGTCGTGGTCGGCGCCCCGCTGGGCCTGCAGGACACGGTGACCACGGGGGTGGTGAGCGCCTTCCGCAAGGACGACGGCGACTCCGGCCCGGTCATCCAGTTCGACGCGCCGATCAACCCCGGCAACTCGGGCGGTCCGGTGATCAACGGCGCCAAGGAGGTCGTCGGCATCGCCACCGCCAAGGCCCGGGACGCCGAGGGCATCGGCCTCGCGGTGCCCATCAAGACCGCCTGCGACACCTTCTCGCTCTGCTGACCGGCTCCGCCGCCGGTCGCCCTTGACCGCAACGCGTACGTCGACGCGTGGCCCCGACCACGCCGGATCCACCGACGCGGCCCCTCGGGGCCACCCCACGGGGGGACCAGCACACCTGGAGGAAGAGACATGTCCCAGCCACCGACCGGCGCGGGCGGCTACCCGCCCCAGCCGCCGGGCGGCACCGTGTACGGCAGCCCGTACGGGACCGGCCAGCCGGCACCCCAGTACGGGCCCGCCCAGCCGGAGCCGACCCTGCCCCAGCCCACCATGCCGCAGGCCGCGCCGCCGCAGCCCGCCCCGCCGGTCCCCGGCCAGTACGCGCCGGGCGCCGCCCCGGTCTCCGCGCCCGGGTACCCGCAGCCGATGTCGGCCCCGCCGATGTCCGCCCCGCCGGTCTCGGGCCCCGGCTTCGGCCCCCAGCCGATGTCCGCCCCGCCCGGCTCGGCCCCGCCGTACCCGGCCCCGAGCGCGGGCGCCGGCAAGGGGCGGACCGCCCTGATCCTCGCCGTCGTCGCCGGGCTGCTCTTCATCCTCGGCGGCGTGATGACCGGCCTCTACGTCACCACGAACGGGAAGCTGGAGAAGGCCGAGAAGCAGGTCAGCCAGCGGGACGGCACCATCGCGGCCAATCAGCAGGAGATCGACAAGCTGAAGGCCGACCTCCAGTCGGTCCGCGACAAGCTGGCCGACACCGAGCAGGACCTGACCGGCACCAAGAACGACCGGGACGAGCAGGCCCGGCAGAAGAAGGTCATCGCCAGCTGCCTGGACAAGCTGACCACCGCACTGCGGGCGGCGTCCCGGGGCGACAAGGCCGGCTTCGACGCGGCCAGCAAGGGCATGGACAAGGTCTGCGACGAGGCCGACAACTACCTCTGAGTAGCCGCCCGGCACGGGCCGCCCCGGTCATCCGGGGCGGCCCGTCCGCGTTCCGCCCGGACAGCCCGGCCGGCCGTCACGCGGGCAGCCCGGGACGCGACGGGCCCTGCCAGGGCCGGGCCCGGGATGTAGCCGGGCGCTGCCAGGGTCGGGGCCGAGATGGGGGCGGGCGCTGCCAAGGTCGGATCCGGGACGCAGCCGGCGCTGGCCGGGGCCGTCCCGGGATCCGGCAGGCCGCCTCGCTTCCCCTTCTCCCACCACCCGGGAAGCTTCTCCGAACAGCAGGACGTCCAATAGATCTTGGTAGGAACCGGCCCCCATAGGGGGCCATTTCCGTCCAAGATCTCCGAGCGACGAGCGACGGGCGACGGGCGGCCCGGGGTCAGGCGGCGCCGGCGGGGCGGCGGGTGGGCAGGGCGGTCACGCCGGGCGGCGGCAGCCCGGCCGTCGAGGCCAGCAGGGTGCACCAGCCGAGCAGGTGCGGGACCAGGTCGACAGCGAGCGGCGTCCACGAGGCGCGGATCTCGATGTCCCCGGCGGCGGGTGGCCCGGCCAGCTCGCCGAACCGGGTGGAGAGGGTCTGGGTGACGGTCCCGCCGATGGCCCGGTACCGGGCCTCCTGCGCGTCCAGGGCGTCGGTCAGCCAGGCCCAGCCCACGCCGGGCAGCAGCGGGTCGCTGGCCAGGTCCACCTCCAGCTCGGCGGTCACGTAGGTGACCAGCCGGAGGGTGCCCTGCCACGCCTCGTGGCCGGCCGGGTCGTGCAGCAGGATCAGCCGCCCGGTGGCCACCTCGTCCTCGTCCCGCAGGACCGCGGCGGAGAGCGCGAACGCGTACGGGGCCAGCCGTTGCGGCGCGCCGACCTCCTCCAGCAGGATCTCCGGCCGGGGTGTCACCGAGCGCAACCCCGCGACCGCGCGAGCGAAGGTTTCCGGGAGCGCGATCGGGGGGGCCATGCCGGCAGCCTATGCCGCCGCTCGCCCGCACGGCGTGACGGCGCGCCGAGCGGGCGGTCACGATCATGCGCCCGGCGACCCCGCCGCGGGCCGGAGGGTGGCCGGTCACAAAAGGTGACGCTGACCGCGAGGGGCGCTCGGGCGCGTGGCACGATTGCCGCGATGACCACCGACACCACGGGCACCGCCGCCCGAGACGGAGAATCCCGCCACGGCGGGCCGGCCGACTCGCCCTTCGTCCGCGCCTGCCGGCGCGAGCCGGGCCCGCACACCCCCGTCTGGTTCATGCGCCAGGCCGGCCGGTCGCTGCCGGAGTACCGGGAGATCCGGGCCAACGTGCCGATGCTGGAGTCGTGCCGCCGCCCCGAACTGGTCGCCGAGATCACCCTCCAGCCGGTCCGCCGGCACGGGGTGGACGCCGCGATCCTGTTCAGCGACATCGTGGTCCCGGTGGCCGCCGCCGGCGTCGACCTGGACATCGTCCCCGGCACCGGGCCGGTGGTGGCCGAGCCGGTACGTACCGCCGCCGACGTCGACCGGATCCGCCCGATCGGCCGGGACGACGTGTCCTACGTGGACGAGGCGGTCCGGCTGCTGGTCACCGAGCTCGGCGACACCCCGCTGATCGGCTTCGCCGGCGCCCCGTTCACCCTGGCCAGCTACCTGGTCGAGGGCGGGCCGTCGCGGACCCACGCGAAGACCAAGGCACTCATGTACGGCGACCCCGACCTCTGGCACGCCCTGTGCGCCCGGCTGGCCGAGGTGACGCTCGCGTTCCTGCGGGTCCAGGTCGACGCCGGGGTCTCCGCGGTGCAGCTCTTCGACTCGTGGGCCGGAGCGCTCTCCGAGGCCGACTACCGCCGCTACGTGCTGCCGCACTCGACGTACGTGCTCGCCGGCCTGGCCGACGCCGGCGTGCCCCGGATCCACTTCGGGGTGGGCACCGCCGAGCTGCTCGGCGCGATGGGCGAGGCCGGCGCCGACGTGGTCGGCGTGGACTGGCGTACGCCGCTGGACGTGGCGACCCGCCGGATCGGCCCGGACAAGGCGGTGCAGGGCAACCTCGACCCGTGCGTGCTGCTCGCCCCCTGGCCGGTGGTGGAGGCCGAGGTGCGCCGGATCCTCGACCAGGGGCGGGCCGCCCCCGGTCACGTGTTCAACCTCGGTCACGGCGTGCTGCCGGAGACCGACCCCGACGTGCTGACCCGGGTGGTCGCGCTGGTGCACGAGCTCAGCGCGCGGCCGGTCGAGTAGAGGAGGGACCGTGGGGCGTCCGTGGCGGGTGGCGATCGTCGGTGGGGGGATCACCGGGCTGGCCGCCGCCGTCCGGTTGCGGGACCGCGCCCCCGCCGGCACCGAGATCACCGTGTACGAGCAGTCCGGTCGCCTCGGCGGCAAGCTGCACACCGGTGAGCTGGCCGGCGGTCCGGTCGAGTTCGGCGCCGAGTCGTTCCTGATGCGTGACCCGGCCGGCCAGGATTCGGCCGCGGTGGCCCTGGTCCGCCGGCTCGGCCTGGCCGAGGCGATCGTGCACCCGACCGTCGGGCAGGCCGCCCTGGTGGTCGACGGCGGGCTGCGCCCGGTCCCGGGCGGCACGCTGGTCGGCGTACCCGGGGATCTGGACAAGGTGGCGACGGTGGCCCGGCCGGCGGCGGACGCCGACCGCGACGCCGGGCGCCCGCTGCTCGCGCCGGACGAGGACGTGGCGGTCGGCGCGCTGGTCCGCGACCGCCTCGGCGACCAGGTGGTGGACCGGCTGGTCGACCCGATGCTCGGTGGCGTCTACGCCGGCCGCGCCGACGACCTCTCCCTGGTCACCACCATGCCGGCCCTGGCCCGGGCGGCCCGGACGGCGCACACCCTGGTCGACGCGGTCCGCGCCGCGCAGGCCGCTGCGCCCCGCACCGCCGGCGCGCCGGTCTTCGGCACCCTGGCCGGCGGGCTGAGCACCCTGGTGGCGGCGGCGGCGCGGGAGAGCGGCGCGACCATCCGCCGGGACGCCGCGGTCCGCGAGCTGCGCCGCACCCCGGCCGGGTGGCGGCTCACCGTCGGCCCGACCCGCGAGCCCGACGACGGCTCCAGGTCGCGGCGCGGCGGCAGACGCGCCGAGCTGGAGTTGTCGAACGTGGACGTCGACGCGGTGCTGCTCGCCGTGCCGGCCCGCCCGGCCGCCCGGCTGCTCGCCGGTCCCGCGCCCGAGGTGGCCGGCACCGTCGGCGGCCTGGACTACGCCAGCGTGGCGCTGATCACCATGGCCCTGCCCGCGCCGGAGCTGCCGGAGCTCTCCGGCTTCCTGGTGCCGGCCACCGAGGGGCTGCTGATCAAGGCGTCCACCTTCTTCACCACCAAGTGGGGGCACCTGCGCCGCCCCGACGGGCTGGCCCTGGTCCGCGCCTCGGTCGGCCGGTACGGCGACGAGACGTCCCTCCAGCTCACCGACGACGACCTGGTCGCCACCGTGCACCGGGAGCTGTCGAAGGTGCTGGGCAACCCGCTGCCCACCCCGGTCGCCCGGCACGTGCAGCGGTGGGGCGGGGCCCTGCCGCAGTACACCCCCGGCCACCTGGGCCGGGTGGCGGCGGTGCGGGCGGCCCTGCGTGCGGCCCACCCGACGCTGGCCCTGGCCGGGGCCGGTTACGACGGCGTCGGCATCCCGGTCTGCGTCCGCTCCGGCGAGACGGCGGCCGAAGAGATCATCACAGCACTGGGAGGATCGGCAGCATGACCGAGCAGACCAACGCGGCGCGGCTGCGGGAGCTCAACGAGACCATCCGGTACACGATGTGGTCGGTGTACCGGGCCACCAGCCCCCTCCCGTCGCTGCGCGAGAACGTCGTCGACGAGGTCGAGTCGCTCTTCGAGGAGCTGGCCGGCAAGGACGTCACCATCCGGGGCACGTACGACGTGGCCGGCCTGCGCGCCGACGCCGACCTGATGATCTGGTGGCACTCCTCCTCGAGCGACGCGCTGCAGGACGCGTACCTGCGGTTCCGCCGGACCACGCTGGGTCGGGCGCTCACCCCGGTCTGGTCCCAGATGGCGCTGCACCGGCCGGCCGAGTTCAACAAGAGCCACATCCCGGCGTTCCTGGCCGGCGAGGAGGCCCGGGCCTACCTCTGCGTCTACCCGTTCGTCCGGTCGTACGAGTGGTACCTGCTGCCGGATGCCGAGCGGCGCGAGATGCTGGCCGAGCACGGCCGGATGGCCCGCGGCTACCCGGACGTGCGGGCCAACACGGTGGCCTCGTTCGCCCTCGGCGACTACGAGTGGATGCTCGCCTTCGAGGCCGACGAGCTGCACCGGATCGTCGACCTGATGCGCGACCTGCGCGCCGCCCGGGCCCGCCGGCACGTCCGCGAGGAGATCCCCTTCTACACCGGGCGCCGCCGCCCGATCGCCGACATCGTCACCTGCCTGGTCTGAACCTCCCGCGCACGCGGAACGGGCCCCGGAGCTTGCTCCGGGGCCCGTCGCCGTGCGGCGAGATCACCTGATGTAGCCGAACCCGTCGGTGGTGACCCGGGGCCGGCCGCTGGTGCCGACCACCACGATCTTGACCGTGTGCGTCCCGCTGGTGCTCCAGCTCTTCGTCCAGACCGCCTGTCGGTACGCGGTGCTGCTCGCCTTCAAGTCCACCGTGGCCACCTTCACGCCGTCCAGGTAGACGTACACCTGCCCGGAGGTCGACGTCCGGGTGGCGATGAACGACACCGACCGGCCGGTGAAGGACAGCTTCATGGTGGCGCCCTTGGCGGTCGTGGTGAGCGCCTTGCCGCCGAGGTGGGCGCTGTTGTACGTGGTCGACCAGGTGCCGGTGCGGGTGGCCGAGGAGTCGGGGAAGAGCAGCGTGGTACGGCTGTTCGACGCGGTGGCCGCGTTGCCGGCCCAGTCGACCGCCTTCATCGACCAGGTCGTCGCGACGCCCGGCTTCGCCAGCACCGACGCGCTGGTGACGGTCGGCCCGTAGGTGATCGCGTTCGGCGCGGTCAGGTACGTGGCCCGCAGCGCCGCGTTGTCGGCAGCCCGCCAGGAGAGCGTGACCGGCACCGAGGTGCTGTTGACCGTCCCGGTACGCAGGCCGAGCTCGGGCTTGCCGGGGAACGTCGGCGCGGTCGGGTCGCCGACCACCGTCTGGGCGGCGGTGGTCGCGGTGCGCCCGAGCCGGTGCGCGGCCCGGATCTGCAGGGTGTGCGCCCCGGCCGGGACGGTCACCGCGGCCGACCGGGCGGTGCCCGCCGCGGTGGCGACGACGGCCCCGTCCAGCAGGACCTCGAACTTCGCGACCAGCGCACTCGGCGTGCCCACCGACCAGGACACGGTGGACGCGCCCTTGGTGTACCAGGTGGCGTCGGACTTGCCGCCGGTGACTCCGGTGAGCGTCAGCCCGGTGATCGTCGCCGCCTTGAGGCGGATGGCGCCGAGCTGGCCGTAGAGCGCGGTGCCCGGGCACTCCGTGGCGACGGCGTCCCGGTGCCCGGAGACGCGGTTGAACGTCACCGACTGGCCGAGGTGGAACTTGCCCTCCACGCCGGAGACCAGGGTGACGGTGCCGGACGGGTCGTTGCCGTACTGGCCCAGCTTGTACGCCGCGACGTGCGCGATGGCGTCCTGCACCACCGCGGGCACGCCGGAGGTGGTGTAGGTGCCGAGCACGGCGATGGCCGCGGTGTTGGTGTTGAAGCCGTACGTGTGCGCGCCGGTCACCGGCTTGTCGATGCCACCCTTGCGGCCCTCGAAGACCACCCCGCACTTGTCGACGAGGAAGTTGTAGCCGATGTCGCTCCAGCCGTTGCTCTTGACGTGGTAGACCTCGATGCCCCGGACGATCGCCGCCGAGTCGGCGCAGCTGTAGCTGTTGGTGCCGGCCGTGTGGTGGACGAAGAACGCCTTCACCGTCGTCCCGTACGTCGGCGGGTCCGTCACGATCGACTCGTCGGCCAGCCACTGGGCGCGGGTCACCACCTTCGGGGTGGGGACCGGGTTCGGTGCGGCGGTGGGAGAGCTGGTGGCCGGCGCCGGCGCGGTCGTGGTCGGGGCGGGTGCGGTCGTCTCGGCCGGCGCGGTGGTCTCGGTGGGTGCCGGGGCGGTGGTCTCCGTCGGGGCGGTGGTGGTCTCCGCCGGCGCGGGGGCCGTGGTGGTGTCGGTCGGCGCGGGGGCCGGGGTGGTGTCGGTCGGGGCCGGGTCGGTGGGGGTCGGCTCCAGCGCCGCCAACTGGGCGACCGGCTCCAGCCGCGCCGGCGCGCGACCGGCCGCCCCCGCCGTGCGGCGCTTCGACTGGCCCGGATCGACCAGTTCCAGCCGCAGCCCGGCGGGAAGCCGACTGCTGGTGCCTCCGCCGGCGGCCGCGGCACGTACCTCGACACCGTTCGAGGGGCCGACCCAGAGCGGGTCGCTGCCCCCGCGGGCCCCGGCCGCGTCGGCGGCCGACTCCGGCCGGTGGCTGTCCAACTCCAGCGGCTGCCAGTCGGACCAGCCCCCGCCGATCGCCCGGGTGCGAACGGAGATCGTGCCCCGGAAGTCGGCCTTCGGGTCGGTCCAGGTCACCCCGATCATGGCGAACCGGTCGGTGTCCCGGCGCGGGATGGTGGCCTCGCGACCGCCCGTGGCTGGGAAGTCCATCGTGTGCAGGGCGGTGTTGACCGGCCCGTCCCCGGCGCTCCACTCCGCGCCGTCCCCGCCGTGACCGATCGCGACCAGGCCGACGGTGCCGGCCACGGCCGTGGCCACCGAGGCGGCCAGGATGCCGGCCCGCCGGCCGGTCCACCGGATCCCCGTAACTTTCACGCTCTCGTTCCCTCCGCTGTGTCCCACTGAGAGCTGAGCGCGAAGATCCTACGGGGCGTTACCCGGCGGCCGCCGTCCCGGCCCGGCGCATCGGGGTGTGCGGGATGCCGTCCTCGACGTAGCCGGGGCCGCTGACCGTGAAGCCGTGGCCGGCGTAGAAGTCGACCAGGTGGGTCTGCGCCTCCAGCACGCACGGCCGGTCGCCGACCAGGGCCAGGGCCTCGGCCATCAACCGGCCGGCCAGGCCCGCGCCGCGGGCGGCCGGCGCGACCACCACCCGGCCGATCCGGGCCACCCCGTCCGGGTCGGCCAGGATCCGCAGGTACGCCACCACCGCGCCGTCCCGGGTCAGCCACAGGTGCCGGGTGCCGGCCTCCACGTCCCGGCCGTCCAGCTCGGGGTACGGGCAGCTCTGCTCGACGACGAACACGTCGATGCGCAGCCGGAGCAGGTCGTGGAAGGTGCGGGCGCCCAGTTCGGCGAAGGTGGCGACGTGCGACTCGACAGGCATCCCGCAAGGTTAGGTGGCGTCCACCCGACCGCCCGGGGTGGCCCGGCCGGCGGTGGCCCCGGCCGGGCCGGCCTCGGCGTCCGTTCCGGCCGCGGTCATCCGGCGGCGGGCCAGGGTGCCGGCGGCAGCCGCCCCGACCAGCGCGACGACCACGCCGGCAACCGCCCACGGCCCCAGCCCCGCCAGCCACTCGCTCACCGCGCCCTGCACCCGGCCGGCCGCGGCGATCACCGGGTCACCGGCGTCGCCGCCGGCGAACAGCCGGACCTCGTACCAGCCGTACCAGGCCACGTAGCCGCCGGTGAGCACGAGCAGCAGGCCGGCCAGCCGGCCGAGCAGCGGCGCGGCCCGCCGGGTGCGCCGGACCAGCGAGTCCCGGGCCAGCGCCACCGCGAGGGCCGCCGCCCCGACCGCCAGCCCCATGCCGAGGGCGTACGCCACGAAGAGACCCACCCCGGCGGTCGGGCTGCCGGCCCGGAAGCCGGCCACCACCACGGCCAGGAACGGGCCGATCGTGCAGCCGAGCGAGGCGACCGCGTACGCCGCGCCGAAGAGCACCATCGAGCCGAACCGGGCCCGGACCGCCGGACCGGCCGCCGGGCGGGGGCCGAGGGTCGGCAGCTGCCGGCCGGCGAGCAGCCACCCGCCGGCCACCATCAGCGTCGCGCCGATCAGCACCGACACCCACGGCAGGCGGCTCGCGACGGCGTCCGCGAGCGGCCCGGCGAGCAGGCCGAACGTGCCGAAGACCGCGACGAAACCAGCGGTCATCGCGGCGGTCAGGGCCAGCGCGCGGCCGACCGGCGCGAGCGGACCGCGGGCGGCCGTAGGGCCCTCGCCCAGCACCAGCACCGACAGGTACGCGGGCAGCAGCGCGAACCCGCACGGGTTCACCGCGGCGAGCAGGCCGGCGGCGAGGGCGAGACCGTAGGGGGCGTCGGCCATGTCAGGCCAGCTCGGCGACCCGGCGGCGCAGTTCCGCCTGGGACAGCGCCCCGGAGTGCACCACCTTCCCGGTGGAGTCGAGCAGCACGTACCACTCCTGGCTGGTGACCCCGAACCGGCGCCACACCGCGCCCTCGTCGTCGGCCAGGTTGGGGAAGGCCGCAATGCCGGTGTCCGTGGCGAAGCGCCGCATGGCGTCCGCGCCGCTGCCCAGCCCGGCCACGCCGACCAGGTTCACCCGGTCCGCCTGCTCCCGCCGCAGCGCGGCCACGTCGTCGGCGACGCCCCGGCACCGGGTGCACCAGGCCGCCCAGAACCACAGCACGGCCGGCTTGCCGGCGAGGCTGTCGCCGCGGAACGACCCGCCGTCGATGGTGCGGGCGGTGAAGTCCAAGGTGTCCGGGACCGGGGCGCCGGCGCGGGGTGTCCGGGTCGGCGTGGCCGCGGCCGTCCCGGCAGGCGTGGTGGCCGCCGGAGCCGAGGTGGCGGGGGCGGCCTCGTCGGTCGGCCGGTCGGTCCCGGCGCAGCCGGCGAGGGCGAGGACGGCGGTCAGGGTCAGCGGCAGCAGCGTTGATCTGATGGCGGGCATGGCCGGATGCTAACCAGGCCCGGCGCGCTACGACCCTTACCGCTCACTTACCGCTGGCTCGCTGGATCAATGCGCGCCCCAGCCGGTGCCACCTTCGCTACGGCGGGTGATTCCGTTCCCGGGGGCCGTCCCCTGAAGAGCGGTATGACTGTGCGACATAGTTATGTCTCAGAGTCATACCGCTCTCCACCCTTGTGCCGTCCCGACGGCGACACGCCGGAGGTTGGCGCGGGACGCGCGCGGCGCTGCGGGTGGAGCGCCGCCTCCGCCAGGTCGGTCAGCAGGGCGTGGCCGGAGCCGCGGTGGGCTGGCCGCATCCCAGGCCGCATCCCAGGCCGGAGCCGGGGCCTCGCCGCATCAGGCCAGAGCCGCGGCGGCCTCAGGACGGGCGGGCGCCGACCGCGTCGCGGACCTCGGCGCCCTGGGCGCCCTCGACGGCGCGGGCGCAGTGCGCGCAGCAGAAGAAGCGGCCGCTGACCTCGACGCCGTGGCCGACGATCTTGGTCTGGCAGTGCTCGCAGATCGGTGCCATCCGGTGGATGGCGCATTCGAAGCAGTCGAAGGTGTGCGTCGCGCCGCTGGCCGTGCGGACCTCGAACGCTCCCCAGTAGTCGTTACCGCATACCTCGCAGGTAGCCATTACAAATCCCCCCGATATGGACACGTCACCCCAGCGTCGAGCAACCGACACACGAGGGCAACCGAAACGGGCGAACCTGATCCGGCTCGACGGCGAGTCGCCCCCGGCGTGTCGCGCGTTAGGCCCGGTGACCGCCCTCGAACCCCGGAGGACCCCGTGATCAAGCGCAGCAAGCTCTTCGGCAACCAGACCCGGGTCACCTTCTGCCTGCCCCGGGACACCCCGCCCGGCGTCGTGAGCGTGGTCGGCTGCTTCAACGACTGGGAGCCCGGCCGGCACGAGCTGGTGACCCGCCGGGACGGCACCCGGACGGTGACCGTCCGGCTGGCCCCGGGCGAGTACCGGTTCCGCTACCTGGCCTCCGGTGGGGTGTGGCTGGACGACGACAGCGCCGACGCGGTCGACGAGCAGGGCAGCAGACTGCTGCTCTGACCGCCCGGCGCCACCGTCGCCGGTGGCGCCGCACGCGTCGTCAGCCCTGTGCCGGCTCCAGCCGGATCGAGATCGAGTTCACGCAGTGCCGGGTGTCCTTCGGGGTGAAGCCCTCGCCCTCGAAGACGTGCCCCAGGTGGCTGTCGCACCGGGCGCAGCGGATCTCGATACGCCGCATCCCGAGGGTGTTGTCCGGGATCTCCTTCACCGCGCCCGGGATGGCGTCGTCGAAGCTCGGCCAGCCGCAGTGCGAGTCGAACTTGTCCTCGCTGCGGAACAGCTCCGCCCCGCAGGCCCGGCAGTGGTAGACGCCCGGGGTCTTGGTGTCGACGTACTCGCCGGTCCACGGCCGCTCGGTGCCGGCCTCGCGGAGCACCCGGAACTCCTCGGGGCTCAGCCGGACCCGCCACTCTTCCTCGGTACGGGGCAGTTCGTTGTCGGAAAGACTCACCCGTCAACGGTACGCCGAGCGTCGGTGGCATCGCATATGGTCGCCCAATGGCTGGCAGCAAGGCCGCGGCCGAGGAGATCGAGGTCGCCGGGCACACCGTACGGCTCAGCAGCCCGGACCGGGTGATCTTCCCGCAGCGCGGCTTCACCAAGGCGGACGTCTTCCACTACTACCTGTCCGTGGGCGAGGGCATCATGCGGGCCCTGCGGGACCGGCCCACCACCCTGCAACGCTTCCCCGAGGGCATCGAAGGGGAGATGTTCTTCCAGAAGCGGGTGCCGGCCCGAGGCGTACCCCCGTGGATCCGGACCGCGGAGATCGCCTTTCCCAGCGGCCGGAAGGCCGCGGAGCTCTGCCCGGCCGACCTGGCCCACGTGGCCTGGGCGGCGCAGATGGGCACGGTGGTGTTCCACCCGTGGCCGGTGCGCGCCGCCGACGTCGACCGCCCCGACGAGCTGCGGATCGACCTCGACCCGCAGCCCGGCACCGACTTCGCCGACGCGGTCACCGCCGCGGGCGAGCTGCGCGCCGTCCTCGACGAGCTGGGCGCGACCGGCTGGCCGAAGACCTCCGGCGGCCGGGGCGTCCACGTCTACCTGCGCATCCACCCGCGCTGGACGTTCGTCGAGGTGCGCCGGGCCACCATCGCGCTGGCCCGGGAGCTGGAACGCCGCCGCCCCGAGTTGGTCACCACCGCCTGGTGGAAGGAGGAGCGCGGCAGCCGGGTCTTCGTCGACTTCAACCAGATGGCCCGGGACCGGACCATCGCCTGCGCGTACTCGCTGCGGGCCAACGCGCGGGCCACCGTCTCCACCCCGGTCGACTGGGACGAGCTGACCGAGGTGGACCCGGACGACTTCCACCTGGGCAGCGTGCCGGCCCGGTTCGCCGAGCGGGGCGACCCGCACGCCGGCATCGACGACGCCCCGTGGGACATCACCCCGCTGCTGGAGTGGGCCGAGCGGGACGCCGCCGCCGGGCAGGGCGACCTGCCGTACCCGCCGGAATATCCCAAGATGCCCGGCGAGCCGAAGCGGGTGCAGCCCTCCAAGGACCGCGACCGCCCCCGCCCCTGACCGTGCGACGCCGACCGGGATCGGTAACGATCATGTAACGGGCGCGAACCTTTCCCGCCCCCCGGACGGTCTCCCTGGACATCGCCCCACCCGGGGCAGGGGAGGACGTCGGATGAAGCTGGTGTGGAGGCGGGCCGTCGAGGCGCGCGGTCTGCTGCTCGCCGCCGCGGTCGCGGCACTGGTCGCGGTCGCGTTGGTCACCGGGCTCTCCGACTACAACCGTCGGGCCGTCGACGCCGGGGCGCGGGCGGTGCTCGACGCCGCTCCGGCCGAGGAGCGGAGCCTGCTGGTCAGCGGCTCGGGCGGCCGGGACGCCGCCGCGTACGCCGACCGGGACCGGGCGGTCCGGGCCCAGTTCGCCGACGGCCTGGGCGGCGTGCCGGTCTCCGTCGCCGCCGCCCGCTACGGCACCGGACGGGAGCTGACCGGGGACCTGGGGGCGGCCCGGGTCGACGACGACCCGATGTTCGCCACCCTCGCCACCCTGGCCGACCTGCCCACGTACGCGCAGCTCACCGCCGGGTCCTGGCCGACCCCCGGGGCCTCGCCGCTGCAGGTCACCCTCCCCGAGAAGGTCGCCGCGCAGCTCGGGCTGCGTCTCGGGGACCGGGTGCCGCTCTTCGACCGCAGCACCGAGAAGGCCGGTGCGGTGGTGCTCGCCGGCACCTGGCGGCCTCGCGACCCCGGCGCGCCGTACTGGCGGCTCGCCCCGGGCGTCGGCGACGGCCCGGGCGCCGGGACCGTCACCTCGTACGGGCCGTTCGTGCTCGACCCGGCCGACTTCGCGCCGACCTTCCCCGGCTCCACGTCGGCCGCCTGGCTGGTCGCCCCCGACCTGGCCGGGGTCGCGCCGAGCCGGCTCGCCGGGATCACCTCGGCGCTCACCACCGTCACCGAGGAGATCCCCGACGCCACCGGGCTCGGCTCCTCGGCCCAGGCCGTCAGCCACCTGGACCGGCTCGCCGACCGGCTCGGGCGGGCCGACCTGGTCGGCCGGTCCGCGCTGCTCACCCCGCTGCTGCTGATCGTGGTCCTCGGCGGGTACGCGCTGGTGCTGGTCGCCGCGCTGCTCAACGAGGACCGGCGGGCGCAGACGGCGCTGCTGCGCGCCCGGGGTGCCGCCCGGGGACAGCTCGCCGGCCTCGCCGTCCGGGAGGCCACCCTGGTGGTGGCCCCGGCCGTGCTGCTCGCCCCGCCGTTGACCGGCCAGGCCGTACACCGGCTCGGCGCGGACCTGGGCCTGACCGGCGGCGGTCTCGGCCGGGTCTGGACGGTCGCGGTCGCCGCCGCGGTCGGCTGCCTGCTCGCCATGGTGGTGCCGTCGTTGCGCCGGGCCGGCACCTACGTCGCCGACATGGCCGCCCGGTCCCGCCCGACCCGCAGCGCCGCCGTGCAGCGGGCCAGCGTCGACCTGGCACTCGTCGCGCTGGCCGTGCTCGCCTGGACCCAGCTGCGGCAGTACTCCTCGCCGCTGGCCGGGGCCGGCGGGAGCCTCGGCATCGATCCGCTGCTCGCCGCCGCGCCCACCCTCGGCGTGCTGGCCGGCGCGGTCGTCGCGCTGCGGCTGCTTCCCCCGGCGACCCGGCTCGCGGAACGGTTCGTCGACCGGCGCCCGTGGACGGCCACCATGTTCGGCATGTGGCAGGCCGGCCGCCGGCCGCACGCCGGGCCGGTGCTGCTGCTCGCCCTCGCCGTCGGTGGCAGCACCCTCGCCTGGTCCCTGGTGGCCTCCTGGGAACGGTCGCAGCGGGACCAGGCCCGGCACACGGTCGGCGCCGACCTGCGACTGGTCGAGCGGAACGGCGTCGCCCCCGTCGACCGGTTCTCCCGGCTGGCCGCCGTACCCGGGCTGGACCGCGCGCTGCCGGCCTGGCGGGACGACGTTCGGCTCGGCCGCGACGACCGGCCGGCCACCGTGGTGAGCCTCGACGCGGCCGCCGCGACCGGGGTGCTCCGGCTCGCCGACGCGGCCGGCGGGGCCTCGACCGACGCGCTGCTCGACCGGCTGGTCACGGGTCGGCCCGACCCCGCCGGGGTCGTCCTGCCCGACGGCGCGACGACCCTCTCCGGCACCGTGCGCACCCCGGTCCGGTCGGCGTTCGCCCCGCCGCAGGTGGCGGTGTCCGCGCTGCTCACCACCGACGACGGCGGCGCCTGGCGGCTGCCGCTGGCGGTGGGCGAGGGCGACGGCCGGCCGGTGCCCTTCTCGGTGCCGCTGCCCGGCACCGGTGGCGCCCCGCTGCGGCTGGCCGGGTTCGAGGCCGACGGTGGGTCGGCTGTCGGGGTCAGCTACCGCCTGCGGATCGAGGGGCTCCGGCTGACCGACGCCGCCGGTGGCCCGCTGCCCCTGCCGCTCAACGGGAGCTGGCGGCTCAGCGACACCCAGCAGGGGCCACACGGGCTGGCCGCGGTCACCGGGACGACCGTGGACGGCACCCACGACATCAAACTGCCGGACGGCCTGCTCGAATTCGCCCGCCAGCCGATCGCCCGCTTCGCCGTGGCCCCGGTCGGGGACGATCCACCCGTACCGGCCCTGGTCACACCCGGGGTCGCCGCCGCGCTGAACGTGCGCACCGGCGACACGGTCTCGCTCGCCCTGTCCGGCGTCACCCTGCCGGTGAAGGTGGTCGGCCAGGTCGAGGCGGTGCCCGGCACCACCGGCGACGGGGTGCTGCTGGACCTGCCGAGCGCCACCAACCTGCTGATCCGCCAGCAGGGCAACGTCCGCCCGACGGCCGAGTGGTGGCTGCGTACCGACACCGCCGGCCACGCCGCCGCGGCGTCCGCGCTCGCCGACCTGCCCGGCACCACCCTGCTGGACCGCCGCCAGGTGGCGGCGGCGGCCGACCGGGACCCCTACTGGCGGG
Source organism: Micromonospora sp. NPDC048930 (assembly GCF_043197935.1). NCBI lineage: Bacteria > Bacillati > Actinomycetota > Actinomycetes > Micromonosporales > Micromonosporaceae > Micromonospora > Micromonospora sp. NPDC048930. Next base: position 409,454 of record NZ_JBICUB010000004.1, read on the forward strand.
GCGCCCGCACCGGCCTGCTCGCCGCCGCCCTCGGCGCGGTGCTGCTCGCCCTGGTCGGCCTGGCCGTCGACGTGTGGGCCACCGCCCGGCACCGGCTGACCGAGTTCGCCGTGCTGCACACGCTGGGCGCGAACACCCGGCTGCTGGCCCGGGCCCTCCTCGCCGAGCAGGCGTTCCTGGCCGGCATCGGGGTCGGGGTCGGGTTGCTGGTCGGCGCCGGCGTGGCGGCCACCATGGTGCCGCTGGTGATCCTCACCCCGGCCGCCGGCCGGCCGGTGCCCGAGGCCCTCTTCACCATGGCGTGGACGCCGATCGGGCTGACCGCCGGCGGGCTGCTGCTGGCCGCCCTGGCCTTCGCCGCCGTCATCACCACCGGCCTCCGCCAGCGGGTGGCCGCCGCCCAGCTCCGGATCGGGGGAGAGCGATGAGCGAGCGTCAGCGAGCGACTCATCGGCGCAGCGCCGTGGTTGCTCAGGCCGGCACCGAGCGAAGCGAGGTGGCGGCATGAGCCTGTTCGCGGCGGTCCGGCGGGTCCGGGCGTACGGAGGGCACTTCCTGCTGCTCGCCGTGCTGACGCTGGTCACCGCGTTGCTGATCACGGCGGTGCCCCGGGTCGCCGACCGGCTCACCGGGCAGGGGCTGCGCGAGTACGTGGCCGGCCAGCCGGTGGCCCGCCGCGACCTCACGTACACCACCGAGCCGACGATCGTGCCGCGTACCGCCTCCCGGATCGCCGCCGGGCGGTCCGATGAGCTGGCCACCGTCGAGGCGCGGATGCCGGCGGCCGTGCGGCAGGCCGTCGGGGAGCGCTGGTACCAGGCGCAGACCGCGTTCGCCCGCCTGACCGGCCCGACGCTGACCTCCGACAAGGGACTGATCGACCTCAGCCTGCGGACGGTGTCCGGGCTCCGCCCGGCGGCCACGCTGGTCGAGGGGCGCTGGCCCGAGGCGGGAGTCACCGGGGAGGGCGCGATCGAGGTGGCGCTCGCCGAGACGGTGGCCGGCCCGCTCAAGGTGCGCGCCGGGGACCGGTTCCGCCTGGCCATCCTGGACCGGGACAACCAACCGATGCGGACCCGGACGGTCGAGCTGGTCGGGGTGTTCCGGCCCACCGATCCGGGCGACGGGATCTGGGACGCCCTGCCGACGATGCTGCGGCTCACCCCGCCCGAGGGCGACGGCGATCCGTACCTGGCCGTCGGGTACACCGCCGACGCCGGCTTCGACGCGGCGGCCACCGCCGGCTGGCCGATCACCTTCGCCTGGCGCTACCGGGTGGCCCCGGACCGGCTCAACCCCGGACAGCTCGGCGCGATGATCGACGGGATCGCCGCGCTGGAGCGGACCCGCCCGGCCGGGCTCACCCTCACCCAGGGCGTCGACATTCCGCTGCGGCGGTTCGCCGAGTCGCTCGCCTCGGCCCGTACGTTGCTCGCCGTCATCGCCGCCGGGCTGCTCGCCACCCTCGCCGGGCTGACCCTGCTCGCCGCCCGGCTCGCCGCCCGCCGGCGACGCGCCGAGTACCAACTGCTCCGGGCCCGGGGCGGCTCGACCGGGGCGGTGCTGCGGCGCGGTCTCGCCGAGTCGGCGCTGGTGCTGCCGCTCGCCGCGGGCGCCGGCTGGCTGCTCGGCGGGCGGCTCCCCGGGGCCGGCACCGAGCTGCGCTGGGTGCTGCTCGCCGGGGTGCTGGCCACGCTGGTCCCGCCGGTCACCGCGCTCACCGCCGCCCGGGGCGGCGACGGGCGTGCCGACCTGGTCGGCGCCCGCTCCACCACGATCCGGCTCACCGTCGAGGCGACCGTGCTGGGGGTGGCCGCGCTCGGGGCGTTCCTGCTGCGCCGGCGGGGACTCACCCTCGACGGTTCGGTGGATCCGCTGTTGGTGTCGGTGCCGGTGCTGCTGGCGGTCGCCGCGGCCCTGCTGGCGCTGCGCGCGTATCCGTGGCCGCTGCGGCTGCTCAGCCGGGCCGCCGCCCGGGCCCGGGGCAGCGTCGCGTTCCTCGGCACCGCCCGCGCCGGCCGGGCCGCCGCCACCGGCCCGCTCGTCGTGGTGGTGCTGGCCATCGCCACCGCCGCGTTCTGCGGGGTGGTGGCCGCCGGCATCGAGGCCGGGCGGGACCGGGCCGCGGCCCGCGCCGTCCCCGGCGACGTCCTGGTCCGCGGGGAGCGGTTCGCGCCGGACACCACCGAGGCGCTGGCCGCCCTGCCCGGCGTACGGGCGGTCACCCCGCTGCTGGCCGAGGCCGACCAGCGGCCGTACGCCGACCAGGCCGGCCGGTTCGGCGGGGTCGGCGGCACCCGCGTCCTGCTGGTCGACGGCGCGCGCTTCGCCGAGGTGGCCCGCCGCGCGGGCGTCCAGGTGACCGTCCCCGACCCGGCGCCCGCCACCGGAGCCGGCAGCACGCCGCTGCCGGTGCTGGTCTCCCCGGCGCTCGCCGAGGAGTTCGCCGAGGCGGGGCTGGCCGACCGGGACGGCCGCCGCCCGGCCTGGGTGGACGTGCAGGGCAACCGCCTGCCGGTGCGGACGGCCGCCACGGTGGACGCGTTCCCGCTGGTCGACCAGGGGGTGGAGCGCTTCCTGGTGGCGCCCTGGCCGGCGCTCCCGGCGGACGCCCCGCACCCGCTCGCCCCCACCGGCTTCCTGCTGGCCGGGGAGCGGGTGGACCCGGCGGCGGTGGCCCGGGCCGCCGACGAGGGGCAGCAGCGCTACCAGCGCGCCGGCACGGTCACCGGCGGGGAACGGCCCCGGCAGCCGGAGGTGCTCACCCGGTCGGCGGTCCGCGCCGACCTGGGCGGCAGCGGGGTGAACGGGCTGCTGGTGTTCGGCTTCACCATCGGCGCGGTCGGCGGCGGGCTGCTGGGCCTGCTGGCGCTCGCGTTCGCGGTCCTCGCCGGGGCGCGCGGCCGGGGGCAGGTGCTGTCCCGGCTGCGCACCATGGGGCTGTCCCGCCGGCAGTGGCGGGGGCTGCTGCTGGTCGAGCTGACCCCGCTGGTGCTCGTCTCGGTGCTCACCGGTGCGGTGGTCGGCGCGCTGCTGCCGCTGCTCCTCACCCCGGTGCTCGGCCTGCCCGCGTTCACCGGCGGGGTGGCGGTGCCGGTGCGTTTCGAACCCGGTCTGGTGGCCGGCGTGCTGGGCCTCGCCGTGCTGGCCCTCGGCTTCGCGGTCGCCGTCGAGGCCCTGAACAACCGCCGGATGCGCCTCGGCGAGGTGCTCCGGCTCGGAGAGGAGAGCTGAGATGACAGGGACCGCCTATGGCCATCCGGGCTCGGCCCGTCTGACGCCGCGCCGCGACCCCGGACAGCCAGCGTCCGCCGTGCCGGACCTGGCCGACCTGCAGCAGCGCGCCGCGCAGCGCGCGGCCGAACGGGCCGGCGGCCGCGACCGGTTGCGCGGGCACATCGTCTGCGACGGCCTGGTCCGCATCTTCAAGACCGAGGGGGTGGAGGTGGTCGCGCTCCAGGGCCTCGACCTGGTCATCGACCGGGGCGAGCTGCTGGCGATCGTGGGCGCCTCCGGCTCCGGCAAGTCGACCCTGCTCAACATCCTCTCCGGCCTGGACACCCCGACCGCCGGCATCGCCCGGGTCGCCGACTACGACCTGCTGGCGTTGTCGAACAAGCGGCGGCTGGCGTACCGGCGCCAGGTGGTCGGCTTCGTCTGGCAGCAGACCGGCCGGAACCTGCTGCCGTACCTGACCGCGCTGGAGAACGTGGAGCTGCCCATGAAGCTCGCCGGCGGGCGGTCCCGCCGGGCCCGCCGGGCCCGCGCCCGGGAACTGCTCGACCTGGTCGGCGTCGGCTACTGCGCGGACCGCCGCCCCGGCCAGATGAGCGGCGGCGAGCAGCAGCGTTGCGCGGTGGCAGTGGCGGTGGCCAACGACCCGGAGGTGCTCTTCGCCGACGAGCCGACCGGCGAGCTGGACGAGGCGACCGGGGCCGAGGTCTTCGCCGCGCTGCGGACCATCAACGCCGAGCTGGGCGTCACCATCGTGGTGGTCACCCACGACCACGCGGTGGCGAGCCAGGTCCGCCGGACCGTCGCCATCCGCGACGGCCGGACCTCCTCCGAGGTACGCCGGACCGCGCGGGTCGGCGCCGACGGCAGCACGGAGCTGGTCTCCGAGGAGTACGCGGTGCTCGACCGGACCGGCCGGATGCAGCTGCCGGCGTCCTTCGTGGACGCCCTGTCGCTGCGCGACCGGGTCCGGCTCAACCTGGAACCCGACCACGTCGAGGTGCGGCCCGGTGACCGGGCGCACACCGAGGAGAACGAGCGATGAGCGAGCAGTCGATCCTGGCCCCGGCCCGGGCCGTCACCATCGACGAGGTGGTCCGGGTGGAGGGGGTGAGCCGCACCTTCGGCAAGGGCGAGCACGCGGTGCACGCGGTCCGGGACGTCTCCTTCTCCGCCGGCCGGGGTGAGCTGGTCGCCGTCCGGGGCCGCTCCGGCGCCGGCAAGACCACCCTGCTGAACCTCGTCGGCGGACTGGACCGGCCGGACACCGGCCGGGTCCGGGTGGCCGGGCACGACGTGACCGCGGCGAGCGAGCGGGAGCTGCTGGCGCTGCGCCGGGGGACCGTCGGGTTCGTCTTCCAGACCTTCGGCCTGGTGCCGATCCTGTCGGCGGCGGAGAACGTCGGGGTGCCGCTGCGGCTGGCCAAGGTGCCGGCGGCGGAGCGGGAGCAGCGGGTCGCCGTGCTGCTGGAGCTGGTCGGGCTGGGCGGGCACGCCGCGCAACGCCCGTACGAGCTCTCCGGCGGGCAGCAGCAGCGGGTGGCCGTCGCCCGGGCGCTGGCCAACGAGCCGGCCCTGCTCATCGCCGACGAGCCGACCGGCCAGCTCGACTCGGAAACCGGCCGCTCCATCATGGACCTGCTGCGTGCCGTGGTGCACGCGAAGGGCATGACCGCCCTGGTGGCCACCCACGACCCGGCCCTGATCGAGATGGCCGACCGTACCCTCACCCTGCGCGACGGCCGCCTGGTCAACGACTGACCCGGTGGCGGTGGCGGTAGGAGAGGACCAGGGCGAACAGGAGGGGACCCCAGAGGAGGAGGGGGAGGTAGCAGGCCACCAGGAGGGCGAAGCCGGACGGGGTGAAGCCGAGGTCGTTGCCGCGGACGACGACGCCCCAGGCGGCGTACCCCCAGATCAGGGTGACCGCGACGGCGCCGGCGGTGGCGACGGTGACCGCGAACGGCGGCGGCACCCGCCGGCCGCGCAGCAGCGGCAGCCACCGCGGGAAGACCTCACCCCAGGGGCGGACCAGGCCCAGGGAGAGCAGCGCCAGCGCCTCCGACACCAGGCTCAGCGAGACGATGTAGGCGCTCTCCCCGAAGCCGGGGCGGACGGGAGCGCCGTGCGCCGCCGCGCCGATCGGCACCCCGGCGACCAGGGCGATCCGCCACAGGCCGGAGGGGAGCACGACCAGCGGGATCAGGTGGGCGACGCGGACCGCCCAGGCGGGGGCGGGCCGGTGGACGAGCGGGCCGGACGGTACGGCGGTGACGGGCATGGCGTTCCTCCTCGACTGCCCGTCCAGCCTGGCCCGGTGGCCGGCCCCGGCCGTCCCGCCCGGCGGGGAACCGGCTCCCCGGAGCGGGGGAGCGCGGCGTCAGAGCGTCAGCTTCATCCCCTCGTGGCTGGCCACGAAGCCGAGGTTGCGGTAGAAGCGGTGCGCGTCGGTGCGGGACTTGTCGGTGGTGAGCTGCACCAGCGCGCAGCCCCGCTCCCGGGCCCGGTCGATCGCCCAGGTCATCATCTCCCGGCCCAGCCCCCGCCCGCGCAGGTCCGAGCGGACCCGCACCGACTCGATCAGCGACCGCTCGGCGCCGTGCCGGCCCAACCCGGGGATGTACGTGATCTGCATGCAGCCGACCAGCTCACCCCCGAGGTCCGCGACCACCAGGTGATTGCGCGGGTCGGCGGTGATGTCGGCGAACGCGCGCTCGTACGCCTCGTCCACCTCGGTGAAGTCGCGGGCCTTCCCCAGCACGTCGTCGGCGAGCAGGGCGATGACGGCCGGCAGGTCCGCCCGGACCGCCTCCCGGAAGATCACGTCGGTCATGCCGGCAGCCTGACACAGCGGTGACCGGCGATGTCCGGCGGCGGGGTTGCCCGTACCGGGCAGCATGTCGCCATGGACGTCCTGCTGCTGCCGTTCCGCTGGATCTACCGGGGTCTCGTGTGGTTCGCCAACTCGCCGCGGACCCTCATCGGGTCGTACCTGCTGATGATCGTGGTGGCGGGCATCCTCTACAGCCACGCCGAGCACAAGAGTGCCGCCGACTCGGTCTGGTGGGCGGTGGTGACCGCCTCCACCGTCGGCTACGGCGACATCTCGCCGACCACCTTCGAGGGGCGGTTCCTCGCCGCGCTGCTCATCTCCACCATGGTGCTGCTGGTGATCCCGCTGATCACCGCGCACTTCGCCAGCCGGCTCATCGTCGACGACGACGCCTTCGAACACGACGAGCAGGAGGAGCTGAAGGCCGACGTACGCCGGCTGCGGGCGCTGCTGGAGGAGATGGCGGCCCGGCAGGGCATCGAGGTGCCCGAGCCGGAGCCCCGCCAACCGCTCAACGCGCCGGGCAGCGACGCCCCGCTCTGGCAGCGGTCGGCGCGATCGAGGAGGCGCCGTCGGCCGTGAGGCCGCCGCTCGGCTCAGCGGTGGTCCAGCCAGGTGCGCAGGGCCCACCACCAGTGCAGGGTCTGCCGCACCGTCCACCGTGCCCCGTCCTCCACCGGGGGCCCACCGGTGAGCTCCCGGAGCCGGCGCAGCCGGTACCGCACGGTGTTCGGGTGCACGTGCAGGGCGGCGGCGGCCTGGTCCAGCCGCTGCCCGTGGTCCAGGTAGGCCAGCGCGGTGCAGGCCAGCTCGCGGTGGAACTCCTCGGCCGGGTCGAGGCCGCCCAGCAGGGCGCCCCGGAGCAGCGCGGCCAGGGCCGGCTGGGCGTCCAGCGCGGTCTCCCCGGCCAGGTCGGTGAGCAGGTGCAGGCCGCGGAGCCGGCGGTGGGCCGCGGTCCGCAGCGCGGCCACGCAGAGCGCGTACATCGCCGGCGCCCGGTCCAGCGGCTGCGCGGGCGCGACCACCACCAGCACGTCCGGCGGGGGCGAGGCGTCCGCCGGCAGCCGGGGGAGCAGGCCGGCGAGCCGGTCCTCGACCGGGCCGAGCACGCCCCCGCAGCGGGCGAACCGGCGCGCCACGGCGTGCGCCCGGACCGGGTCGGGGCGCTCCGCGACCAGGCAGTGGTAGCGCCCGTCCGGGCGTAACCCGAACCGGGTCAGCTCCGCCGCCGGCTCGCCCGCCGGCACCCCGAGCAGCAGGCGCCGCAGCAGCCGCGCGCGGTCCGGCCCTTCGGCGGCGGTCAGCTCCCGCTCGGCGGCCCGGTGGCCGTCGACCACGGCACGCTCCACCGCGGCGGCGTACCGGCCGATCGTGACGAGGCCCTCCAGCAGCACGTCGTCCGGTATCCCGGCGGCCCGCCCGTGCCGGACCACCAGCTCCACCGCCCGGTCCCGGCCGGCCTGCACGCCACGCAGCAGCCCGGCGACGGAGATCCCCTGCGCCGCCCGGTCGGCGCCCAGCCGGCGGGCCTCGGCGAACTCCCGCTCGCCCGGGTCCTCCCGGCGTTCCAGCGCGCCCAGGCCGCAGCCGAGCAGGAGGGTCACCTGCCGGCGGACCTCCGCCGGCGGGAGCCGGCCCACCTCGGGCGAGTGCGCGCGGGCGGCGCGGACCACCTCCTCGACGGCCACCGGGTCGGACACCAGGTCGCGCAGCAGCGCTCCGAAGGAGGTGGCGCCTCCGGTCCGGGCCATCGCCTCCCGCCGCCTCCCGTTGTCGCCGCGGCACAACCGGAGCCGGGGGCGTTGGCGCCCGGCCCCTATCCGGGGTGCCCGGCCGGTTGCTCTGCTGATTGTTACCGCAAGGTAACACCGGCTTCCCCACAGAGGAATGTCAATCCCACGACCGCTCCCCAGGAGGCGTTCATGCCGCACCCGTCCCGCCCGCGCCGTACCCTCGCCGTGCTCGCCGCCCTCGCCGTCACCGTCCCGGCGGCCCCGGTGGCGGCCGAGCCCCGGGCCTTCGCCGACGCCGCCGCCCTGCAGGAGGTGATGTTCGTCGGCAACAACTGGGCGGGCACCGCCGACGTGATCCGCTCGCACGGCGACTACGCCCGGCTGGGCCGGATCAACGTCGTCCCGGACCGGGACGAGCGGCTCCACGAGATCTACCTCAACCCGGTCCGGCTCGCCTTCTTCCTCGGCATCCGCCAAGGCCCCGGCGAGGGCCACGACCAGCTCGTCGACGACATGTACACCACGCCGGACGGCACCGCCCTGGTGGTGTCCCGGCCCAGCTTCGCCGACGTCGTCTCCCTCGACCTGGCCACCGGCCGGATCCGCTGGCGCTTCCCGGTGTCCGGCTACCGCTCCGACCACATGGCCGTGTCACCGGACGGCACCCGGGTCGCCGTCTCCGCCTCGACCTCGAACACCGTGCACGTGCTGGACATCCGCACCGGCCAGCAGCTCGGCTCCTTCCCCACCGGGGACAAGCCGCACGAGAACATCTTCACCGACGGCGGCCGGTACCTGTGGAACATGTCCATCGGCGAGGTGAACACCGACCTCGACGCCCCCTGGCTCGACTGGACCAAGGGAGACCGGCGGATCACCGTCGCCGACACCAGCACCTTCCAGGTCGTCAAGGTGATCGACATGCGGCCCCGGCTGGACGCGGCCGGCCGCCGGGACCTCTCCGACGCCGTCCGCCCGGCCGTGTTCACCCCGGACGGGCGCACCCTCTACTTCCAGGTCTCCTTCTTCAACGGGCTGGCCGAGTACGACGTGGCCGCCGACCGGATCACCCGGGTCACCACCCTGCCGAAGAACCCCGCCACCAGCGAGGACCGCACCACCTGGGTGAACGACTCGCGTCACCACGGCCTGTCGGTCAGCCCCGACGGCAGCCGGCTCTGCGTCGCCGGCACCATGGACGACTACGCCACCGTCGTCGACCGGGCGACCCTGCGGGAGGGCACCCTGGTGCCGGCCAGCAAGCCGTACTGGGCCACCGTCAGCGGGGACGGCCGGGACTGCGTGATCTCCGAGGCCGGCGCCGACCGGGTCACCGCGATCAACTTCGCCACCGGGCAGAAGGTGGTCAGCGTCCCGGTCGGCGACCACCCCCAGCGGGTCCGCATCGGGCACCTGCCGGCCGACTGGACGCCGCCGCCGGCCGGCTGAGCGGCCCGCACACCGTCACCGGGCGGGGCAGCGCAGCCCCTCCCGGGGGACGGTGAGCGAGATCAGGTACGCGTCGACGGCGGCCGTGACGCAGGTGGTCTGCGGATAGGCGGTGTGCCCCTCGCCCTCCCAGGTCAGCACCCGGCCGACGCCCAGCATCGAGGCGAGCGCGCCGGTCTGCTCGTACGGCGTCGCCGGGTCGCCGGTGGTGCCGACCACCAGGATCGGCGGCGCGCCGGCCGCCTTGCCGGTGGGGTACGGGTCCCGACCGCCGGGCCACTGCACGCAACCGAGCATCCCGACCGCGAGGGCCGGACCGAACAGCGGGTACTTGTCGCGCCACTGCGACTGGAGCTGGCGGATCTGCGCGATCGACGGCTTCTCCGTCTCGTCCGCGCAGTTCACCGCCATGTTGGCGTCGAACAGGTTCGAGTAGTGCCCGTCCTCCTCGCGGCCCGCGTAGGCGTCGGCGAGCTTGAACACCCCGGTCGGGTCGCCGCCCTGCAACGAGTCGATCGCCCGGGCCAGCTCCTGCCAGCCCGCCTCCGTGTAGAGGGAGGAGATGACCGCGTAGAACACCCACCCCGCGGTGGCCTCCCGGCCGTCCCTGCCCCGGACGGGGGAGACCCTCGCCTTGTCGATGGCGGAGGTGACCGCGCCCCGGGCGTCCGGCGCGATCGGGCAGCGGCCGGCGTTCGCCCCGCACCAGCGGGCGAAGTTGTCGAACGCCCGCTCGAAGCCCTTCGCCTGGCTCTCCGACCCGGCGATCAGCTTCTGCCGCGGGTCCACCGCGCCGTCGAGCACCAGCGCCCGGACCTGGTTCGGGTAGAGCTGGGCGTACACCGCGCCGAGCAGGGTGCCGTACGAGTAGCCGAGGTAGGTCAGCTTGTCGTCGCCGACCGCCGCGCGTACCGCGTCCATGTCCCGGGCCGCCTGCTCGGTGCCGTAGAGCGGGAGCTGGTCGCCGTACTTGTCGCCGCACCGCTGCCCGACCTGCTTGTTCAGGTCGGCGAAGCCGTCGAACGACGCCTGGCTCCGCGGATCCGGGTCGTAGCCGAAGCTGGCGTCCAGGTCGGCGTCGGAGATGCACTTCACCGGGCTGGACCGGGCCACCCCCCGCGGGTCGAAGCCGACGATGTCGAAGCGGTCGGTCACCGCGGCCGGCAGCCCGCCGAACCCGGAGCCGAACGAGAGGTAGACCGCGGTGTCCACGCCGGAGGCGCCGGGACCGCCGGGGTTGACCAGGAGCGAGCCGATCCGGTCGTGCTGCGTCTCCGACCGGATCCGGATCAGCGCGATCTCGAAGGTCTCCCCGGTGCCGGGCCCGGCGGTCGCGCCGGTCGCCGCGCCGTTGCCCCAGTTCCGGGGTACGGCGATCCGGGCGCATTCGTAACGCATGCCCTGCGCGCCGCGGCCGACCAGCTCGTCGGGGACCTCCGGGCAGGCGCGCCAGGTCGGCGCGGTGCCCGGGGGAGCGGCCTCGCCCTGGCCCTCGGTCCGCGGGGCGATCACCGGCAGGGTGCAGCCGGCGGTGAGCACCATCGCCGCGGCGAACCCGGCCAGGGCGGGCCGGGCCCGACGGATCCGGTCGGAGAAGCGGGTCACCTGGGAGCCTTCCATGATCGTGTCGACGGCCAGGCTACGCCCGGCCGGCTCCGCCGCCGACGGTCGCCGCCGGGTCCCCGCGCAGCACCTGGTCCACGTCGTAGCGGATCGGGCGCTCCAGCTGGTCGTACGTGCAGGAGCGCGGATCACGGTCGGGGCGCCAGCGGACGAACTGGGCGGTGTGCCGCAGCCGGTCGCCCTCCATCGCGTCGTAGCCGACCTCGACCACCAGTTCGGGGCGCAGCGGCTCCCACTCGAGGTTCTTCGTGCCGGTCCACCGGCTCACCCCACCGGGGATGCGCTGCCCGCGTTCGTGGTCGCCGTGCACCCAGGGGTGGTCGCCGGCGATGTCCCGGTACGGCGCCAACTCGTCCAGCAGCTCCTTGCGCCGGGCCGCGGTGAACGAGGAGCTGACCCCGATGTGGTGCAGCACCCCGGCGTCGTCGTAGAGGCCGAGCAGGAGCGAGCCGACCACCGGGCCGGACTTGTGCCAGCGGAAGCCGGCCACCACCGCGTCGGCGGTGCGGGCGTGCTTGACCTTGAACATCAGCCGCTTGCCCGGCTCGTACGGCAGGTCGGCCGGCTTGACGATGAGGCCGTCCAGCCCGGCGCCCTCGAAGACCTCGAACCAGCGCCGGGCGGTCTCCGGGTCGGTGGTGACCTGGGTGACGTGCACCGGCGGGCGGACCTTGGCCAGCGCCTTCTCCAGCGCGGCCCGGCGCTCCGGGTAGGGCCGGTCGGTGAGCAGCTCGTCGTCGAGGGCGAGCAGGTCGAAGGCGACGAAGTCGGCCGGGGTGGTCTCGGCGAGCAGCTTCACCCGCGAGGCGGCCGGGTGGATCCGCTGGGCGAGCAGCTCGAAGTCGAGCCGGGGCTGGCCACCCGGGCCGTCGCGGCGGATCACGATCAGCTCGCCGTCGACCGCGCATCGCGGCGGCAGCTGGCGGAGCGCCTGCTCGACCACCTCCGGGAAGTAGCGGGTCATCGTCTTGCCGCCGCGGCTGGCGAGCTCGACCTCGTCGCCGTCGCGGAAGATGATGCAGCGGAAGCCGTCCCACTTCGGCTCGTACGTCATGCCGGGCGTGGTGGGCAGTTGGGGCACGCTCTTGGCCAGCATCGGCTCGACCGGCGGATTGATCGGCAGGTCCACGGCGACCAGTCAATCAGACGCCACCGACAGTCGTGAGGCAGATCACCGGCGGTGCCGGGTGGCGTGTCCCCGCCCCGACCCGTTCGTCCCGCCCGCCCGGATGGTGAAACCGCAGGTCAGCGCTACCGTTCGCGGCGTGCCGGAGTGGATCTGCGAGTGTTGCGGACGCTGGCGGGTCAGCGTCGAGCTGATCCGAGGGCGGTACCGCTACCGGCTGGTGCACCGGTACCGCGCCGAGCTCGGCGGCGGCGCCAACGTCATCGGCGAGGTCGCCTCGGTAGCGGAGCTGGAGGAGCTGCTCCGCCGGTACGCCCCGGTCGGCCTGGCCGACCTCCACCAGGCCGCCTGACCCGGGACCGTGCCCGGCCGGCTGAACCCGGGACGCGCCCGGCGGCTGACTCCGGATCGCGCCCGACCGGCGGAGAGCGGATCAGACCCCTCGCTGACCGCCGCCCGCCGGCTGGATCCCGACCCGCTCGCCTGGCTGGTCGGGCAGGGGTAGCCAAGCTCCCCTTGGGCCTTCCTCACCCTGCGTGACGCCCATCCGCAAGACTCCACTTCAGAGCGATGTGTCTCTGCGGCATAAATATGCCTCAGAGACATATCGCTCTCCGGAGATGTGCCGAGCCGCCGGCCGCCGGCGTGGTGGACGGGCCGCCGACCGCGCGATGAACGCCGGCAGCGGGTGCCAGACCGCCGGGAGGCCGGACCCCCAGGCGGTCAGACGGTCGGTCCGGCCGGTGGGTCGAGCGTCTTCTCCAGCACCGCGAGGGGGTTCCCGTTCTCGTCCGGCCGGTGCGCCACCACCCGGTAGCCGCGGCGGGCGTACAGCCGCAGGTTCTCCGCGCTGTCCGCCCCGGTGAACAGCGCGAACCGGGCCACCCGACCGGCGCAGGCCGCCTCGATCGCGGTGAGCAGCCGCCCGCCGACGCCCCGGCCCTGCTGGTCGGGGGCGACGGAGAGCCGCCCGACGTGCGCGGTGTCGTCCGCGATCCAGGCACGCACCGAGCCGATCAGCCGCGACCCGAGCCGGGCGGCCAGCACGGTCGTCGGGCCGGCGAGGGCGGCCCGGATCTCGTCCAGGGTCTCGGTCAGCGGTGGCAGGAACGGGTCGGCGTAGCGTTGCGCCTCCACCAGGTACGCGGCGCGCTGCACGGTGAGGATCTCGCCGGCGTCCGCGACACCGGCGGGGGCGATGGTCACCTGATCGGTCACCCGGAAAGCCCACCACAGCCCGCCGGGCCCAGGCCGCGCGGCCCACCCGCCCGCCGTACGCTGGCGGGATCCCGCGCGAGGAGGCGGCCCGTGCCCGAGTTGACGTACCCCGAGGTGGGGGCGACCCGCGACGGACGCCTGCCGGCCGGCTACGACCACCTGCGCCACCGGGTCCGGCTGCCGGACGGCTGCTTCACCGTCGCGGCGGACGCGGTGCTCGGCTGGCGGCTGCACCGGGCGGCGGGGGTGGTGATGCGTACCGACGCGCCGCGCGCCGAGGCGGGCGTGCGGGTCACCCCGGGTCTCGGGGTCGGTCCGCTGCGGATCTGGGGGCCCACCGAGGTGGTCTGGACGGTGGCGGAGCCGGACCGCGCCGGCTTCGGCTACGGCACGCTGCCCGGGCACCCGGAGATCGGCGAGGAGGCGTTCCTGGTGCTCCGCGAGGGGGACGCCGTCGTGTTCGAGGTCACCGCCTTCAGCCGCCCGGCCCGCCGGTGGATCCGCGCGGTCGCGCCGGCCGCCCGGGCCGTGCAGCACGCGTACGCCTGGTGGCTGGGACGGACCCTGCGCCGGCTCTGTGCCGGTCAGTAGGCGGCGAAGGAGCGGATGCTCGCCCGGGGCCCGTACCGGGGCGCCTGGATCCCGGCGGCCTCCAGCAGCAGGCAGACCCGGCCCCGGTGGCCGCGGAACGGCTCCAGCAGCGCCAGCATCCGGGCGTCGTCGCCGCGCGGCTCCCCGGCGAGCGCCCAGGCCACCGTGTTGGGGATGTGGTAGTCGCCGACGCTGACCGCGTCCGGGTCCCCGTACGCGATCCGGACCACCTCGGCGGCGGTCCACGGCCCGATGCCGGGGATCGCGGTGAGCCGGCGGGTGGCCTCCGCGGCGTCGGCGCAGCGTTCCAGCCGGTCCGCGACGGCGGCCGCGCGGCGCAGCGTGTCGGCCCGGCGCTGCTCCACGCCGAACGGGTGGAAGACCCAGTACGGGGTTGCCGCCACGGCCGCCGCCTCCGGCGGCAGCAGCAGCGGTTGCAGCGGCCCGGGTGCCGGCTCCCGGAAGTGCCGGACCGTCGCCGCGTACGCCCGGTACGCCTCCTTGCCGGTCACCTTCTGCTCGAAGACGGCCCGCAGCACCCGGGGGAAGACCAGCCCGGTGGCCGGCATCCGCAGCCCGTGGTGCTCCCGGGCCAGCCGGGCGACCAGGGGGTGCGCCGCCGCCAGCTCGGCGAAGCCGGTGAGGTCGTCGCGCAGCCCGGCCACCGCGTCGGCCCGGTCGACCGCCCAGTCCGCGCCGGGGCCGTACCCCTCGGCGACCAGCTCGCCCGCCTCGGGCCGCAGCGCGAGCGTGGCCGGTCCGGCCGGGGTGCGGGTGGCCCACCAGAAGGTGCCGGCGGCGACCCGGGCGCACGGATCGTACGGGCTGAAGGTGAGCCCGCGGACCGACGCGGCCAGCCGGTAGCCGGCCGGCGGGCGCAGCGTCCGGCGGGCGGCGGGGGAGGTCACCCCGCCACTCTGCCACGACGGCCCCTCGACCCGGCATCGGCATGGCCGTGCCGCTGCGGGGCCGGTCGGGCAGAGAATCGCGGGGGGCGGCCGGGGGGGGGGGGCCCCCGCCCCCCCCCCCCCGGCCGCCGGGGCGGCCCCCCCCCGCCGGAGACGCCGGGGCGGGCCGCCCCCCCACCCCGCCGCCCCCACCCCC
>NZ_JBICUB010000004.1:424374-560079 GCF_043197935.1 Micromonospora sp. NPDC048930
GGGGGTGGACACCCCCCCACTCTCCCACCCGGCCCCCTCCCCCCGCAACGGCCATGGCGGTCCCGCGGCGGGGCGGGTCGGCAACATAACCCCGGCGCCGGCCCGGGGGGGCCGGCGCCGCGCCGGACGCGGGACGCTGCCGGAGACGCCGGCGTCCGGGTTCACGACGGTGGCCGGCCGCGCCCTCCCCGGCTGCGACCGGCCACCGTGTCCCTGTGCGGCGGGGCTCAGTACGAGTAGCCGCCGCCGTCGGACCCGCCCGAGTCGCCGGTGGCCGGCGGGGCGACCGCCTTCGGGGTGCCGGTGGGCACGCAGGTCAGGTTCTTCCTGCCGTTCTGGTCGATCACCCACCAGGTGCCGCCGACCCCCTGGCCCTTCCACTGGCCGGGCTTCTTGTCGCCGATGTAGCGATAGACCGGCCAGCCCCCGATGGTGAGCTGCCGGGTGCCGTCCTGGCGGGTGACCGTGCCGACCTTGTCGTCGGAGACGCCCTGCAACTGCGGGTTGCCGTCGGTCAGCGCGGGCGGCCAGACCTGGGCGCACTTGTCCACGCAGTTGGACTGCGGCGGGTCGGCCGAGTCCTTGTCGAAGCGGTAGAGGACCCAGCCGTCCTGGTCGGTGACGACGTTGCCCATCCGGGGGACCTTCTTGCCGACCAGCTGGTCGGTGAGCTGCACGTCGGCCGGGGGAGCGCCCTGGTCGGTGCTGGGGGCGTCCGCGGTCGCGGAGGCCTCCGGCTCGGCGGTGGGTTCGGCCGCGGCGACGGCGACCGGCTCGGCCGCGCTCGAGTTCGCCCCGTTGTAGCCCGCGGGTGCGCAGGCCGTTAGTGCGACCATCGCGCTCGCGACGATGACGGTCGTCCGCTTCAGGTGTGCCACGTGCCCTCCTCAATCTCGGCAGTTCACGGGGTAGTACGGCTGCTGCGCTGTCAAGGTTGAAGAGGAAAGGGTGCTCAATTTCACAGTGGACGGTTTGAACCGTTCCGGCCCGCGCTGCGTACGGGAGCACGTCGGGCAACCCGTGCCCGGACACGACGGAACGGCGCCGGGCGTGTCGCTGCCCGGCGCCGGCGTCGCGGCGGATCAGAGGTCGGCCACCGTCACCAGCGGCGTGGCGACCCCGTGCACGTCGATCGACTGCACCTGGATCTTCGCGATGTCGTCGACGGTGGCGGCGGTGGACGCGCTCAGTTGCAGCGCCTGCGGATTCGTGCTCGTCCCGTAGCCGCCGCCCGGCACCGACCAGGTGGAGACCACCTCGCTGGTGCTGTTCTTCCGGAACACCACCAGCCGGCAGGTCCGCGGGCCCGGCAGCTTGGTGAGCCACACGCTGATCTGTGTGCCGTACTCCTTGTTGGCCACCCACATGGTCGTCTTCACCCCGGTGGCCGGGTCGGTCGCGTCGTGCTGTTCGCCGTCGGGTTCGATAAAGCCGATGCCCGGCCCGGACGCTGTGGGTTCGGCGGTCGGCGCGGCGGTGGGGACGCTCTGGGTCGGCTCGGCCTGGGGCACCCGCTGGCCGTCGTCGAAGACGGTGGCGAAGCCGACACCGCTCAGCGCGCCGAAGGCCACCACGGCCGCCGCGGTGGCGAAGATCTGCCGCATCCGGGTCCGCCGCCGGTCCCGCCGGACCGCCATCAGCGTCCGGTCCAGCAGCGCGGGATCCGTGTGGGTCTGCTCCAGCGCCATCATCGTCTCGCCGTCGATGCCGGAGAGCAGGCCGACCACCGGCACCATCGTCTCCAGCTCCGCGGCGCACGCCCAGCAGGTGGCGAGGTGCTCCTCGAACCGTTCCACGTCCTGCGGGTCCAGCACGCCGAGCGCGTACGCTGCGACGTCCATGTGATCTGCCCGGCTCATTCCGTCACCCCCCTTTCCTGCAGAGCCGTGCGCAGCGCGCGCAGCGCGTAGTAGACCCGCGACTTGGCGGTGCCGAGCGGAAGGCCCAGCTCCTCGGCCGCCTCGGGCACGGTACGCCCCCGGAAGTACGTGGCCACCAGGATCTCCCGGTGGGACTGGCTCAGCGTACGCAGCGCGTCGGCCACGGTCATCGTGCGCAGCACCCGGTCGGTGCTGTCCGCCTCGGCGAACGCGGTCAGGTCCCGGTCGTACGTCTCCGCCGGACGCGCCTGTTCACTGCGGTGCTCGTCGATGACGATGCGGCGGGCCACCGTGACCAGCCACGGGCGCAGCGAGCCCTGGCCCTGGGTGCCCAGCCGGTGCGCGTTGCGCCAGGCCCGCAGCAGGGTCTCCTGCACGATGTCCTCGGCGCGCTGCCGGTCGCCGCCGGTCAGCCGCATCACGAACATCAGCAGCGGCCCGGCGTGCTCGGCGTAGAGCAGCCGGATCAGCTGGTCGGAGTGACTGGCCTCAGTGGACGCCGCCTGGTGGCGCCCGGGCGCCGGTCGCGGCGTCACCGGGTCATTCTGGCGATCCGTGGATCGTGCGTCGACCCCGCGGCCCGACCTCGACGCGCGCGGCTGGGGCTGCGCCCGGGCGAACATCCACTCGGGCCTCGCCACCTCGCCGTGCCAGCCGGCCGCCACCGCATGCATGCAGACCTCCGGGTGTCCAGGACATCAGCCGGCCCCCCACGGGCATGGCCGCCCGGTGATACGGAGCGGTCCGCCGAGCGGATCAACGACGTACGGAAAAAATCCCGGGCGGTGGCGGGGTGGAGTCGGTGGCGTCCGCGTCGTGGACCACCGGGGCGCCGCCGGCGAACCGGTCCAGCTCCGGGCCGGACAGCACCCGGCCGGGGAACCAGTCCCCGGCGGCGCGCCGGGCCAACTCCGGCACCGGCGGCTCGATCCGGGACGCGACCAGCACCAGGTTGCCGTAGCGCCGGCCGCGCAGCACCGCCGCGTCGCCCACCAAACAGGCCCGGGGCAGCACCGCGCGCACCGTGGCCACCTGCGCGCGGGCGTGCCGCAGCGGCGGGCCGTCGGCGATGTTCGCCAGGTAGCACCCGTCGGGACGGAGCACCCGGGCCACCTCGGCCGCGTACTCCACTGAGGTCAGGTGGGCCGGGGTACGGGCGCCGGCGAAGACGTCGGCGACCACCAGGTCGTAGCTGGCGTCCCGGCTGGACGTCAGGGTGGCCCGGGCGTCCGCCACCCGGACCCGCAGCCGCGGGTCGCTCGGCCAGGGCAGCACCCGGCGGACCAGCTCCACCAGCGCGCCGTCCACCTCGGACACCCGCTGGGTGGAGCCGGGGCGGGTGGCGGTGACGTACCGGGGCAGGGTCAGCGCGCCGCCGCCCAGGTGCAGCACGCGCAGCGGCGTGCCGGCCGGGGCGACCAGGTCGATCGCGGCGGCCAGCCGGCGCACGTACTCGAACTCCAGGTGTGTCGGGTCGGCCAGGTCCACGTGCGACTGCGGGGCGCCGTCGAGCAGCAGGGTCCAGGAGCCCGGCCGGTCCGGGTCCGGCACCAGCTCGGCCTGCCCGGTGTCGACCTGCTCGACCACCCGGTCGGTGCCGCGCCGGCGGCCCATCAGCGCCGGATCCCCCGGGCCGCCGCGGTCAGCACCCGGTGCAGCAGGCGGGCGTCGCCGAGCAGCCCGCGCAGCCGGCGCTCCAGGCCGGCGATCGGGATCAGGTTCTGCGGGGCCCGCGGGTCCTTGTACGGGCTGGAGGCGAACCGGGGGAGGGTGACCAGGGAGAGGTCGGCCAGCTCGATCGCCTCGGTCTCGGTCAGCTCGGCCGAGCACTCCATCCGGACGATGCCCGCCCAGGGAGCGCCGCCGGCGACCGGCAGCCGCAGATACCAGGAGTAGCCGCCCCACGCGGTGCCCAGCCGGAACACCGGGCAGCGCTGGCCCGGGGCCAGGCCGGTGACCACCGCGGTGAGCCGGGCGTCGAGGTACTGGCTGTGCTGGGTCTTGATGTAGCCCAGCGTGCGGGGCAGGTTGCGGCGGCTGCGCAGCGGCCCGTCCACCACCAGCAGGTCGCCGTCGGTGCGCACCGCGTCGGAGACCGCGACCTCCAGCGCGGTCAGCGGGCCCTGCACCGCGGCCGGCAGCTTGCTCAGCTCGCCGGTGCCGCCGACCCGGTGCACCGGGTAGCGGATCCGCCCGGCCACCACGTCCTGCGCGGACGGGCTGGCGGTGAAGAGCCCCCGGCCCACCTCCGCCCCGGCCAGCTCCGCCGCGCCGCGTTCCAGGTCGCAGCGGACCACCCCGGCGGCGTACGAGGCGGCGATGCCCGGGTACGAGCCGCCGTCGTCCTCGGCCGTCCAGACGCTGGCGTCGATCCGGCGTACCCCGTCGACCAGCAGCACCACGTCCGGGGCGACCAGGTCCCGCCGGACCCCGATGGCCCGCCAGTCGGTGGCCGGCAGCTCGACGTCGGCGTCCACCTGGGCGCTGCTCGGCGCGGCCGGGCCGCCCCCGCCGGCGGCCTCGAACGACGCGCCGTACGCCGGGTCCCACGCGTCGACGAAGAACCGCGTCACGTCGTACCTCTCACAGGCCGCTCCGTTCCACCCGGGCGGTGCGGGCGTCCTTGCGGACCTCGAAGCGGACCGGGATCCGCTCGGCGAGGGCCGGTACGTGGGTGACCACGCCGACCATCCGGTCGCCCCGGGCCGCCAGGCTCTCCAGGGTGGCGGCGACGGTGTCCAGGGTGGCCGCGTCGAGGGTGCCGAAGCCCTCGTCGAGGACGATCGACTCCAGGCTGGCCGCGGTGGTGGACATCCCGGCGAGTTGCTCCGACAGCGCCAGGGCCAGCGCCAGCGAGGCCTGGAAGGTCTCCCCGCCGGAGAGGGTGCGCACGCCCCGGCGCAGCCCGGCGTCGTGGTGGTCGACCACGAAGAACTCGCCCTTGTCGTGGACCAGGTCGTACTGGCCGTTGGACAGCTCGCGCAGGATCCGCGACGCGCCGTCGACCAGCAGGTCCAGCGCCTCGGCCAGCAGCCAGCGCTCGAAGTTGTTGGCCCGCAGGTGCCCGGCGAGGGCGCGGGCGACCCGGGCCTCCCGTTCGTGGCCGGCACGCTGTTCGTGCAGCTCGGCGGCCTGCTCGCGGCGTTCCTCCAGCCGGCGCAGCTCCGCCTCGGCCCGCTCGACCGCCACCGCCGCGTCCCGCAGCGGGTCGTCGGCCGCGTCCAGCCCGGCGGCGGTGAAGAGCCCCGCGATCCGCTCCCCGACCTCGCCGGCCGCGGCCTCCGCCGCGCCCACCGCGGCGACCAGCCCGTCCCGGTCGGCCCGCCGCCGGTCGGCCTGTTCGCCGGCCCAGCCGGCGAGCGCGGCCCAGGCGGCGGCCACGTCGTCGCGGTCGGCGGCCGGCGGCCCGAACCGGGCCAGCCCGTCCCGGGTGGTGTCGAAGTCCCGCCAGGCGCGACGCAGCCGCTCCTCCGCGCCGTCGAGCGCGCCCCGGGCCCGGCGGGCGGCGTCCCGGCCGGCCCGGACCGCGCCGGCTGCCTCCTCCAGGGCGCGGCGCAGCCGGGCGTGCTCGGCCAGGCTCTCCCGCAGCGTCTCCAGCGCGGCGGCGTCGGCGAGCTGCTCGTCCAGTTCGGTCAGCCGGGCCTGGAGCTGGTCGTGCTCGGTGCGGGCGCGCAGCAGCACCCGGTCCAGCTCCCGGGCGGCGGTGTCGCGCTCCTGCACCACCCGCTTCGCGGCCTCGCTGGCCGCCCGGGCCGCCTTGCCCGCCTCGATCGCCCGGGCCACCGCCGATCCCTCGGGCACCGCCGGCACCCGGGAGACCACCTGCTCGCAGACCGGGCACGCGGCGCCGGAGACCAGGTGCGCCCGCAGCGCGACCGCCTGGTCGGTGGCCTTGGCCTCCTCGTGCGCCCGGAACGCGGCCTCCAGCTGCGCCTCGGCGCGTTCGGCGGCCGCCCGGGCCGCCACCAGCGCGTCGGCCGCCGCGTCGTGCTCGGCCTGTGCCGCGGTCACCGCCGCGCCTACCGCCGCCACCTCGCCGGTCAGCCGCTCCCGGTCGGCGTGCGCCTTGAGTAGCAGCCGCAGCGCGCTCTCGTCGCCGGCCGCGGCCAGCTCCCCGCGCAGCTTCTCCTCCCCCTCCTCGGCCAGCCCGACCGCCGTCGCGGCCTCGTCGGCCGCCACCCGCGCGGTGGCCACCGCCCGGGCCAGCTCGGCGATCCCGTCCGGCGGCCGGACCCCGGCCAGCACGGCCAGCTCCGCGTCGAGCGCCGCGAGCGCCGCCGCCTGCTCCCGCGCCGCCGCCCGGGCCCGGTCCAGCTCCGGTACGGCCGCCGCGACCGCCCCGGCCAGCTCGCGCATCCGGTCGACCCGCTCCCGCGCCCCGCCGAGGGCCGCGTCGTCGATGTCGGCGAGCCCGCCGAGCATCCGGTCGACCGCCTCCAGCTTCGCCTCGGCCTGCCCGGCGCGCTCGGTGGCCTTCTTCTGCACCTCCTCGTAGATGCCGAGGCCGAGCAGGTTGACCAGGATCTGCTGCCGGGTGGCCGGCTTGGCGTGCAGGAAGTCGGCGAACTGCCCCTGCGGCAGCAGCACGCAGCTGGTGAACTGCTCGTACGGCAGGCCGACCGCGTCCAGCACCGCCTGCTCCATCTCGGCGGGGGTGCCGGCCACCACCTCGCCGAGGTCCTCCGGGCTGAGCCCGGTGTCGAGCTTGGTGACGTCGAAGCCGGGCGGCATCAGCTGCAACCCGGCGTTGGCCGTCTTCACCGTGCCCCGACCGTCCCGGCGGACCACCCGGGTCGCCACGTACCGGTCGCCGGCGGACTCGAAGACCAGCCGCACCCGGGCCTCGGTGGCCGAGGGAGCGAGCGCGTTGGCCAGCCCGCGGGCGCCGCCCCAGCGGGGCACCGTGCCGTAGAGGGCGAAGCAGATCGCGTCGAGCACCGTCGACTTGCCGGAGCCGGTCGGCCCGACCAGGGCGAAGAAGTCCGCGTCGGTGAAGTCGACGGTGGTCTCCTCGCGGAAGACGGTGAAGCCCGCCATGTCCAGCCGCATCGGTCGCATCAGCGGTCGACCTCCTCGAGCAGCTCGTCGAAGAGCTCCTGGACGCCCTCGTCGGCGTGCCCCCGGCTGCCCAGGTAGTCGGCGAAGAGCTCGCGCGGCGACCGGCCGGCCCGCTGCGCGGTGCGGGTGCCGCTGCCGGGCGCCGGCACCAGCTCGGGGTCGATCCGGATCTCCAGCGCCCGGGGCAGCAGCTCCTGCACCTCCTCGCGCAGCCCGGCCCGGGGCTGCTCGCGGACGTAGACCCGCAGCCAGCCCTCGGGGGCGTCCAGCTCGGCGAGCTGCGCCAGGGTGCCCCGGACCGTACGCAGCGGCACCGCGCCCGGCACCGGCACCTCCCGGATCTGGGCCGCCGTCGTCGCGGTGACCTCGACGATCGTGACCGAGCCGACGTTCTCCTGCTCGCCGAAGTCGACGGCGAGGGGGCTGCCGCTGTAGCGGATCGGGCACGGGCCGATGACCCGCTGGGAGCGGTGCAGGTGGCCCAGCGCCACGTAGTGCGCGGTGCCGGGGAAGACCGTGGCCGGGACCGCGTAGCCGAGGACGGTGTGCGCGTCCCGCTCGCCGCCGCCGGTGCTCGCCCCGACCACGGTGAGGTGGGCGGTGACCAGGTGCACCCAGTCCGGCTCGGTGAAGCCCTCGGCGAGCCGGGCGAGGACCCGCCCGAGGTGGTCGGCGTACGTCTGGTTGGCCTCGGCGGCGGTCAGCTCGTACATCTCCACGGCGCGCACCGCGTACCGCTGGGAGAGGAACGGCAGCGCGGCCAACCGCCAGCGCTCGCCGCCGGCGGTGACCCCGTCGATGACGTGCTCGGCCGGGTTGTCCCGGACGCCGCCGCGCAGCGTGATGCCGGCCGCCTCGGCCCACGGGCGCAGCGCGTCCAGCGCCGGCCCGTTGTCGTGGTTGCCGCCGATCGCCACCACGTCCGCCCCGGTCCGCCGCAGCGCGGTCAGCGCCCGGGTGACCAGGCGGGTCGCCTCCGGGGTCGGCGCGGCGGTGTCGTAGAGGTCGCCGGCCACGATCACCAGGTCGGGCCGCTCGGTCCGGGCGATCTCGATCACCTGGGCGAGGACGTGCTTGTGCTCCTCGGCGCGGGACTGCCCCTTGAGGACCTTGCCGACGTGCCAGTCGGAGGTGTGCAGGATCTTCATGCTCACCAGCCCCTAGAACGGGATGTCGTCGTCGGAGCCGCCGGAGCCCACCACCGCGAACGGGTCGGCCGCCTGGGTGATCGAGCGGAGCGTCTCCGACGGCGCCCGGCCGGCCTCGGAGACCCGGGTGGCCCAGGCCGGGAAGGGGAACTCCAGGCAGAGCGGCACCGGGATGTCCGGCTGGTTGACGAACATGGTGCCGGGCTTGGCCAGCAGCGCCCGCTGCCGCTGGGCGGGCGGGAGGAAACCGTATTCCGGGCGGGACGCCTCGGCCGGATCGAGCCGGCCGACCACCCGGATCGCCGAGTTGGTGACGATCCGGCGCTCCACCTCGCTGGCCGTCTGCTGCGCGCCGACCAGGATCACCCCGAGCGAGCGACCCCGCTCGGCGATGTCGAGCAGCACCTCCTTGATCGGGGAGGAGCCCTCGCGCGGGGCGTACTTGTTGAGCTCGTCGAGCACCACGAAGAGCAGCGGCTTGGCGGTGCCGGCCTTCTCCTTGCGCTCGAACTCGCTCTTGAGCGTCACGCCGACCACGAAGCGCTGCGCCCGGTCCGGCAGGTTGTGCAGGTCGACCACGGTGACCTGGGCGCTCTCCGCGGTGTTGATCGAGTGCGGCCGGCGGACCGCCAGGTCGCCGCGGATGAGCCGCCCCAGGTCCTTCTTGCTGCCGATCAGCCGGCGGGCGAACGCGTTGACCGTGCCCAGGCCCACCGCGCTGCCCGCCCAGTCGCCCCGGGTCTCGTCGTCGTTGAGCTGCTCGACGACGTGGTCGACCAGGTCGGCGTAGGACCCCAACCGGACCCCGTCGATGCTCACCCCGCCGTCGGCGGGCTGGGCGTACCGGGCCAGGTGGGCGGCGACCGAGTGCACCACCATCGTGTACTGCTGCCGCTCGTCGTCGGCGTCGGCGAAGACGTAGGGCAGCAGACGGTCGGCGCAGAACTCGCTCAACGTCCAGTAGAAGCTGTCCACCCCGGTCAGCCGGCTGCTCACGTCGGGCGTGCCGGAGGAGTCGCCGACCCGGGGCGGCGCGTAGACCCGCACGTCGGGGAAGGCCCCGGCCGCCAGGCCGAGCTTCGCGTAGCCGGCCCGGGTGTCGTCGTCCAGCCGGGTGTTGGGGTGGTCGAGGAAGAGCAGGTCCTCGCCCTTGACGTTGAAGATGAGCGCCTTGGCGTTGACCGCGTCGCCGCCGAGCACCCCGGACCGGAAGACCGAGTAGAGCAGGAACGTGGCGAAGCTGGTCTTGGTGGCGACGCCGGAGATGCCGGAGATGGAGACGTGCGCGCCCCGGGTGCCGTCGAGGAAGTCGGCGTTGAGGTAGACCGGGACGCCGTCGCGGCCCATGCCCATCGGGATGCGCCGCTCCATCCGGTCGAAGTGCAGCGCCCGGGCCCGGGCGTCGCCCTCGGCCCGGTGCACCACCGCGCCGGGGGTGGGCGGCACGTAGAACTCGGGGTCGACCCGGGTGGTGGTGACCTCGGCGGCCTCCTGCACCTGGGCCGGGAGCGTGCCGTCGGCGATGGCGAAGACATCGGAGTCGAACTGCGCCCCCTCGTGCCGGGCGCGCACCTGGGTGACCACGCCGGCGATGGTCACCGGCTCCCGGTCGGGCAGTTCGCGGCGGGTCACCACCACGTCGTCGAGCTGCAGGTAGCTGCCGGGGGAGACGGCGGTCCAGAAGGTGAGCGGGGTGGCGTCGGCGGTGCCGAGCACCCGGCCGACCCCGTCGCCGGGGCCGTCGATCAGGTCGTCGGTCATCGGCGGTCTCCGGTCGGCTGGTCGTCTCGGTCGCGGGGCACGACCTGCATCCTGCCCGAGGGATGCGACAGGTTGCCACGCGACGCGGCGGACGCCACGGGACGGAACCGGCGACCTTGCCGAGGGTTCTCGGGTGACCACGGCGCGTACGACGTCCGCGCCGTTTCCGCCCCGTGTCGGGGGGATCCGCGAGATCCTTCAGAGGGAGGGCGGGAGTGGATGTGGGATCGACACGACGGCGGTGGTTCGGACTGCTCGTCCTCGCTGCGCTGCCGCCGATGGTCGAGGAGGCGCTGCTGGTCGCCGTCGACTTCCACGCCGCCCGCGGACTCGCCCCGCAGGTCACCGCCGTCTGGCCCTACGACTCGTACCACGACCTGCGCTGGCTGCTGGTCTACCACGACTCCTGGTTCGCCTTCGTGGTCGGGCTGCTCGTCGTCACGGCGGTCCGGGGCGTGCTCTCCGCCGGGCTGACCGCGCTGGCCTGGCCGGCCGGCACGCCGCGTCCCGCCTGGGGGTGGCTGGTCCGGCGCAACCTGGAGGTCGCGGCGCTGGCCACGGTGGTCATCTCCCCGTGGGCCGCGCTCTCCGTCGCCTTCTCCGCGGTGGCGCTCTCCTGGTACCTGTTCGCCTCGCTCGCCCCGATGGTGGTGCTCGCCCCCTTCCTGGCCCGGGCCGGCGTGGTCGCCAAGTGGTGGCGGGGGTTGCCGAAGATCGAGCTGTTCGGCTGGTCGTCGCTGAACTTCGTGGTGCTCACCATGGCCGGCGCCCTGATCTCGAGCACCCCCGATGGGTGGACCGTGGGCGTGGCCGGGGTGGCCGGCCTGGCGAACGGGCTGCTCTGGCAACGGGCCGTGGCCGTCGCGGCGCGGCCGGGCCGGCGCCGCCTGCCCCAGGTCCCGGTCGCCCCGATCGCGATCGCGCTCACCATCGCGGGCGCGGTGTTCGCCCAGACCCTGATCGGCATCGCCGCCGGCGGCAAGGGAATGTGGCGACCGCCGGTCCTCGCCGAGCGGCTGCCGGACCGGGTGCCGTACGCGGTGATCGTCCTCAGCGGGCACGACTCGCGCTGGGACGGCGATCCGCCCGCCGACCCGCGGGTCGAAAGGTTCTCCTACCGTGGGCTGGACGCGCAGGGCCGGCCCCTGCCGTACTCGCCGGACGCGACCCACCAGGCGCTCGACCGGAGCGCCGCGCTGCTCGCCGACCAGGTAAGTGCGCTGCACAAACGCACCGGTCGGCCGATCGCCCTGATCGGCCAGAGCGAGGGCTCGATGGTCGCCCGCACGTACCTGGAGCGGCTGCCCCCCGGCCCGGTGACCGCCGTGGTGATGTTCAGCCCGCTGGTCCAGGCCGGCCGGACCTACTACCCGCCGCCGGGGCACGAGGGTTGGGGGGTCGCGGCCGGCTGGGAGTTGCGCATCCTGCTCTGGCTGGCGAACCTGCCCCGATCGGTGAAGGACGAACCCGACGAGGAGTTCGTCCGCTCGGTGCTGGCCAACGCGCCCTTCTACCGCAACCGCATCCTCTGCCCGGTGGGCGGCGTCCGGATGATCGCCTTCCTGCCCACCATCAGCGCCGCCGAGGCACCCCCGGGTGAGTACAGCCGCATCCCCGTCTTCGAGGCGCCGGCGTTCCACGGCGGGCTGCTCGGGCAGCGGACGGTCGAGGACCGGGTGGTCGCCTTCCTGGCCGGCGAGCCGGTGGAACAGCCCCGCCGGGAGTACCGGCTGCTCCAGCGGCTGGGTGCCGCCTGGCAGGCGCCGCCCCTGCTGCTGACGGTCAACCCGCTGTGGTCGGCGACTCGGGAGGCCGACCCGGCGCAGACGGGCCGGGTCTGCGAGCCGCGCTGAACCAGCGCACCGCGCGGCGGTGCCGGAGCAGCAGCCGGATCGCCGCGCCGTCGAGCCCGACCACGAGGACGGCCCGGATCGGCGCGTACGGGAAGAGCAGCAGATCGGCGGTGATCGCGAGCACGGCGCAGCCGAGGGCGAGCGGCACCGTCCCGCGTCGCCCGGTGACCACCAGCAGCCCGGCCAGCGTCACCGCGACGCCGACCGCCACGTGCAGCCAGGCCCAAGCGGTGATGTCGACCGCGTACATCCCCTGACCGGTCTCCACCACGAACCGGTTGGGGAACGTCTGCGCCCACGCCGTCACGACGTCCACCAGCCCGGCCCCGGCCAGCAGGCCGGCGGCGAGCAGCGGTCGGCCGGGCCCGGCCGACCCGACCCCATCCCTCGCCGTGGACCCCATCGCCCCAGGTTACGGCGCGGGTGCGGGGGAGGTGGCCGGTCGGGACGATGCCGAGGAGTGGTGAACGCGACGCGAAAATTCGTCAAAAAATCTTGGCCGCAAGACGTGACAGACAAGGGGCGGGTGACGCAAGAATGTGCAACAACGCATCGAGGATCTTTCCTCCATCGATCCCGTGCGCGTCGTCACGCCCTGCCACCTGCGGGGACGTGTCCGGCCCGCCGCCCATCGCCGGCGGGTCCCGCCGGTCGGCACCCCCCCGACCGGCAGTTCTAGTGAAGGTAGGAGCTCCATGCGTCGTACCACCCTCCTGGGCGGCCTGGCCACGGCCGCGCTGCTGGCCGCCGCCGGCAGCCTGCCGACCACCGCCTCCGCCGCCCCCGTGTCCGGTGACGCGTTCACCCGCGCGGTGGCCCAGCTCAAGGCCCACTCGGGCAGCGCGCTCGTCGCCGACGGCCAGACGTTCACCCTGAAGAACGTGTCGACCGACGCCGACGGCACCGAGCACGTCCGGCTCAACCGTTACCAGGACGGCCTGCCCGTCCTCGGCGGCGACACCGTCGTCCACCTGGGCAAGGGCAACACCTGGAAGGGCGCCAGCCAGAGCCTCGCCGCCGCCCCGACCCGGGGCGCCAAGGCCCGGGTCAGCGCCGCCGCCGCCGACCGCGCCGCGCTCGCCACCTCGACCGCCGCCACCCGCCGGGTCGACGGCAGCCAGCTCGTGTACGACGCCGACGCCACCGGCACCGCCCTCGCCTACGAGGTCGTGGTCGGCGGCGCCTACGCCGACGGCACCCCGAGCGAGCTGCACGTGCTGGTCGACGCCACCACCGGCACGGTCCGCGACTCGTGGGAGGGCGTGCAGCGCGACGGCACGGGCAACACCTTCCACTCGGGCTCGGTCGCGGTCGGCACCACCCTCTCCGGTGGCACCTACCAGCTCAACGACGGCGCCCGGGGCGGTCACAAGACCTACGACCTGAACGGCGGCACCAGCGGCACCGGCACCCTGGTCACCAACGCCTCGAACGTCTTCGGCGACGGCACCCTGGCCAACCGGCAGACCACCGCCGCGGACGCCGCGTACGGCGCGGCCGAGACCTGGGACTACTACAAGAGCACGTTCGGCCGTAACGGCATCCGCAACGACGGGGTCGCCGCGTACAGCCGGGTGCACTACAGCACCAACTACGTCAACGCGTTCTGGAGCGACTCCTGCTTCTGCATGACCTACGGTGACGGCGACGCCTCCCAGGGCTGGACCCCGCTCACCTCGCTGGACGTCGCCGGGCACGAGATGAGCCACGGCGTCACCAGCAACACCGCGGGCCTGCGCTACAGCGGCGAGTCCGGCGGCCTCAACGAGGCCACCAGCGACATCTTCGGCACCCTGGTCGAGTTCTACGCCGCCAACAGCAACGACCCGGGTGACTACCTGATCGGCGAGGAACTGCGCACCAACGGCGTCCCGCTGCGCTACATGGACAAGCCCTCCAAGGACGGCAGCTCCGCCGACTGCTGGTCCCGCCGGGTCGGCAGCCTGGACGTGCACTACTCCTCCGGCGTGGCGAACCACTTCTTCTACCTGCTCGCCGTCGGCAGTGGCTCCTCGTCGTACGGCAACAGCCCGACCTGCAACGGCAGCACCGTGACCGGCATCGGCAACGCCAAGGCCGGCGCCATCTGGTACCGCGCGCTCACCACCTACATGACCTCGCGGACCGACTACGCCGGCGCCCGCACCGCCACCCTGTCCGCCGCCGCCGACCTGTACGGCGCCGGCAGCGTGGAGTACAACACCGTGGCCGCCGCCTGGTCGGCCGTCTCGGTCAACTGATCGCCCGACCCGGCGTCGGCGGACTCCTCCGCCGCCGGCGCCGGACGGCAGCGCCTTGACGACCGCGGGCGCGGGCATGCCGCACGGCATCCCGCGCCCGCCGTCGTGCCGGCCCGCTGATCGGTGTCCGGCCCTCGCTCAGCCGTCGGCCAGCACCTCGCGCAGGCGGGCGGCGAAGGCACCCGGGTCCTCCACGAACCCGAGGTGCCCGCCGGGGAACATCAGCGGGGCCCCACCCAGCGCCGCGGCGAGCGCCCGCGAGGTGCGGTCGCAGACCTGGCCGGTGGAGGTCTCGCCGAGGCCGACGACCACCCGGGTCGCGCCGTCGCGCAGCGCGGCGACGTCGGGCCGGAACCGGGTGGTGCCCCGGATCATGTGCACGTACTGGAAGTGCTCGTCGGCGGCCGCCTGCGGCTCGGGCTCGCCGCCGAACATGCCCAGCACCGCCTCCTCCGGCAGGTGGATGTTCGCGTTCGCGAGGAACTTGCGCCCGGCGCCGAGCCGGTCCCCGGCCAGGTAGGTGGCGATCATGTCGTCCTCGCGGGCGGACAGTTCCGCCCGGTCCGCCAGCAGCCCGAGCAGCGGCGGCTCGTGGGCGACGACCGTGTGCACCCGCTCCGGGTGGGCCTGGGCGAGGGCGAGGACGGTCACCGCGCCGCCACTGGAGCCCAGCACCGCGGCCGGGCCGGCGTCCAGGTGGGCCAGGAGCCGGGACAGGTCGTCGGCCCGCAGTTCCGGGGTCGAGTCCTGGTGCGGGTCGTGCAGGACGCTGCGGCGGATGCCGCGCGGGTCGGTCGTCAGCACGGTGTGCTCCGCGGCCAGCAGGTCGGCCAGCGGCGCGAAGGCGTCGGCGTCCATCGGGGCGGCGACCAGGGCCACCAGGGGGCCCTGCCCGCGTACCTCGTAGTAGAGCCGCCCGTCGGGGATCTCCAGTGTGTCGGCCGTGACGTGGGCGGTGGACGTGCTGCTCATCGGATCCTCCGGGTTCGTGGCAGGTGAGCCGTACACCTTCCAGACCGCGCGGATGCGGCAGAATCGTCGCTCGTGACCGCCATTTCCGCGAGCACCGCCCGGTCGCCGGAGCCGGTCGGGACGGGCGCGGTCGACGAGGCCGCCTTCACCGCGCTCGTCGCGCCGTTGCGCCGGGAGCTGCACGCCCACTGCTACCGGATGCTCGGCTCGGTCCACGACGCGGACGACGCCCTCCAGGACACCCTGCTGCGGGCCTGGCGCGGGCTGCCGGGCTTCGCCGGACGCGGTTCCCTGCGCTCCTGGCTCTACACCGTGGCGACCCGGGTCTGCCTGGACGCCGTCGCCAGCCGGGGTCGACGGGCGCTGCCGGTCGATCTGGGCCCGGCGAGCGACCGCGCCGTCCCGGGCAACCGGGCGGCCGAGGGCGTCGCCTGGCTCGGCCCGTACCCGGACGCCGGCCTCGCCACCGTGCCGGCCGCCCCGGACGCCCGGTACGAGCAGCGCGAGGCGGTCGAGTTGGCCTTCGTGGCCGCGCTGCAGCACCTGGCGGGCAACCAGCGGGCCGCGCTGCTGCTCTTCGACGTCCTCGGCTACTCCGCCGCCG
Organism: Micromonospora sp. NPDC048930; assembly: GCF_043197935.1. NCBI lineage: Bacteria > Bacillati > Actinomycetota > Actinomycetes > Micromonosporales > Micromonosporaceae > Micromonospora > Micromonospora sp. NPDC048930. The sequence goes on from NZ_JBICUB010000004.1 coordinate 439,891, forward strand.
AGATCGCGGCCATGATGAGCACCTCGACCACGTCGGTGAACTCCGCTCTCGCACGGGCCCGCCGGGTGCTCGCCGCGCGACTCCCCGCCACCACCCAGCAGCGGGCCCTGCGCACGCTCGACGACGCCCGGCTGCGGGAGATCGTCGTCCGGTACGCCACCGCACTGGAGGACGGCGACGCCGAGGCCCTGGTCGCCCTGCTCACCGAGGACGTCACCTGGTCCATGCCGCCGATGCCGCACTGGTACCGGGGTCTCGGGGCCGTCATGGACTTCGCCCGCGCCGCGCCGCTCGGCCCCTGCGGCAGCTGGCGGCACCTGCCGGTCGCCGCGAACGGCCAGCTCGCGGTGGCCGGCTATCTGTGCCGGGAGGGCACCGGTCGGTACCTGCCGTGGTCGATCGACGTGCTGACCCTGCGGGGCCACCGGATCGCCGAGATCACCTCGTTCGTGGGCGACGCGTACCTCGCGGACTTCGGGCTGCCGGACTCGCTGCCGCCGCAGCCGCGGCCGGCAGGCGCGCCGCCCGGTTGAGCGGCGGGGCCGTCCGCGACGGCCGTGCCCGGCCCGGCCGCCGCCGTCGCGTACGCGCCGGGTCCGCCGCCGTGCGGGCCGGCCCGGCGTCCCGGCCGGTGGTGCTGGCTCAGGCGGCCGGGGCGGCGCCGGCGGACGGGGCCTCGCCCGGGTCGCGGGCGTAGCGGAGCATCAGCACGCCGTCCTCGGCGGCCAGCACGTGGCGCAGCGGCAGCGGGCGGGCCGGGCTGCCGTCCCCGGCGGTGATCCGGCCCGGGCCGGCCCCGGCGAGCAGCGGCGCCACGGTCAGGCAGAGCTCGTCCACCAGGTCGGCGGCGGTCAGCGCGCCGAAGAGGTGCGGGCCGCCCTCGCAGAGCAGCTGGGCCAGGCCGCGGCGGCGCAGGTCGGCGAGACCGGCGGCGAGGTCGACCCGCTGCTCGCCGCAGCGGACCAGGTCGGCCACCTCGGTCAGCCCGGGGGGCGGTTCGACCCCGGCCCGGGTGAGCACCAGCGGCCGGACCGGCGCGTCGGCGAAGCACGCCTGCGCCGGGTCCAGCTCCAGCGAGCCGGAGACGACCACCAGGGTCGGGTACTCGGCCAGGCCGTGCTCGCGCCGCCAGGCCCGGCGGTCCTCGCTCAGCCGGACCGCCCGGTACCCCTCGTGGCGCAGCGTGCCGGCGGCCACCACCAGGCCGTCGCAGAGCATCCGGAGCAGGCCGAAGACGCGCTTGTCCGGCTCGCCGGAGAGCCCCGCCGAGTAGCCGTCCAGGGTGACCGCGCCGTCGGCGCTGGCCACGAAGTTCACCCGCAGGTGGGGCCGGGTGGCCCGGCCGTAGAGCGCGGCCAGCTCGGGGTCGGTCAGCGGACCGGTCGCGGGCGCCGGCCAGACCCGCGAAATCGACGTCCCGGGGGTCATTCGCCGGCCGGACCGGTGACCGGAGGGGTGGGTTCGGGGGTACGGTGCTGGCAGTCGCACCACTTCCGGCCTGGACAGTCGTCGTGCCGCCGCTCCCGGCACGCTCGGCAGATCATGCTGGCAGCCTATGCCGAGGGAGGATGGGACAGCATGCCGCGTCAGATCTTCCAGCTCAAGGTGTCCCTCGTCGGGGTCCGGCCGCCGGTGTGGCGGCGGGTGCTGGTCCCCGGCGGCTACACCCTGGACCGCGTGCACCGGGTGGTGCAGCACGCGATGGGCTGGCGGGACTGTCACCTGCACTCGTTCGAGATCGACGGACGCCAGTACGGCGAGCCGGACCCGGACGGCGAGCTGGCGGTCCGCGACGAGCTGGACGTCCGGTTGGACGCGGTGGTCGGCAAGGGCAGCCGGTTCCAGTACCTGTACGACTTCGGCGACTGGTGGGAGCACGACGTGCTGGTGGAGGACGTCTGCGCCGCCGAGCCGGACGAGCGCTACCCGGTCTGCCTGGAGGGGGAGCGGGCCTGCCCACCCGAGGGGGTCGGCGGTCCGACCGGGCACGCGGTCCTGCTGGCCGCGCTGGCCGACCCCGAGCACCCGGAACGCGGGGCGATGCGCGAGTGGGCGGGCGCGGGCTTCGACCCGGCCGCCTTCGACGCCACCCGGGCCACCACGCTGCTGCGCCGCTTCTGCTGATCCCGTTCCGCCGCTGATCCCGCCCCCGACACCGGGTCGGGGTCGACGCGGTAACGATCTGGGAACGCTCCCATAGGTCTATTGACACCTCTGACACGTGCCGGCAATCTCATGGGAGCGCTCCCGCGAGTGGCCTGGGTCTCATTCCTGCCCGCTCGCGGGTCGTCGTCGGTGACCGCTCCGGTCGGCGACGGCGGGCCCGCGCGACAGCACCCCCCACCACACAGATATCGCCTCACCACCGAAAGAGGGGTCTCGGATGAGCGTCCCATTCCGCCGTCGGCGGTTCGCGGCCATCGCGCTGGCGTCCGTCGCGGTGCTCGCCACCGCCACCGCCTGCGGCGACGACTCGTCGGACAGCGGCCAGAGCGACGGCCCGATCACCCTGGTCGTCGACGTCTTCGGCGACCAGGGCTTCGGTTACGACGAGCTCTACAAGCAGTACGAAGCGGAGCACCCGAACGTCAAGATCCAGGAGCGCGGCAAGGGCCTCGGCCTCGGTGACTACAACACCCGGCTGACCCAGCAGATCACCGCCGGCTCGGGTGCGGGCGACGTGGTGGCCCTGGAGGAGGGCACCATCGTCCAGTTCTACGCCCAGGCCGACAAGTTCGTGAACCTCGCCGACCACGGGGCCAACGACCTCAAGGGCAACTTCCTGCCGTGGAAGTGGGAGCAGGGCACCACCCCGGACGGCAAGGTGCTCGGCCTCGGCACCGACGTCGGCTCGATGGCGCTGTGCTACCGCAGCGACCTGTTCAAGGCCGCCGGCCTGCCCACCGACCGCGAGCAGGTGGGCGCGCTCTGGCCGACCTGGGACCAGTTCATCGCCACCGGCCAGAAGTTCGCCGCCGCCGACAAGAAGCACAAGTTCGTCGACTCGGCGACCAACTTCTACAACGTGGTGCTCATGCAGATCGCGGGCCAGGGCACCGGCTACACCTACTACGACAAGAGCAACAAGCTGGCCATCGACCAGAACCCGGACGTCAAGTCGGCGTACGACCTCACCACCCGGATGATCGCCGCGGGCCTGTCGAACAACCTCCAGTCGTTCTCCAACGAGTGGAACGCCGGTTTCAAGAACGGCACCTTCGCCACCATCGCCTGCCCGGCGTGGATGACCGGTGTCATCAAGGGCCAGGCCGGTGACTCGGCGGCCGGCAAGTGGGACATCGCCAAGGCCCCCGGCAACGGCGGCAACTGGGGTGGCTCCTTCCTCGGCGTGCCGAAGTCGAGCAAGCACCAGAAGGAGGCCGCGGAGCTGGCCAAGTTCCTGACCAGCGCCAAGGGGCAGATCGAGGCGTTCAAGAAGGTCGGCAACCTGCCGTCGTCGCCGCAGGCCCTCGCGGACCCGGCCGTGGCCGACTCGACCAACGACTACTTCAGCGAGGCCCCGGTCGGCAAGATCTTCGCCGCGGGCGCCAGCGAGCTGAAGCCGGTCTACCTCGGCCCGAAGAACAACGCGGTCCGGACCGCCGTGGAGAACACCCTCCGCGCGGTGGAGCAGGGCAAGTCCGCCGACGAGCAGTGGCAGGCGGCGCTGAAGAACGGTGCGGCCGCCGGTAAGTGACCCGGCCCGGCCGTCCGCGGGTGGCGTCGACTCCGGCAGTCGGCGCCACCCGCGGTGCCCACCTCCGGCGTCGCCCGTGTCGGCGGGTCACGCCGGCCGAGGAGAAGGACCTCCCATGAGTGAGCGTCAGCGAGCGAATCATCAGTACCGCGCCGTGGTGCCTCATGCCGGCGCCGAGCGAAGCGAGGGGGCGGCATGAGCCTCGACCTGCACGCCGCGGCGCCGCCCGCCGGCCGCCGCGCCGGGCGCCCCGCGCACCGCCGCCGCACCTCGTTCACCCGGCTGGACCTGAAGTACTCGCCCTACCTCTACGTCCTGCCGTTCTTCCTGATCTTCGCGGTGTTCAGCGCGTACCCGATCGCGTACACCGTCTGGATCGCGCTGACCGACCGGTCGCCGCTGAACGCGACGATCTCCTTCGTCGGCCTGGACAACTTCGTCGAACTGATCACCGACGACCCGCAGTTCTGGAACGCGGTCGTCAACACGTTCGGCATGTTCGTGCTCTCCACCGTGCCCCAGCTGCTGCTGGCCCTGGTGCTGGCCAACGCGCTCAACCGGAAGCTGCGCGCCCAGACCTTCTTCCGGATGGCCATCGCCATGCCGATCATCACCTCGACCGCGGTCGTCGCGCTGATCTTCTCGATGATCTACGCCAAGGACTTCGGCCTGGTCAACTGGGTGCTCGACAGCATCGGCATGGACCCGATCGACTGGCGGGCCAACCGGTTCGCCTCCTGGTTCGCCATCTCGACCATGGTCGACTGGCGCTGGGTCGGCTACAACGCCCTGATCTACCTGGCCGCCATGCAGTCCATCAGCAAGGACATGTACGAGGCGGCGGCGCTGGACGGCGCCTCCCGCCGCCGGCAGTTCTGGTCCATCACCATCCCGCAGCTCCGCCCCACGATCATCTTCACGCTGATCATCTCCACCATCGGCGGGCTGCAGCTGTTCACCGAGCCGCTGCTGTTCACCAGCGGCTCCGGCGGCCTCTCCGGCGGCTCGGAGGGCCAGTTCCAGACCATCACGATGTACCTGCTCGACGTGATGAACCAGCGCTTCCGGTGGGGCTACGCCGGCGCGGTCGCGCTCGTGCTCTTCGTGCTCATCGCGCTGATGTCGACGGTGAACTACCTGCTGGCCCGTCGGATCAGCTCCGACAAGTGAGGTGACGAGATGACGACCACCACGCTCCGCCCGCCCGCCCGTGCGGGCGCCCCGGTCCGGCCTGGCCACCAGGCCGAGCGGCTTTGGAAGGCCAGCCCGCTCACCTGGTTCGGGCTGGTCCTCGGGGTGATCCTGTCGCTCTTCCCGTTCTACTGGATGATCGTGATCGCCTCGCGGACCAACGACGCGGCCAACTCGTGGCCGCCGCCGTTCCTGCCCGGCGGCAAGCTCGGCGACAACATCCAGCGGGTGCTCGAGAACGGCGACGCCAACATCGTCAAGGGCCTGCTGAACTCGTTCCTGGTCTCCGGGACGATCACCGTGGCCACGGTCTTCTTCGGCTCGCTGGCCGGCTTCGCCTTCGCCAAGCTCCGGTTCCGCGGGAAGAACGCGCTGCTGCTGATCATCCTGGCCTCGATGATGGTGCCCATCCAGCTCGGCGTACTGCCGCTCTACATCCTGATGGCGAAGCTCGACTGGCTGAACACCATGCCGTCGGTGACCGTGCCGTTCCTCATCGGCGGCTTCGGGATCTTCATGATGCGCCAGTACGCCGAGCAGGCCGTCCCGAACGAGCTGATCGAGGCCGCCCGGGTGGACGGCTGCTCGACCTGGAAGGTGTACTGGCACGTGGTGGCGCCCGCCCTGCGTCCCGCCGCCGCGGTGCTCGGCCTGCTCACCTTCATGGAACAGTGGAACCAGTTCTTCTGGCCCTTCGTGGTGCTGGCCGACCCGGCCAACCCGACCGTCCAGATCTCCCTGCGCAGCCTCAACACCGCCTACTTCGCCGACAACTCGCAGATCTTCGCCGGGACGTTGATCGCGACCCTGCCCCTGTTCATCGTGTTCGTCCTGTTCGGCCGCCAGATCATCGGCGGAATCATGGAAGGCGCCGTCAAATCGTGAGCGTGAGGAGTGAGCCGGGTTTGCGAGCCCCGCAGTCGCGAACAAAGGTGGTCCGATGAGCAACCCAGCCAGCCCGCCCGCCGTCGGCGTCCTCGACCAGGGTCCGGAACTGACCTTCCCGCCCGGCTTCCTCTGGGGCGCGGCCACCGCCGCGTACCAGATCGAGGGCGCGGCGGCCGAGGGCGGCCGTGCCCCGTCGATCTGGGACACCTTCAGCCACACGGACGGCGGGACAGTGGCCGGGCACACCGGTGACGTGGCCTGCGACCACTACCACCGGATGCCCGAGGACGTGCGGCTGATGGCCGAGCTGGGGCTGAAGTCGTACCGCTTCTCGGTCTCCTGGCCCCGGGTGCAGCCGGGCGGCACCGGGCCGGCCAACCAGGAGGGGCTGGACTTCTACCGGCGGCTGGTCGACGAGCTGCTGGCGCACGGCATCGAGCCCTGGCTCACGCTCTACCACTGGGACCTGCCGCAGCCGCTGGAGGACGCCGGCGGCTGGCCGGCCCGGGACACCGCCGCCCGGTTCGCCGACTACGCCCGGCTCGTCGGGGACGCCCTCGGCGACCGGGTGCGCTACTTCACCACCCTGAACGAGCCGTGGTGCTCGGCGTTCCTCGGCTACGGCTCCGGCGTGCACGCGCCGGGCCGCTCGAACGGGGCGGACGCGGTCCGGGCCGGGCACCACCTGATGCTCGGGCACGGGCTGGCCGTGCAGGCGCTGCGGGCGTCCCGGCCGGAGGCGCAGCTCGGCATCACGGTGAACCTCTACCCGGTCACCCCGGCCGGCGACTCGCCGAGGGACGCCGACGCCGCCCGGCGGATCGACGGCCTGGCCAACCGGTTCTTCCTCGACCCGGTGCTGCGCGGGGCGTACCCGGCGGACCTGCAGGCCGACCTGCGCAAGGTCACCGACTTCGGGCACGTCCGGGACGGCGACCTGGCGGTCATCTCGACCCCGCTCGACATGGTCGGCGTCAACTACTACAGCCGGTACGTGGTGGCCGCGCCGGTCGAGAGCGCCGCGGCGGAGGCGTACTGGCGGGCGCCCTCGTGCTGGCCGGGCAGCGAGGACGTCCGGTTCGTCACCCGGGGTGTCCCGGTGACCGACATGGACTGGGAGATCGACGCCCCAGGGCTGGTCGAGACGCTGGAGCGGGTCCACCGGGAGTACACCGACCTGCCGCTGTACGTCACCGAGAACGGCTCCGCCTTCGTCGACGCGGTGGTCGACGGCCGGGTCGACGACCCGGACCGGCTGGCGTACTTCGACGCGCACCTGCGCGCCGCGCACGCCGCGATCGGCGCCGGGGTGCCGTTGAAGGGCTACTTCGCCTGGTCACTGATGGACAACTTCGAGTGGGCCTGGGGCTACACGAAGCGCTTCGGGATGGTCTACGTCGACTACGACAGCCAGGCGCGGATTCCCAAGTCCAGCGCGCGGTGGTATGCCGAGGTGATCCGACGCAACGGCCTGGCCGCACAATAGGCTGGGCCAGCCAGTAACGGGCGGCCCGGCGCCGACGCCTCGAACAGGTGCCGGGTCCGCCCGACGTCGGAGGAGCAGACGATGACAACGCAGCGCACGCGTTCGCTCGGGCGCCCGACCCTCGACGCGGTCGCCGCCCGCGCCGGCGTGGGGCGCGGCACGGTCTCCCGCGTGGTCAACGGCTCGCCGCAGGTCAGCCCCGAGGCGCGGGCCGCCGTCCAGGCGGCGATCGCCGAGCTGGGGTACGTGCCCAACCGGGCCGCCCGGGCGCTGGTCACCCAGCGGACCGACTCGGTGGCGCTGGTGGTCTCCGAGTCGGGGGAGCGGGTCTTCACCGAGCCGTTCTTCGCCGGCATCGTCCGGGGCGTCAGCTCCGCACTGCTGGAGACCCCGATGCAGCTCTGGCTGGCCATGGCGCAGTCCCAGATCGAGCGGGAACGGGTCGAGCACCACCTGACCAACCAGCACGTCGACGGCGTCCTGCTGCTCTCGCTGCACGACGCCGACCCGCTGCCCACCCTGCTCGAGGAGCGCGGCCTGCCCACCGTGCTCGGCGGTCGGCCGGCCCGGATGCTGGACCCGGACGCCCAGCCGGCCTGGTTCGTCGACGTGGACAACGTCGGGGGCGCGCGGCAGGCGGTGGAGCACCTCTTCGCCCGCGGCCGGCGCCGGGTCGCCACCATCGCCGGCCCACAGGACATGGGCGCCGGCCTGGCCCGGTTGTCCGGCTACCAGGAGGCCGTCCGGGCCGCGGGTGGCAGCGTCAACCCGGACCTGATCGCGTACGGGGACTTCAGCGAGGGCAGCGGCAGCGCCTGCATGCGCCGGCTGCTGGAGATCTGCCCCGACCTGGACGCCGTCTTCGTCGCCTCCGACCTGATGGCCTTCGGCGCCCTGCGTACGCTGCGCGAGGCGGGCCGCCGGGTGCCCGAGGACGTGGCGGTGGTCGGCTTCGACGACGCCCCGATCGCCCGGCAGGCCGAGCCGCCGCTCACCACGGTCTTCCAGCCGGTCGAGGAGATGGGCCGCCAGATGGCCCGCCTGCTGGTCTCCCGCATCCGCGGCGAGGAGGTCCCGTCCCCCCACGTCCTCCTCGACACCAAACTCATCCACCGCACCTCCGCCTGACCCCCACCCCCGGGGGGCCGGGGGTCGGGTGGGTGGGGTTACCTGTTGCGGGCGGCGTGGAGGCCGTGGTCGACCAGGGGGGCGACCAGGTCGCCGATCCGGTCGAAGCCTCCGCCGAGGGTCTGCCCGAGGGTGTGCCGGTAGTGGATGCCCTCGCAGATCACCGCGAGCTTGAAGCAGCCCAGCGCGACATGCCAGTGCAGCGGCCCGACGTCGACGTCGCTGCGGCCGGCGTACCGGTCGATCAGCTCGGCACCGCTCGGGAAGCCGGCCCGGGGACCCAGCCCGTCGGCCACCGGGCTGCCCTCGGCGAGGTCACTGTCCCCGAGCACGCTCCAGTACGTCAGCAGCAGCCCCAGGTCGGCGAGGGGGTCGCCGAGGGTGGCCATCTCCCAGTCGAGCACCGCCCGGACGGTGACCGGGTCGACCGCGGCGAGGAGATTGTCCAGCCGGTAGTCTCCGTGCACGATCCGCCCGGCGTTGGCCCCCTCCGGCACGCTGCCGGCCAGCACGTCGCGCAGCTCGTCGATGCCGGGTAGCGGGCGGCTGCGGGAGCGGTCCAACTGGCCGGCCCAGCGGCGGACCTGCCGGGCCAGGTAGCCCTCCGGGCGGCCGAAGTCGGCCAGCCCGACCTCGGCCGGGTCGACCCGGTGCAGCGCGGCGAGGGTGTCCATCATCGCCATGGCCAGCGCGCGGCGCTGCCCGGCGGTGAGCGCATCGGTCTGCGTGCGGCTCCGGTAGACCTCGCCGTCGACCTTCTCCATCAGGTAGAACGGCGCGCCGATCACTTCCTCGTCGGCGCAGAGCAGCAGCGCGGCGGGGACCGGCACGTCGGTGGGGGCGAGCGCGGAGATCACCCGATGCTCCCGGGCCATGTCGTGCGCGGTGGCCAGCACGTGCCCGAGCGGCGGCCGGCGCAGCACCACCTCACGGTCGCCGGCGCGCAGCAGGTACGTCAGGTTGGACTTGCCCCCGGCGATCAGCCGCGCCGACAGCGGCCCGGCCAGCTCAGGCCGGTGCGCGGCCAGGTACGCGCCGAGCCGGTCGAGGTCGAGGCCGCGCGGGGCCGGACCGGTCGGGGCCTCTGCCGCGTCGCCGGCCGGATCGGTCATCCGGTTAGTTGATTTCAGCTCGGCCTTCTTGTCAAGGTCGGATTTTCCCGGCGGACATGGCACTGCAACAGGGGCGAAATGGTCAACCGGCAGGCTGGGCCCCAGCCTGCCGGCCGCCACGGCCGGCCCGCCGAGCGGAGGGACCAGACATGCTGCTGAGAGTTCGGGTGACCCTGCCGGACCGACCCGGCACGCTCGGCCAGGTGGCCCGCACACTCGGCGTCTCCGGCGCCGACATCGTCCAGGTGGTCGTGCTGGAGCGGCTCGGCGGCCGGGCGGTGGACGACTTCACCGTGGTGTGGCCGGGCGCGGCGCGGGTGGAACGCCTGCTGGCCGGGCTGGCCGCCATCCCCGGCGTACGGGTGGACGGGGTGTGGCGGGCGATCGGCGCGCCGACCACCGGCGGCCAGGACGCCGAGCTGCTCGCCCAGGTGGCGGCGAACCCGACGGACGGGGTGGCCACCCTGGTCGACGCGGTCCCCGGGCTGCTCGCCGCGGACTGGGCGGTGGCCGCGGTCGTACCCCTGGACTGGGCCTCCCGCGGTGGCGGGAGCGAGGCGACGGTCGGGCACGCGAGCTGGCGGGCGCCGGTCCCGCCCCGGCTGCCGGAGGTGACGCCGCTGCGGGCCCGGGCGATGACCAGCCCCGAGGGGCACCACTACGCGGTCGCGCCGTTCGGCCGGGCCGGTCTGGTGCTGGTGGTGGCGCGGGACCACACCGATCCCCTGGCCGCCGCGGCGTTCCACACCACCGAGGTGGACCGGCTGGCCCAGCTGGTGCGGGCCAGCGCGGTGATCCTGGGCGACCGGCTGGACCTGGTCGGCGCCCCTCCGGTGACCACCATCACCTGACCTGTCCCGCCGTTTCACCCGGGGGCAACGGGTCTGCAACAGCCGCCCGGCAGGGTCGAGGGTGAGGAAGGGAGCGAACCATGGCGCTGTGGCGGATCCGAGCCACCGTGGACGACCGGCCGGGCTACCTGTCGGTTCTCACCGCGAGCCTCGCGTTGCGCGGGGTCAACATCCTCACCGTGCAGGTGCACACCACCGAGGCGGGGGCCGTCGACGACTTCCTCGTCGACGCGCCCGACCAGCTCGGCGAGGCCGACCTGCGGGCGGCCGTCGAGCGGGGCCGGGGCCGGGACTGCTGGGTCGCGCGCAGTGAGGCGCGCGGGCTGGCCGACCAGCCCACCCGGGTGCTCGGCCTGGCCGCCCGGCTGGTCCGGGAACCGGAAGGGGCCGGCGAGGCGTTGCGCGCCCTGCTCGGCGCGGACGAGGTGACCTGGCGGCCGAGGCCGGCCGGCCCGCTCGGCGGGGTGGGCGCCAGGACCATGCTGCTGGGCGACCCGTCGGGCGGCTCGTACGAGCTGCGCCGCCGGGAGCCGAGCTTCACCCCGGCCGAGTACGCCCGCGCCCAGGCACTGGTGGAGCTGGCCTCGGCCGTCGCCCGCCGGGATGACGACCGGGTGACCCTGGTGCTGCCGGACGCGGCGGAGGTGCTGGTCCGGTCGGCCACCGCCGACGACCTGTCCGGCGTGCTCGACCTGCACCAGCACTGCTCGGCCCGGAGTCGGCAGCGGCGCTACCTCGGCGGTGCCGCCGTGCCGTCGCCGGCCCGGCTGCGCCGGCTGTTGGAGCCGGCCCGGGGGGTCACCCTGGTCGCCACCGCCGGCCCCGGTGGCGAACCGGAGCCGGTCGTGGCGATGGCCAATCTCCTCGGCGAGGGGGACGAGGCGGAGGTGGCGCTGCTGGTCCGGGACGACTGGCAGCGCCGCGGCCTCGGTTCGGCGCTGCTGCGGCGGCTGCTCGGGCACGCCGAGCGGGCCGGCTACGCCGCTCTGCTGCTGCACGTGCAGGCGGAGAACACCCCGATGCTGCGCGCCGTACGCCGGCTGGCCCGGCCGACGTCGGTGGAGCGCGACGGCAGCGTGCTGACCGTGACGATGCCGCTGGTGGCCCGCCGGGTCGACCTGCCCCGACAGGTCGACGCGGCCGCCCGGTCCCATCGGCCGCACTGACCCGAGGGCCGGCCGCCGCGCGACGTCCCGTGCCGCAACGGCGCGGCCCGGGACGACGACCGGCGGGCGACCCGTGCCGGCGCCGGGCGGATCCCGGTGCCACCTGTGGCCGACCTCCGGTGCGGGGGACGGTGACAACGACAGGGCCCCCGATGCGGGGGCCCTGTCCATGTCCGGGGTCGCCCGGAGCCGGCCGGTGCGCCCGCGTCAGGTGGCCGGGTAGCTGCTGTAGTCGGGGAAGTTGCCGTACAGCCGGCCGTCGCCGCCCACCGTGACCGCCTGCACGAGCAGGTCGCCGCCGACGAACGCGCCCTTCCAGGAGGCGCCCCGGCCGCCGAACGGCTCCTCCCGGTCGCCCCGGGAGCGGGGCTTGTTGATGCCCACCTTGAACGCCTGGAGGTCGACCGCGAGCTTGCCGGCCAGCTCCTCGTCGTCGCAGGCGAGGGAGGCGACCAGCGCGCCGTTGGAGGCGTTCATCTGGGCCAGCAGCTCGTCGGTGGTGTCCACCACGACGATGGTGTCGACCGGCCCGAACGGCTCGGCGTGCATCAGCCGGGACCGGCCGGGTGGGGCGAGCAGCACCGCCGGCGCCACGTAGGCGGAGGTGTCCTGGCCGTCGAGGAAGGGCGCCCCGTCGAGCTTGCCCCGGTGCAGCGGCACCGCGCCGCCGCGCACCGCCTCCTCGACCTTGCGTCGCAGCTCCTCGGCCTTGGCCGCGCTGATCAGCGGGCCGAAGTCCAGCTCCGGCAGCGGGTCGCCGGCCGACCAGTCGTCGCCGACGGCGAGCGGGTGTCCGAACCGGATCGAGCGCACCACCGGCAGGTACATGTCGAGGAACTCGTCCACCAGGTCCCGCTGGACCACGAACCGGGGGTACGCGGTACACCTTTGCTTGCCGTACTCGAAGCCCTTCTTCAGATGCGCGGCGAGCAGGTCCCACTGGGAGAAGTTCCAGATGCCCCAGGCGTTGAGGCCCTCCTGCTCGATGAAGTGCCGCTTGTCGGAGTCGAGCAGCGCGGCGGCCACCTTGCCGCCGTTGGAGCGGCCGCCGACGAACGCCACCGCGCCGATCTCCGGGGCGCGGACCAGGACCTCGGAGAGCTCCTCGCCGCCGCCGGAGAGCAGGGTGGCGGGCAGGCCGGCGCGGCGCATCAGCGCGTGCGCCACGGTGAGGCAGACCGCGCCGCCCTGCGAGGGGGTCTTGGCGATGACCGCGTTCCCGGCGAGCAGCTGCACCAGCTCGGCGTGGACCAGCACGCTCATCGGGTAGTTCCAGGAGGCGATGTTGCTGACCGGACCGGGCAACGGCTCGCGGCCGTCGGCGAGCATCCGGTCGATCTCCTGGACGTACCAGCGCACGCCGTCCAGCGCCCGGTCGACGTCCGCGCAGGCCAACCGCCACGGCTTGCCGATCTCCCAGAGCAGCAGCATGGCCAGCAGGTCACGGTGGGCGGCGAGCGCGTCGAGGGCCTCGGTGACCCGGGCCTTGCGCTCGGCGAGCGGGGTCTGGGCCCAGTCCCGGTGGCTGGTGGCGGCATGCGCCACGGCGCCGCGGGCCGCGTCGGCGTCGAGCCGGGCCAGGTTGACCAGGACGGTGTTGTCGACCGGGGTGCGCACCGGGGCCGGCGTGCCGACCGCCCGCCACTCGCCTTGGACCAGGTTGTGCAGGGTGGCCGTGCCGTCGGGCGCGGCGCCGAAGGCCTCCGGCGCGGCGGCCACCGCGCGGGCGAGCGTCTCGGACCAGGAGGTGCCGTCGGCGAGTCTGAGAGCCATCGCGATCTCCTCAGGGTTGTCCGGGGGAGCGGCGGCGTCGATGGCACCGCTGGTGTCGCGTACTGTCCCGCGCCGCCGAACGCACGGGCAACCGTACGCTCGTATGCCAGGACGCCCGGTCCACCGGTTGGCCTCACTCGCGGCAGGTCACGGCCGTCCGCCACAAGGTCTGACCTGGGAGTACGCGAAGCAGGTATCGAAGTTAGTCGATGATGTGATTCAGCTCCGGGCGACGTCGACCGGGTTACCCGTCAGTACGGATCAGTCCGCCGGAAGGTTCAACCGCCGAGCGCGGCGACCGCCTCCGCCGTGGTGCAGACGGTGCCGAGCCGGCGGAAGACGTAGTCCACCGCGAACTCGTGGGCGTACGCGTCCAGTCCGGACATCGCGTCGTGCGGCAGCACCACCCGGTAGCCGATCTCCTCGCCGATCCGGGCGGTCTGCTCGACCCCGAAGTTGGTGACCAGGCCGCCGATGATGAGCGTGTCCACGCCCCGCTCGCGCAGCGTGGCGTCCAGTCCGGTCCGGTGGAAGGCGCCCCAGCTGTGCTTGACCACCGGCACGTCGCCGTCGCGCGGGCCGACCTCGGGCAGCAGTTCACTGCCCGGCGGCTGGGGGTCGGGGCCGGGCCGGTCGGCGCGGACCACCACGACGGTCGCCCCGGTGGCGCGGGCCGCGTCGGCGAGCGCGAGGCAGCGCTCGACCACCTCGGGGCCGGTGTGCGGGGCGGTGGGCAGGTCCACGATGCGACGCTGGAGGTCGATCAGGACGACGGCGGTGCGCTGCGGGTCGAGAGGCTCCACGGTCAAGATCGTATCCGGGGCACGGCCGTACGTGGTCGCTGCCCGAGCGCGCGCCGCCCGGCAGCCGCCGCGCCGCTCCCGCCCGGATACGCGGAACCGGCCGCCGGAGCGAGTCCGACGGCCGGTTGAGCTGGCGCGTACGTCAGCTGGTGAAGGTGATCTTGTCGCGACGCCGGCGCAGCGTCATCAGCACGACGCCGCCGCCGATCAGGACGAGACCACCGAGCGCGATGCTGGTCGCGGCCACACCGGTGATCGGCAGGCTGCCGCCGTTGTCACCGTTGCCGCCACCGCTACCGCCCCCCGCGCTCGGCGAGACGGAGCCGCCGGGCGGCGTGCTCCCGGTCGGCGGGGTGGTCGGCGTCCCGGGCGGGGTGCTCGGCGTCGTCGGGGTCGTGCACTTCGGGACCCAGAAGACCTTGTGCTTGACGCCGCCCGGCACGCCCGCCGACGTGATGGTCAGCTTGACGTGGTAGCCCTGCTTCGGCTGCTCCTTGTACGACGTCAGGTCCCAGTCGGACACGTGGTACGTGAAGACCGCGTCCTCGTCCTTGCTCCCCCCGCCAGCCGGGGTGGTGCTGATCGTCTTGGTCTCCGAGGGGATCACCTCTTCGCCGGACCCGGACGGCGGGTGGATGGTGAACGTGATCTTCGCCGTCTGACCCTCGTCGAAGTTGAAGAACCTGACCTGGAAATCGCAGCCGACGTGCGGACGGTTGGCGATGTTCGGGTCGTTGTGGTTGTCGACGTCGAAATTGTCGATCTTCACGGTCCCGTTGTTGCCAGCCGGATCGGTGGCCAGGGCGGGAGATCCGAAAGCGAGGCAGGCCGTGGCGGCGGCCGCGGTGAGGGCCGCGCGCGCCAGGTGCCGACGCTGTGCCATGAGGAATCCTCCGGGATTGAATGGTGCGGACGGCACATGATCGCATGAACCGGTACCGATGGCGACATCGGACGGTCGTCGGTCAGCAGGCGCGCTTGGCAGTAAACGCTAATAGTGCTCGCCGATTATCGGCGTGTCGCCGTAACACGAACCGGCCGCCGGACGGGGTCCGGCGGCCGGTCAGGCTGGCGCGTGGGTCAGCTGGTGAAGGTGATCTTGTCGCGACGGCGGCGCAGCGTCATCAGCACGACGCCGCCACCGATCAGGACGAGGCCGGTGAGCGCGATGCTGGTCGCGGCCACACCGGTCAGCGGCAGGCCGCCCTCCGTGCCGCCACCCACCGAGGAACTCGGCGTGACCGAGGTGCCACCGGTCGGGGACTCCGAGGTCGACGGCGACTCCGAGGTCGACGGAGACACCGAGGCCGACGGGGACGCGGACGGGGTCGGCGACTCGGACGAGGACGGCGAGGGGGACGGGGACGGGGACTGGCTGCTCGGGGTGCCCGGGCAGGTGTGACTCAGGTTGAAGAACTCGTCCTCACCGCTGATCGTGGCGCTGCCGTCGACCAGGGTCCAGCCGGCCGGGGTGAAGACGTAGGCGTGGATCGTCCGCGGGCTCTGGCCGCCGGTCGAGTAGAAGTAGTCCGGGTACGCGTCGGTCGCGTCCGGGACCTTGATCTCGACGTCGTTGGTGCCGTCGTTGAAGGTCAGCGTGAGGGTCTCGAAGTTTCCGCCGTCCTTGCCGGGCAGGACGAAGTGCCAGCCGTCCTGGTTGGCCGCAAGGTCGTCGAACCGTTCGTCGTCGCAGTCCTGGGTCTGGAAACCCGCCGCGGTCGACCCCTTCTGGGACTCGTGCAGGGGGATGGTGCTGGACGCCCAGGCCGGGGTGGCGAAGGCGAGGCAGGCCGTGGCGGCAGCTGCGCTGACAGCCGCACGCGTCACGTGCCGACGCTGTGCCATGAGGGATCCTCCGAGATCGGGAGAGGTGACGGCACATGCTCCCATGAGCGTGCGGCGGTGGCGACATCCGACGAACGGGCCGAGCTGGGACGACTTGACGCTTGATGCGGAAAGCCAAAGCGAGACTTAATCCTTTTCTCGGCGTGTTCGCGTAACGCTGGAGGATCCTCTGACGCTCCGGAACGCTCGTGGCGGCGGTCCGGTCTTCTCAAATCCGCGACGGTGATATTACATTGGCAGCTATCCATGGGAGCGCTCCCGCGCCTCCACGGGCCCACCCCACCACTGCCGCCGCCGGCAGCTCCGACCACCGACGCCGTCCCTCGGGCGGGGCTGCCGTGCGGCACCGATCCACAGGAGCCCGCCATGCCCCACCCGATCCCGCCGCCGCGCGGCCGGACCCGGCTACGCCGCCTGCTCGCCGCCGGCGCCGCCCTGGCCGCCGGTCTGGTCACCGCCGTCGCCACCCCGGCGGCCGCCGCACCCACGTTCAACTACGGCGCGGTCCCTGCCGCTGCGGCCGCGCCCGCTTTCAACTACTCAGAGGCGCTGCAGAAGTCGCTCTTCTTCTACGAGGCGCAGCAGTCCGGGCGGAAGCCGGCCTGGAGCCGGGTCTCCTGGCGGGGTGACTCGGCGCTGACCGACGGCGCTGACGTGGGCCTGGACCTGACCGGTGGCTGGTACGACGCCGGCGACCACGTGAAGTTCGGCTTCCCGATGGCGTTCAGCACGACCATGCTGGCCTGGGGCGCCGTCGAGTACCGGGACGGCTACGTCGCCTCGGAGCAGCTCACCCACCTGCTCAACAACCTGCGCTGGGTGAACGACTACTTCGTCAAGGCGCACCCCGCCCCGAACGTCCTCTACGGGCAGGTCGGCAAGGGCGACGACGACCACAAGTGGTGGGGGCCGGCCGAGGTGCTGCCGATGGCGCGGCCCGCGTACAAGATCGATGCGAGCTGTGGCGGCGCGGACCTGGCGGGGGAGACGGCGGCCGCGATGGCCGCCTCGTCGATGGTGTTCCGGCCCACCGACGCCGCCTACGCCGACAAGCTGCTCGGGCACGCGAAGCAGCTCTACACCTTCGCCGACACGGTGCGGAAGAGCTACCACGAGTGCATCACCGACGCGACGAACTTCTACAAGTCCTGGAGCGGCTACCAGGACGAGCTGGTCTGGGGCGCGGTCTGGCTCTACCGGGCCACCGGGGACGCCGCCTACCTGACCAAGGCGGAGAGCGAGTACGACAAGCTGGGCACCGAGCCGCAGTCGACCACCCGCTCCTACAAGTGGACGATCGCCTGGGACAACAAGCAGTTCGGGACGTACGTGCTGCTGGCCAACCTGACCGGCCGGCAGAAGTACGTCGACGACGCCAACCGCTGGCTGGACTGGTGGACCGTCGGCGTCGACGGCTCCCGGGTCAACTACTCGCCCGGCGGGGAGGCGGTCCTCGACTCCTGGGGTTCGCTGCGCTACGCCGCCAACACCGCCTTCGCCGCGCTGGTCTACAGCGACAAGACCACCGACGCCACCCGCAAGGCCCGCTACCACGACTTCGCCGTCCGGCAGATCAACTACGCCCTCGGCGACAACCCGCGCAACTCCAGCTACCTGATCGGCTTCGGCGCCAACTCCCCGCGCAACCCGCACCACCGCACCGCGCACGGCTCCTGGTGGGACAGCCAGACCGTGCCCACCGAGACCCGGCACGTGCTCTACGGCGCGCTGGTCGGCGGCCCGTCCTCGGCCAACGACGCGTACACCGACAGCCGGTCGGACTACGTGATGAACGAGGTCGCCACCGACTACAACGCCGGCTTCACCTCCGCCCTGGCCCGGCTCACCAAGGAGTACGGCGGCACGCCGCTCGCCGGCTTCCCGACCGCCGAGCAGCCGGACCTGGACGAGCTGACCGTGGAGACCACGGTGATGCAGGCCGAGACCCGGGCCACCGGGCTCAAGGCGATCATCTACAACAAGTCGGGCTTCCCGGCCCGGGCGCTGAAGACCGCGAAGTTCCGGTACTACTTCCGCCCCGACGGCACCGGCCCGGTGACCGTCACCCCCGGCTACACCCAGGGCTGCCCGTCGCCGTCGACGGCCCACCAGCTGTCGGGCGACATCTGGTACGTCGAGGTCGACTGCACCGAGTACACGATCGCGCCGGCCGGCCAGTCGCAGCACCGGATGGAGGTGCAGTTCAAGGTCGGCGTCCCGGAGGGCGGCACCTGGGACCCGACCAACGACCCGTCGTACCAGGCCACCGCCGGGCCGAACCGGAAGGTCGCGCTCTACGAGGGCGGCGTACGGGTCTGGGGCGAGGAGCCGGGTCCGGCCACCCCGGACACCACCCCGCCGACCGCGCCCGGCACCCCGGTCGCCTCGGCCGTCACCTCGACCGGGCTCACCCTGACCTGGCCCGCCGCCACCGACACCGGCGGCAGCGGCCTGGCCGGGTACGACATCACCCAGGCCCAGGTCGGCAGCGATGCCCTGGTGCTGCTGAAGTCCACCACCAACACCCTCGCCGTCACCGGGCTGCTGCCCGAGCGGACGTACCAGTTCTCCGTGGTGGCCCGCGACGGCGCCGGCAACCGGTCGGCGGCCTCGCCGACGGTCACCGTCACCACCCCGGCCGCCCCGGCCCCGGACACCACCCCGCCGACGGCCCCCGGCACGCCCACCGCCTCCGCGGTCGGGCCGACCGGGCTCACCCTCGCCTGGGGCCCGGCCTCCGACAACGTCGGCGTCACCGGCTACCGCGTCTATCGGTCGGGGAACGTCCTGGTCGGGTCGACCACCGGCACCACGCTGACGGTCACCGGCCTCACCGCATCGACCACGTACACCTTCACGGTGGTCGCGGTGGACGCGGCCGGCAACGTCTCCGCGGCCTCCGCGCCGGTCACCGTGACCACCGCGGACCCGCCGACCGGCGGCGGCTGCGCCGTCGGGTACGTCACCAGCAGTTGGGACACCGGGTTCACCGCGAACATCACCGTCACCAACACCGGGACCAGCACGATCAACGGCTGGACGCTCGCCTTCACCTTCCCCAGCACCGGCCAGGAGGTCGGCCAGGGCTGGTCGGCGAACTTCACCCAGACCGGTACGGCGGTGACCGCGTCGAACGTCTCCTACAACGGGACGCTCGCGCCGGGGGCGTCGACCAGCTTCGGCTTCAACGGCACCCACACCGGCACGAACCCCAAGCCGACCACCTTCACCCTCAACGGCGTCCCCTGCACCGTCTCCTGACCCCGGCCCGGCGGTCGTGGCCGGTCACCGTACCCGGGTGACCGGCCAGGCCGCGTCGCCGGCTTCGGTCCCCAGATCCGTTTCCGAAACTTTTCCGAAAGTTGTTGTCCGGGCAGATGCCCGATGGGAGCATTGACGCCGGTAAATTCCCCAACCAAGACGTCCAGTCGTCCCCGCCCAGACGGCTTGGGTGTTGGCCAGTAAGGAGGCCAAGGTGGCTATGAGCCCCTCCGTTCATCGTGGCGGAAACGTGCGGCAGCGAACGGCCATCGCCAGAGCGCTGCTCGCCGGCGCGGTCAGTGTCGTGACAGTGGCCGCGGCTGCGGTGATGATGCCGTCGGCGGAAGCCGCGGCGAGCACGCTGGGTGCGGCGGCCGCGCAGTCGGGCCGGTACTTCGGCACGGCGATCGCCGCAGGCCGGCTCGGCGACTCGACGTACACCACGATCGCCGGGCGCGAGTTCAACATGGTGACGGCCGAGAACGAGATGAAGCCGGACGCGACCGAGCCCCAGCGGGGCCAGTTCAACTTCTCGGCCGGCGACCAGATCTACAACTGGGCGACCCAGCGCGGCATGAAGGTCCGCGGCCACACCCTCGCCTGGCACGCACAGCAGCCGGGCTGGATGCAGAGCCTCAGCGGCAGCAGCCTGCGCCAGGCGATGATCGACCACATCAACGGCGTGATGGCCCACTACAAGGGCAAGCTCGCCGCCTGGGACGTCGTCAACGAGGCGTTCAACGAGGACGGCAGCCGCCGCCAGTCCAACCTGCAGGCCACCGGCAACGACTGGATCGAGGTGGCGTTCCGCACCGCCCGCACCGCCGACCCGTCGGTCAAGCTCTGCTACAACGACTACAACATCGAGAACTGGTCCTACGGCAAGACGCAGGGCGTGTACCGCATGATCCAGGACTTCAAGTCCCGGGGGGTGCCGATCGACTGCGTCGGGCTGCAGACCCACTTCACCGGCGGCAGTTCGCTGCCGAGCAACTTTCAGACCACACTGTCCAGCTTCGCCGCCCTCGGCGTGGACGTGGCCCTGACCGAGGTCGACGTCACCAACGCGGCGACCTGGCAGTACGAGGGGCTCACCCAGGCGTGCATGAACGTGCCGCGCTGCATCGGGATCTCGGTGTGGGGCGTGCGCGACAGCGACTCCTGGCGGTCCAGCGAGAGCCCGCTGTTGTTCGACGGCGGCGGGAACAAGAAGGCCGCCTACACGTCGGTGCTCAACGCTCTCAACGCGGCCACCCCGACCTCGAGCCCGACGCCGGGCAGCGGCACCGGCCGGATCATCGGGGTGCAGTCAGGCCGGTGCATTGACGTGCCCGACGCCACGCAGACCAACGGCACCCGGGTACAGCTCTGGGACTGCCATGGGCAGACGAACCAGCAGTGGACGTACACCGCCGGCAAGCAGCTGATGGTCTACGGCAGCAAGTGCCTCGACGCGAACGGGCAGGGTACCGCGAACGGCACCGCAGTAATCATCTGGGACTGCAACGGTCAGACGAACCAGCAGTGGAACCTCAACTCCAACGGCACCATCAGCGGCGTGCAGTCCGGCCGGTGCCTGGACGTCTGGGGCACCGGCAACGGCCAGCAGATCCAGCTGTACGACTGCCACGGCCAGGCCAACCAGCAGTGGCGGACCGAGTTCAGTGGCGCCACCTCGCCGCCCCCGTCCTCACCGCCTCCGGGTGGCTGTGCGCTTCCGTCGACCTACCGCTGGTCGTCGACCGGCGCGCTGGCGAACCCGCAAAACGGATGGGTCTCGCTCAAGGACTTCACCAACGTGGTCTACAACGGCAAGCACCTGGTCTACGCGTCGAACGTCTCCAGCGGAGGATCGTACGGCTCGATGAACTTCAGCCTGTTCACGAACTGGTCCGACATGGCCTCGGCCAGCCAGACCGGGATGAGCCAGGGCACCGTGGCACCCACGCTGCTGTACTTCGCCCCGAAGAACATCTGGGTGCTGGCGTACCAGTGGGGACCGACCTCGTTCAGCTACAAGACGTCGAGCGACCCGACCAACGCCAACGGCTGGTCCGCGGCACAGACGCTCTCCACCGCCAGCCTCCCCGACGCCCCGTATGGCGTGATCGACCAGACCCTCATCGGCGACGACCAGAACATGTACCTGTTCTTCGCCGGGGACAACGGCAAGATCTACCGATCGAGCATGCCGATCGGGAACTTCCCGGGCAGCTTCGGCTCGAGCTACACGACGATCATGACCGACTCGACCAACAACCTGTTCGAGGCGGTCGAGGTCTACAAGGTCCAGGGCCAGAACCAGTACCTCATGATCGTCGAGGCGATCGGGAGCCAGGGGCGCTACTTCCGTTCGTTCACGTCCAACAGCCTCAGCGGCTCGTGGACCCCGCAGGCCGCCAGCGAGAGCAACCCCTTCGCGGGCAAAGCCAACAGTGGCGCAACGTGGACCAACGACATCAGCCACGGTGACCTGGTCCGCACCAACCCCGACCAGACCAAGACCATCGATGCCTGCAATCTGCAGTTCCTGTACCAGGGCAAGAACCCCAGCGCGGGAGGCGACTACAACCTGCTGCCGTGGCGGCCGGGTGTGCTGACCCTGCAGCGCTAGGGGAATGGGCTCGGCCCAGACCACTCCCGTTCGCTGACCGCCCCCAGCGTGTCCGGCACCGACCGGTGTCGGACACGCTGGGGGGTGAGTCACGCCCCGGCTGACCGCCGGCCGGCGGCGACTCGGGGGTCGACCAGCTTCGGCTTGGTTTACCGGGCGGACGCTGGCGCAGCGGGGCAAGCTGGCCCGGTGGAGCGGGAGTTGCTGACCGTCGGGCACGGGGCCGCCGACCGGGAGCGGCTCGCGGAGCTGCTGGCCGGCGCGGGGATCGTCCTCGTCGTGGACGTGCGGCGCTACCCGGCCAGCCGGACCAACCCGGACGTCCGGCGGGAGGCGCTTGAACAGTGGCTGCCGGAGCGGGGGATCGGCTACCGCTGGGAGCCCCGCCTCGGCGGCCGCCGGCACGTCCGCGCCGGGGAGCCGGAGCCGGACACCTGGTGGACGGTCGCGGCCTTCCGGGCGTACGCCGCGTACACCCGGACACCGGAGTTCGACGTGGCGCTGGACGACCTGCTCGCCGACGTGGAACGGCGGACCACGGCGGTGATGTGCAGCGAGAGCGTGTGGTGGCGCTGCCACCGGCGGCTGATCGCCGACGTGGCCGTGCTCGGGCGCGGGGTGACGGTGTCGCACCTCATGCCGGACGGCCGGCTCAGCCCGCACCGCCCGGCCGAGGGGGCACGCCGCCTCCCCGACGGGCACCTGATCTGGGACGGCTGACCGCCGGAACTCGGTGGCTGGCCACGGGGCGCGCCGATACCCTGCCCGCATGCCGGAGCTGATCACCCCGACCGCCCGCCTGCACCGGTCGTGGCTGGCCGCCCGGGACGACTGGGGGCGGGGCGTGCACCAGGACGGCAGCGGACTGAAACCGAGCGACGACGTGGACTCGCCGGAGGGCTTCGCGGACTGGGTGCGCCGGCTGCGCGACGGCGCGGACGAGTCCCGGCCGCTGCCGGGCGGCCTGGTCCCCGCGATCTACTGGTGGATCGTCGAGGGCGACGAGGTGCTGGGGGCGATCTCGCTGCGGCTGCGGCTCAACGACTTCCTGCGCAACGCCGGCGGCCACATCGGCTACGGCGTGCGCCCCTCGGCCCGGCGCCGGGGGGTGGCGACCTTCGCGCTCGGCGCGGCGCTCGCCGAGGCGGCCCGGCGGGGCATCGACCGGGTCCTGGTCACCTGCGTGGACGGCAACCGCCCCTCCGCCCGGACCATCGAGCGGCACGGCGGCGTGCTGGAGGACGTACGGGACACCGAGCTGGGCCGGACCCGCCGCTACTGGATCCGTACCCGCTGACTCAGTCGGGCAGTTCGTCGGCGAGCAGGTCCATCAGCAGGGCGTCGTGCCAGCGGCCGTCCGCGCCGCGCTCGTAGCGGCGCATGATGCCCACCGGGCGGAAGCCCACCTTCGCGTACGCCCGGATCGCCGCGGTGTTGGCCGCCGCCGGGTCGATGGTGAACCGGTGGTGGCCGTGCTCCTCGACCAGGTGCCGGGCCAGGGTGCGGATGGCATCCCCGCCGAGGCCGGCGCCGCGTACCGCTGGGTCGAGGAAGATGTCCAGGCTGGCGTGGCGGTAGTCCGGGTCGGTCTCGGCGTACCACTGGATCGCGCCGACCAGCTTGCCCTCGTGCTCGATGGCGTACACGGTCAGCTCGTCGTCGGCCAGGTCGGCGCGGACCGCCGCGGCCAGGTCGTCGTCGCCGCGCCACCAGCGGCGCACCTCCGGGGTGGCCCGGATGGCCGCGAGGCCGGGCACGTCGTCGTCCGTCGCCGGCCGCAGCGTCACCGCCCGTCCCCGCAGCACGGGTCAGCCCCGGATCTCGCCGTGCTCGACGCAGACCGCCGACCAGCCGGCCGGCACCACCTGCACCTTCATCCGCCGCCGGCAGTGGACGCAGTAGCGCGGCGGCTCCAGCGCCCGCGCGGCCGCGCACGCCTCGTGTGGCACGGAAGCTTCCGCACCGCAGCGGTCGCACCACAGCTCGGTCACCGTCATCTCCGCCTCACAGGGTCGCCGACAGCGCCTTCACCGGCATCTTCAGGTCGTCGAGGAGCTTCAGGTCGTCGGTCGCCGGCCGGCCCAGCGTGGTCAGGTAGTTGCCGACGATGACCGCGTTGATGCCGCCCAGCAGGCCGTCCCGGGTGCCCAGGTCGCCGAGGGTGATCTCCCGGCCGCCCGCGTACCGGAGGATGGTGCGCGGCATGGCCAGCCGGAACGCGGCGATGGCCCGCAGCGCGTCCCTGCCCTCCACCACCGGACGGTCGGCGAGCGGGGTGCCCGGGCGCGGGTTGAGGAAGTTCAGCGGGACCTCGTGCGGGTCCAGCTCGGCCAGCTGCGCGGCGAACTCGGCGCGCTGCTCCACCGTCTCGCCCAGGCCGAGGATGCCGCCGCAGCAGACCTCCATGCCCGACTCGCGGACCATCTTCAGCGTCTCCCAGCGCTCCTCCCAGGAGTGCGTGGTGACCACGTTCGGGAAGTAGGAGCGGCAGGTCTCCAGGTTGTGGTTGTAGCGGTGCACGCCCATCTCGACCAGCTCGTCGACCTGCTCCTGGGTGAGCATGCCCAGCGACGCGGCGACCTGGATGTCGACCTCCGCCCTGATGGCGGCCACGCCCTCGCGCATCTGCTTCATCAGCCGGGCGTCCGGGCCGCGTACGGCGGCCACGATGCAGAACTCGGTCGCCCCGGTCGCCGCGGTCTGCTTCGCCGCCTCGACCAGCGCGGGGATGTCCAGCCAGACCGAGCGGACCGGCGAGGTGAACAGGCCGGACTGCGAGCAGAAGTGGCAGTCCTCCGGGCAGCCCCCGGTCTTCAGCGACACGATGCCCTCGACCTCGACCTCCGGGCCGCACCAGCGCATCCGTACCTCGTGGGCGAGCTGCAGGGCGGCGGGGACGTCTTCGTCGGGCAGGTTCAGCACGGCGAGGACACCGGCCTCGTCGAGGCCGACGCCGTTCTCCAGCACCTGGGTCCGGGCCTGGTCGAGGATCTCTGGCATGGCTCGTACCCTACAAGGCCGCCGCGGCGGCCCGGAACGGCCGCGTCCGGCCCCCCGAGCCGGCCCCGACCAGCGGTCCGGCCACCCCGGCGAGCCGGCCCGCGCCACGCCGGGGCCCGTCCGCCGGGTGGTAACTTCGCCCGGCGGAAGTGCCCTGCGGGGCGACGATCGGCGGAGAGGTACGTGACGGTGGCGGACTGGCTGGCGGCCCTGGACCGCCGCGCCGAGCTGCGGGCGAAGGCGGGGCTCACCCGCACGCTGCATCCGCGTGCGGCCGGCGACGCCGTGGTCGACCTGGCCGGCAACGACTACCTCGGCCTGGCCACCCACCCGGAGGTCACCGCCGCCGCCGCGCGGGCACTGTCGGCGTACGGGCTGGGCGCGACCGGGTCGCGGCTCGTGCGTGGCTCCACCGACGCGCACCACGCCCTGGAGGACGCCCTCGCGGACTGGCTCGGCACCGACCGGGCGCTGGTCTTCTCCTCCGGCTACCTGGCCAACCTGGCCGCCGTCCGGGGCCTGGTGCGGCCGCGTACGCTGCTCGTCTCCGACGCCCACAACCACGCCTCGCTGATCGACGGCTGCCGGATCTCCGGCGCGGAGACCGTGGTCACCCCGCACGCCGACGTCGACGCGGTGGCCGCCGCGCTCGCCGCCGCGCCCGGCCGGCCCGCGGTGGTGGTCACCGAGTCGGTCTTCTCCGTCGACGGCGACCTCGCCCCCCTCGCCGAGCTGCACGCCGTGGCCCGCCGGTACGGGGCGTTGCTGCTGGTCGACGACGCGCACGCGCTCGGCGTCACCGGCCCCGCCGGAGCCGGCGGGGTGGCCGCCGCCGGGCTGGCCGGCGAGCCGGACGTGGTGGTCACGGCCACCCTCTCCAAGGCGCTCGGCGGGGCCGGCGGCGTGGTGGCCGGGCCGGCCGAGTTCGTCCGGCACCTGGTGGAGACCGGACGGACGTTCATCTTCGACACCGCCCCGCCGCCCGCGGTGGCGGCCGGTGTGCTGGCCGCGGTGCGGCTGGCCCGGTCCGGCGACGCGCTGCGCGCGGAACTGGCCGAGCGGGCCGCCCTCGCGGTCCGCCGGCTCGGCGCCGCCGGGCTGGCGGTCTCCGCCCCCGACGCGGCGGTGGTATCGGTCACCGCCCCCGGCCCGGAGGCGGCGACCGCCTGGGCGGCCGACTGCCGGGACCGGGGTGTCGCGGTGGGCTGCTTCCGGCCGCCGTCCACCCCGGACAGCCGCTCCCGGCTCCGGCTGACCATCAGCGCCGGGGTGGCCCGGCAGGACTTCGAGCGGGCCCTCGACGTGATTGCGGGGTGTGCACCATGAGCAACGGCAACGGCTGGACCGGGCCGGTGCTGGTGACCGGCACGGACACCGAGGTGGGCAAGACGGTGGTGACCGCGGCGATCGCGGCGGCGGCGCAGGCCGCCGGGCTGCGGGTCGCGGTGGTCAAGCCGGGCCAGACCGGTACGGCCACCGGCGAGCCCGGCGACGTCGACTCGGTGACCCGGCTGGCCGCCCCGCTCACCGGCCGGACCCTGGCCAGCTACCCGGACCCGCTCGCCCCGCTGGCCGCGGCCCGGGTGGCCGAGCTGGAACCGCTGGAGCTCTACACCGCCGTCGACGCGATCCGCGAGGAGAGCGACAAGCACGACCTGGTGCTCGTCGAGGGGGCCGGCGGGCTGCTCGTACCGATGGGGCTGCGGCCGTCGGGCGAGCCCTGGACGGTGGCCGACCTGGCGGTGGCGCTGGGCGCGCCGGCGGTGGTGGTGGCCCGGGCCGGCCTCGGCACGCTCAACCACACCGCGCTCACCCTGGAGGCGCTGGACCGCCGGGCGATCCCGGCGGGCGTGGTCATCGGCGCCTGGCCCGCCGAGCCGGAGCTGGTGCACTGGCTCAACCTGTCCGACCTGGTGCCGAACCTGCTCGGCGCGGTGCCGACGGGGGCCGGCGCGATGGACCCGGGCGTGTTCCGCCGCTCCGCTCCCGGCTGGCTCACCCCGGCCCTCTACGGCGTGCTGGACGACTGGCGCGCCTGGGCCGAGGACGCCAGCTGAGCACCTGACTTTCGTCGGTGTCCGGCCCGAACGGGTGTCGGTAGCGTGACCGCCGTGGCATCCGACGATCCGCCGACGGGCCGGCGACACCTCGGCGACGTGCTGCTGTGGGCCGCGGTCTCCGCGCCGGTGGCGTACGCCGGGCTCACCCCGCCCTGGCCGCCGTACGCGGTGCCGCTGCTGGTCGGGTCGCTGGCGCTGCTCGCCCTCGCGGTGGCGGTCGCCCGCCGGGCGCCGCTCGCGGCGCTGGTGGCGGTGGTGTTCGGTTCGCTGCTGGACGGCAACTTCGTCTTCGCGATCCCGGTGTTCAGCTACCTCGCCGGGCGGCGCAGCGCCGGCGCCGGGCGGGTGGCGGTGCTCTTCGGCGTGATCGCGGTCGCCGGGACCGCGCTCAACCTCGGCCTGCTCGGCACCGGGCCGGGGACCTGGTTCCTGCTCGCCTCGGTGCTGCTCTTCGCCGGGGTCTTCCCGTGGCTGCTCGGCCGGCTCCGCCGGCAGCAGCGGGCCCTGGCCGAGGCGGGACGGCGGCACGCCGAGGCGGAGGAGCGGGAGCGGCGGGCCGCCGTGGACCGGGTCCGGTTGCGGGAGCGGGCCGGGATCGCGCAGGAGATGCACGACTCGCTCGGCCACGACCTGAGCCTGATCGCGTTGCGTGCCGCCGCGTTGGAGCTGGCCGCCGATCTGGCCCCCGCCCACCGGGCCGCGGCCGGCGAGTTGCGGGCCAGCGTGGCCACCGCCACCGAACGACTCCACGACATCATCGGCGTGCTCCGCGAGGAGCGGCCGGGCTCCCTGCGACCGGCCGACGAGAGCGTGGCGGAGCTGGTCGACGGGGCCCGGGACGCCGGGATGGCGGTCGAGCTGCGGGCCGGGCCGGACAAGGCGGACCTGCCCCCGCTCACCGCGCACGCCGTGCACCGGGTGGTGCGGGAGGCGCTGACCAACGCCGCCCGGTACGCCCCCGACGCCCCGGTGACGGTCACCGTCGACCGGGCCGGCGGCGAGGTGGCGGTCAGCGTGGTGAACGGCCCGGCCCCGGCCGGACCGCTGCCGGGGCCGGCGTCGCACGGTTCCGGGCTGCTCGCCCTGCGCGAGCGGGTCCGCCTCGCCGGCGGCGTGTTCGACGCCGGACCCCGGGCCGGTGGTTTCGTGGTCTCGGCACGCCTGCCGCTGGCCGCCGACGCGGCGGTCGAGCAGGCCGACCGGCCCATGCCGGATGGAGTGTCGCTGACCTGGCCGGGCAAGGACCCCGGGCCGGGTGGAGCGTCGCCGGCCGGCGACCGGCCCGCCGAGGCGGCGCGACGGCTGCGGGACGCCCGGCGGCGGGTGCGGCGCAGCCTGCTGGTCGCGTTCGGTGCCCCGGCCGTCCTCGCCCTGGTGCTCGCCCTGGTCTACTACCCGCTGGCCACCGCGGGCGCGGTGCTCGACCGGACCGGGTACGAGCGGTTGCGTCTCGGCGACCCCCGGGACGGCCTCGGGCTGCCCGAGCGGCAGGCGGACCCGCCGACCGCCGACGCCCCGGCCGGCTGCGAGTACTACACCGACGGCAACTTCCCCTTCGCGGAGCCGACCTGGCGGCTCTGCTTCTCCGACGGCCGACTGGTCAGCAAGGAGCGGATCACGCGGTGACCGACGACCACGAGCACCCCCTGCCGGTGGTGCTCGCCGACGACGAGGCGATGGTCCGTGCCGGGGTACGGGCCATCCTGGCCGCCGACCCGGGGATCGAGGTGGTCGGCGAGGCCGGGGACGGCCGCGCCGCCGTCGAGCTGGTCCGCGCCCACCGGCCCCGGGTGGCGCTGCTGGACATCCGGATGCCCCGGTGGGACGGGCTCAGCGCGGCGGCGGAGATCCGTCGCCTGGTGCCGGAGACCGCCACGGTGATGCTCACCACGTTCGGCGAGGACGACCTGATCGCCCGGGCGCTGGGCCACGGGGCGAGCGGCTTCCTGCTCAAGTCGGGCGATCCCCGGGAACTGCTCGCCGGGATCCGGGCGGTCGCCGACGGCGGGGCGTACCTGTCGCCCCGGGTGGCGCGCCGGGTGATCGAGCTGAGCAGCGGCCGGATGGCCCGGACCCCGTACGCCCGGGACCGGCTGGCCGGGCTCACCGACCGGGAACGGGAGGTGCTGGCGCTGGTCGGGGCGGGACTGTCCAACGCCGAGATCGCCCGCCGCCTGCACCTCGTCGAGGGCACCGTGAAGAGCTACCTGACCAGCATCTTCACCCGGCTCGACGTGCGCAACCGGGTGCAGGCGGCGATCCTGGCGTACGAGGCGGGGCTGGTCCCGCCGACCGGCTGACCAGCCCCGCCCCGGTCACGCGTCGCGCCGGGCCAGCGCCCAGCGGCCGACGGCCAGCGCGGCGGCCGCCCAGCCGGCGAGCAGCAGCAGCCCGACCACCGCCGGGTACGGGTCGCTCTCCCCGGCCAGGAAGTGGTTGCCGGCCACGCCGGGGAACCCGTCGGCGATCCGGGTGAGCACGGTGATGCCCGGCTCCTGCAACGACAGCGGCACGATCATCAGCAGGGCGAAGAGCACGGTCAGGGTGAGCACCGCGCCGCGCAACGCCGCCGCCAGGCCCAGCGCCAGCACTCCCACCAGGGCCAGGTACGTGGCCGAGGCGAGCACATCGCCCACCGTCCCGCCCAGCGGGGCGCGTCCCCACTCGCCGAGCACCGGCCGGGCGACCACCGCGCCGATCCCGCCGAGCAGCAGCCCGACCAGGAACGTCACCGCGCCGACCACGACGGCCTTGGCCAGCAGCACCCGGCTCCGCGACGGGGTGCAGCGCAGCGTGGTGCGGATGGTGCCGGTGGCGTACTCGCTGCTGATCGCGAACAGGCCGAGGGCGAGCACGACGTACTGGGTGAGTTCCAGCGAGCCGGTGACGATCTCGCCGACCCCGAGAATCCCCGGGCCGACCGCAGGGTCGTCGTCGGTGTTCGCGTTGACCGCGTAGATGGCGAGCTGGGCGGCGGTGGCGGCCATGGTGAGCGCCGCCGCCAGCACCGTCCACCAGGTGGATCGGACCGACCAGAGCTTGGTCCATTCGGCGGCCACCGCCCCGACGAAGGGGCCGGTGGTGGGTGCGGGTCGGGCCGGGATGGCGGTGGTCATCGGGTCCCCTGTCCGGTCGGGTCGGCGGCGTACTCCACGCTGCCGGCGGTGAGCTCCAGGAACGCCTCCTCCAGCGAGGCGGCCACCGGGGTCAGCTCGTGCACCCGCACCCCCAGCTCGTACGCCAGGTCGCCGACCCGGGCGGCGGGGGCGCCGCGGACGGTCAGCCCGTCGCCGTCCGGCGCCACGTTGGCCCCCTCGGCGGCCAGCCGCGCGCCCAGCGCGGCCAGGCCGGCCGGCTCGGGGCCGCGGACCCGGACGGAGGCGGCCGGCCGGGCGGCGATCAGCTCGGCGAGCGGCGCGTCGGCGATCAGCCGGCCCCGGCCGAGCACCACCACCCGGTCGGCGGTCTGCTGCATCTCGCTCATCAGATGGCTGGAGATCAGCACGGTCCGGCCCTCGTCGGCGAGACTCCGGGTGAACCGGCGGATCCACCGCACCCCGTCCGGGTCGAGGCCGTTGACCGGCTCGTCCAGGAGCAGCACCGGCGGGTCGCCGAGCAGCGCGCCGGCGATGCCGAGTCGCTGGCCCATGCCCAGCGACAGCGCGCGGCCCGGCTTGGCGGCGGCCCGCCCGTCCAGGCCGACCAGGTCGAGCACCTCGTCCACCCGGCGGGCCGGGATGCCGTTGCTGCGGGCCATCGCCCACAGGTGCGCCCGGCCGGAGCGGGTCGGATGCACGCCGGTCGCGTCGAGCAGCGCGCCGACCTCGTGCAGCGGGTGCCGCAGCTCCCGGTACGACCGGCCGTTGACCAGGGCCCGGCCGGCGGTCGGCCGGTCCAGCCCGAGCACCATCCGCATGGTGGTGGACTTGCCCGCGCCGTTGGGGCCGAGGAAGCCGGTGACCTGCCCCGGTCCGATGTCGACGGTCAGGTCGTCGACCGCGGTCGCCGTCCCGAACCGTTTCGTCAACCCACGAAGTGTGATCATGCGCCGACGGTAGGCAGCGGGAGGGCCTTCGCACTGCCGTCGATCGGCGACGCTCCACCCTGACTTTGGTCAGGTCGGCCGGGCCGTCTCTGGACCGCCGCCGCCGGCGGGTCACCCTGACCGTGCTCTGGAGCCGAGTCGGATACGACATCAGCCGGCCCGGCCGGGCTGCGCGGATCCCGCGCGCTGGCCGCCCACCTCTGCCTTGCTGTCGAGCTGAGTCGGATGCGATATCAGCGCGCCGGCCCGGAGGACTCGCGTTCCGCCGACTTGTCGGGGATGTCTGACTACCGGCCCGCGCCTCCTGCACCGGTGAGTCGTCTGCGACATCAGCTCCAAAGGCACGCGGGACCTGTCTGCCGTGGCGTCGCTCGGGATGTCGGCGGGTGTGCGGCGTGGCTCGGGAAGACGCCCGGCCCCGGTGGCCGTCAGGCCCGGCGGACCACGAACGCGTCCGGCATCCGGAAGGTCAGGTTGTCCGGGCACCAGGGTGGGCGCACGACGGTCACCCCGTCGAGCAGCGACGTCGCCTCGGCGACCACCACCGCCGCCTCCATCCGGGCCAGTTGCGCCCCCACGCACCGGTGCGCCCCCGCCCCGAAGGCCAGGTGCCGGCGGGAGCCGCGCTGCCCCGGCCGGAACTCGTCCGGCGCGGCGACCACCGTCGCGTCGCGGCCGGCCCGGGCCAGCCACGCCACGATGCTGGTGCCGGCCGGGACCGCGACGTCGCCCAGGGTGGTGTCGACCGCGGCGACCCGCCGCCAGGTGACGATCGGCGGCTCCAGCCGCAGCCCCTCCTCGACCACGTCGGCGACCGCGACCTCGCCACGACCCAGCCCGGCCCGGACCTCCGGTTCGCCGGTGAGGCGGTGCAGCAGCAGGGTGAGGAACTGCGAGGTGGTCTCCTGGCCGGCGACCAGCAGGAAGAAGAGCGCACCGACCACCACGTCGGGCGAGTGCCCGGCGTCGCGCAGCCGGGCGGCCAGCCCGCCGCCGGTCGCGGCGAAGGCGCGCAGCACGGTGTGGAACCGCCCCACCTCGGCGGCCAGGGCGAGCTGCCGTGCCTCGTCGAGCGGGGCCCAGAACAGCTCCAGCGCGGCCCGGGCGAAGTCCTTGACCGCGCCGACCGGGGCGTCCGGCAGCTCGACCAACCGGGCCAGCACCAGCAGCGGCAGGTCGGCGGCGAGTTCTGCGTACAGGTCGACCGGCTCGCCGGCGTCGAGGGCGGCGGCCAGCCGGGCCACCCGGTGCCGGACCAGATCGGTCAGCCAGGGCTGCTGCGCGGCCACCCGGTCCGGGTGCAGGGCGTCGGCGACGATCCCCCGGATCTCCGGGTGGCTGGCCGACGAGTTGTTGGCCAGGGTCGGGGGCAGCCGGAACCGGTGCCCGGCCAGGACCCGCAGGGCGGCCACCGGGATCGGGGTCACCGCGTCGAGGGCGTTGTCGGGCCGGAACGTCTCCGGATCGGTGAGCAGCCGCCGGACCAGGGCGTGCCGGGTCACCACCAGGTGCGGCACGCCGACGTGGTCGACCACGGTCGCGGCGTCCGGCCACGGCCCGTCGACGGACTCCCCCCAGCCCCGGAACAGCACCTCGACACGCTAGCGGGCGGCTCCCGGCGGAGCCGGGTCCAGCTCCCACACGGTGGTGCGCTTCACCCGTACGCTCTCCAGCGCCTCGGTCACCGGCACGTCGTAGGCGGCCAGCTCGTGGAAGCGCTCGCGGGGCAGGAACGCCCGACCGGGGTCGCCGACCAGCACCCGGGCCCCGGACCGGGCGGCCCGGAGCAGGAAGCGCAGCATCCGCCGGGCCATCGCCTCGCTGTAGAAGACGTCCCCGGCGAGCACCACCTCGGCGTCCCCGGCGTCGCCGTCGAGGATGTCGCCGAGTTCGGCGGCCACGCGTACCCCGTTGGCCTCGGCGTTGAGCGCGACGGCGGCGACGGCCCGCTCGTCCACCTCGACAGCGCGGACGGCGCTCGCGCCGGCGCGGGCGGCGGCGATGGCGACCAGCCCGGAGCCGGAGGCGAGGTCGAGCACCCGCCGGCCGGCGACCAGCTCGGGATGGTCGGTGACGTAGCGGGCCAGCGCCTGCCCGCCGGCCCAGGCGAACGCCCAGAACGGCGGCGGCTGGGCGCTGCGGAACTCGCCCTCGGTCAGTTCCCACAGGCCGATCGGCTCGTCGGCCTGGTGCAGCCGCACCTCGGGAACGAAGGCGACCGGGGCGAGCCGGGCATGCAGTCGGACGAAGGCCGCGGACAGGTCGGACACCCGGTGATTCTGTCGTACGGCCGGATCCCGGGCGTGTCGCGGGGCGGGCGTGACCGGTTCACCACGGTCGGTGATACCGCCCCCCGCAGTTGGCGGTGCGTGCGAACACGCCCGTCTACCGGCCCGCCGGTGGCGCTCATAGCGTCTCGGGTGGACGCGACCGGCGGGAGGGCGAGGCGGTGGTGGGCGTGTGGCGGTACGTGCTGCGGATCGGGGTGGTGCTGAGCTGCCTGTTCGGGGCGGGCCTCGGCGCGGCCGTGCCGGCCCGGGCGGCGGCCCCGTTCTCCACCGAGCTGAGTGGACTGCCGGACGAGTTCACCGCCGGCGACCGGGTGGAGACGCTCTCCGCGGTGGTGTCCCGGTCCGACGGCGGCGGCTGTGTGAAGGTGCGCTGGTCGATGCTGCTGGAGGTGCGGGGCCTGCGGCTGGACCAGGTGAAGGTGGACCGGGTGGAGGACGACGGCTCCTTTCCCCTGGAGATCCGCACCGAGGGGGACGTGGCCCGGCTGACCGACCGCGAGCTGGATCCGGGCCTGCTCTGCCCGGGCCGTACGGTCACCGCCCGGTACCGGGTGGCCTTCGCCGAGGACGTCACCCGGGGCCGGGTGAGCTTCGCCGCGGAGGCGTACGACCAGAGCCTGCGCCTGCTGGCCCGGCAGACCGCCACCCGGCAGGTGGTGGGGGAGGACGCCGAGGTCGCGCCGACCGGGGCGGCGCCGGAGCCGACGGGGAGCACCGCCGAGCCGACCGACCCGGCGACGGAGGAACCGGCGACCGGGGACCCGGCGGAGGCCACCCCGACCGACGAGGCGGTGGCCGAGCTGCCGCCGCCCGGCGCGGCGGGCCGGCCGGTCTCCGCCGCGGGCGGGTTCGGCGTGGTCCAGGGGGCCTTCCTCCTCGGTGGCCTGCTGCTCTTCCTCGGCGCCGGGCTGCTGCTGCGGATGCGGCGCCTGCTGCGCCCGGCCGAGGTGGAGGAGGACCCGCGCCTGGCCTTCGAGCGGCCGGGCGCCCGGAAGCGGTGGCGGTAGGGGGTACCGCGCCGATCGGGGCCGGGAGGGCGACCTCCCGGCCCCGTGGTCTGTCCGAGCCTCGAGGCACTTTACAAAAGGTCTCCTCTTGTAAAACCGGGTGACGGCTGCCACAGTCGGGACACGAGTCAACGGATCGGAGGCTGACGATGCGTACCGACACGACACCCTGGCGGGACACCCGCAAACCGCTCTGGCCGCTCGCCCTGCTCGTCCCCGTGCTGCCCTTCATCGCCTGGGCGGTCTGGCACGCCACCGGCGCCACCTGGGCCTGGTGGCTCACCCCGGTGGTGGTCTTCGGCGTGATCCCGGTGGTCGACCTGCTCATCGGGGACAACCGGGAGAACCCGCCGGAGGAGGTGGTGCCCGCGCTCCAGGCGGACGGCTACTACCGCTGGCTCACCTACCTCTGGCTGCCCGCCCAGTACGCGGCCCTGGTGCTCTGCTGCGCGGTGTGGGCCGGGAACGACCTGTCCTGGGTGGCCGCCGCCGGTCTGGTCGCCACCGTCGGAGTGGTCGACGGTATCGCCATCAACACCGCCCACGAACTGGGCCACAAGCGCGAGACGGCGGAGCGCTGGCTGTCCAAGATCGCGCTCGCGCCGACCGCGTACGGGCACTTCTACGTCGAGCACAACCGGGGGCACCACACCCGCGTCGCCACCCCGGAGGACCCGGCCAGTTCCCGGCTGGGGGAGAGCTTCTGGGCCTTCTGGCCGCGTACGGTCTGGGGCAGCCTGCGCTCGGCGTGGCGGCTGGAGACCGGGCGGTTCCGGCTGCGCGGCCGTACCCCGTGGACCTGGCGCAACGACGTGCTGAACGCCTGGGCGATGACCGTGCTGCTCTACGCGGTCCTCGCGGTCGCCTTCGGCCCCGGCGTGCTGGTCTTCCTCGCGCTCCAGGCCGTGGTCGGCTTCTCCCTGCTCGAGGTGGTCAACTACCTGGAGCACTACGGGCTGGCCCGGCAGCGCACCGCCGCCGGCCGCTACGAGAAGGTCGACCCGCGGCACAGCTGGAACAGCGATCGGATCGTCACCAACGTCTTCCTCTTCCAGCTCCAGCGGCACAGCGACCACCACGCCAACCCGCTGCGCCGCTACCAGACGCTGCGCAGCTTCGACTCCTCGCCGCAGCTGCCCGCCGGCTACGCCAGCATGGTGGTCACCGCCCTGGTGCCGCCGCTGTGGCGGCGGGTCATGGACCACCGGGTGCTCGCCCACTACGGTGGCGACCTCGAACTGGCCAACGTCCACCCGCCGGCCCGGGACCGGCTGCGGGAGCGCCAGCGCCGTCGCCGGGCGGCCACCACCGAGGGGTACGCGGGCTGAGAACCGCCCTTCCGGTCCGGATCAGTCCAGCGCGGCCGGCTCCAGGCCCAGCTCCCGGGCGGCCACCAGCCGGATCCACTCGGCGATCTGCCGCCGGGTGATCACCCGCTCGTGCACCGCGAGCTGCACCGCGAGGCCGTCCATCACCGCGCTGATCCGCCACGCCGCGCCCGCCGGGTCGGGGCAGTCGAAGGTCCCCTCGGCCACCCCGTCGGCGATCACCGCGGCGAGGTCCTGCCGCCAGCGCAGGTCGAGCCGGCGGGAGACCTTCTCCAGCTCCGGGGTCCGGAGCGACTCGGCCCAGCCGTCGATCCACATGGACCAGGAGGTGCTCCGGCCGGTCGGGGCGTAGAGCCGGAGCATCCGGCGCAGCTTCGCCAGCGGCGGGGCCGAGGAGCGGACCACCGCGTCGAGCTTGGCCAGGTCCTGCTCGACGGCGTACGCGAAGGCCTGCGCGAGCATCCGGTCCTTGGTGGCGAAGTGGTAGAAGACCAGGGCCTGGCTGACCCCGGCGGCCTCCGCCACGTCGGCCGTGCGGGTGTTGGCGAGTCCCCGTTCCGCGATCACGTCACAGGCCGTGCGAAGCAGGGCATCCAGGCGGATCTCGGCGGCGCGTCTCGTCACGCCCGTTACCGTAGCCCATCCGAGTGACCACGAGGAGTTACCGATGCGGTCGGTCGGGCGGGCTACAGTCGGATCCCGGACAGTTGCCCGACCGGCGGGTCGCGGGCGTTTTCCCAGCCCACCGGCCCGCGATCGGGCGCGGACCATCCGCCCAGGCTCCTAGGAAGCTCTGGGAGGCGGGTCATGGGTCACCCGGACGCGCCCGGAAGGCACCCCGATTTGGCAACCCTTCCCGGGCTCGGCTAAAGTTCTCATCCGTCACCGGGAAACACCGGGGGCACGCGGACGTAGCGCAGTTGGTAGCGCATCACCTTGCCAAGGTGAGGGTCGCGGGTTCGAGTCCCGTCGTCCGCTCGGAGATGCCGCCACGCATGTCGGGGGCAACCTCGGTGGAGTGGCCGAGAGGCGAGGCAACGGCCTGCAAAGCCGTGTACACGGGTTCAAATCCCGTCTCCACCTCGGCAGTAGACGAGGGCGATTGGCGCAGTGGGAGCGCGCTTCCTTGACACGGAAGAGGTCACTGGTTCAAACCCAGTATCGCCCACCAGTACCGATGAGCAGACGGCTCGTCACCGGACACCGGTGACGAGCCATTCTGTTTCTCCCACCCGTCGGCGGCTCACGCCGAGGCGCTGAGCAGCGCCTCCGCGACGGCCGTCCGGCTGCTCAGCAGCGACCGGCCCTGCCGGTGGGTCACCACCAGCCCGGCCGCCCGCAGCGTGGTGAGGTGCTGCGACACCCCGGCGGGGGACAGGCCGGTCCGGCGGGCCAGCTCGGTGGTCGAGCGGGGCGCGTCCAGTTCGGCCAGCAGCCGCGCCCGGCCCCGGCCGAGCACCGCACCCAGAGCGTCCGGCGCGGTCGTCGGGCACTCCCACAGCGCCCCGGCGCCCCGGGCCGGGTACGCCAGCTGCGACACGTCCCCGGCCGCGATGCTCAGCACCGACGGCCAGACGAAGACCGAGGGCACCAGGACCAGCCCGGCGCCGTCCGGCACGTCCGGGGCCGCGCAGTGCCGTTGGTTGATCAGCAGCGCGTCGCCTTCCCACCGGACCCGCTCGTGCAGGTCGTTGAGCAGCCCGGCCGCGCCGTCCTCGGCCAGCCGCCGGGCCCGGTGGAACACCTCCGCGTCGAGCACCGCCCGGATCCGTGGCCAGTCGCCGGCCAGGGCCAGCCGCCAGTACGTCTCGATCTCCCCGGCGAGCCGGCGCAGTCCGGCCTCGGGGTCGGCGTACAGGGCGGCCAGCGCCGACGGCCGGGGACCGGGATAGAGGTCCAGGTGGGCGCGGACCGTGTCGGGCGGGGTGGCGCGCAGGGCGGCCAGCTCCTGCCCGAGGTCGGGGGTCAGGCCGACCGGCGGCGGGGTGAGGAAGTCGGCCAGGTACCCCGGCGCGGGCGGGACGAGCTGCCAGAGCAGCCCGGCGTCCGGGTCGAGCAGGCCCGCCCCGGCCAGCCGCGGTCGTACCCGGTTGGCCCAGGGCAGGTGGATGGCGTGCTGGCCCGGATCGCGCAGCACCCGCACCCCGGCGATCACCTCCCACAGGCAGGAGAGCGCGAAGCGGACCCGCGCCACGGCACCCGCCGACAGCCCGATCGCGACCACGCCGCCCCCTTCGTTTCATCTGGGACTGAAACAATACGGCGGCGGGCCGCGCCGTCCCAGACTGGCCGGGTGAACGATCACCACACCCGAGCCCTGCACTTCCGTTCCCTGCACGTCCCCGGCGAGCCGCTGGTCCTGGTCAACGCCTGGGACGCGGCGAGCGCCCGGATCGTCGCCGCCGCCGGCGCCCGCGCCGTCGCCACCACCAGCGCGGGCGTCGCCTGGAGCCTCGGCGCCCCGGACGGGGACGCGCTCGGCCGCGAGGCCGCCGTCGACCTGGTCCGGCGGGTCGCCGCGGCGGTGCCGCTGCCGGTCACCGCCGACATCGAGTCCGGGTACGGCGACACCGCCGACGAGGTCGCCACCACGGTCGCCGCGGTGCTCGCGGCGGGCGCCGTCGGTGTGAACGTCGAGGACGCCCGGCACGGCGGGGAGACGCCGCTGCGCCCGGTCGAGGAGCAGTGCGCCCGCCTGGCCGCCGTCAGGTCCGCCGCGGACCGGGCCGGCATCCCGCTGTACGTCAATGCCCGCGTCGACACGTTCCTGCGGGGCGTCGGCGGGATCGGCGAGACGGTGGCGCGGGCCGAGGCGTACCTGGCGGCCGGGGCCGACGGGGTGTTCGTGCCCGGCACGGTCGACCCGGAGACGGTGAACGCCCTGGTCGAGGCGATCCCGGCCCCGCTCAACGTCCTGGCCGGACCGGGCGCCCCGTCGGTGCCGGAGCTGGCGAAGCTCGGGGTGGCCCGGGTCAGCCTCGGCTCCGCGGTTGCCGAGGCCGCGTACGCGGTGGCCCGCCGGGCCGCCGAGGAGGCGTTCGGCGCCGGCACGTACGGCGCGCTGGCCGACGGCGTCGACTACGGCGCGCTCAACGAACTGATGCGCCGCTGACCGGTACGGGAACGGGGGCGCCCGACGGCACCCCCGTTCCCGTACCGGCGGGACCGATCAGCTCCGTCGGCCCCGGGCACTGCCGGATCAGAGCGGCGGGGCGACGTCCCGTCGCTCCTCGACCCGCCGGTACTCCGTCGGTTCGGTGGTGGTGACCACCTCGCGGCGGCGGCCCCAGACCAGCGTGGTCATGATCAGGCCGAGTACGCCGGCCGCCATCAGGATCCAGCCGACGACGTCCAGGCTGACCCCGCCGATGTGGGCGTTCAGCGCGAAGGTGAGGATGGCGCCGACCGCGATCAGGAAGATGCTGGTACCGATTCCCACGACAGCCTCCTTCAGGGGACGTGGTGTGCTGTCGATGGAAGTCAGTACCCAGCCGGTCACCGGCCCAACCGCAGGTGGTTGCCGGGGCGGGCGGACAGCCCGTGGGTCGGTTCGACCGACGATCTTGTCATCGGGTACAGTTCTCCCCGTCGCCGACGCGAGCCGGCGACAACGCGGACGTAGCGCAGCTGGTAGCGCATCACCTTGCCAAGGTGAGGGTCGCGGGTTCGAATCCCGTCGTCCGCTCGCGATCCGCCCCTCGCGGGGGACCGTGGCCGGTGTTCCGACCCGGCGGTCGCTCGGGCGATTGGCGCAGTGGGAGCGCGCTTCCTTGACACGGAAGAGGTCACTGGTTCAAACCCAGTATCGCCCACCAGATATCCGCGCGAAGGCTCGTCACTCTTGAGTGACGAGCCTTCGTCGTCGTTGACTCGGGCGGATACGCCGCTGGCCGGCACCCCTGTCTCGGGGTGCCGGCCAGCGGCTTTCGTGTGCTGTGGGTGGGTCAGCTGTTCCAGTGCTGGGCGACGATGTCGGCGGCCTGCTGCTCCCACTGGGCGTAAGCGTCCGGGTACGCCGAGACCTGCACGGTCTGGGCGGCCTCGGTCAGCGGCATGTCCTGCCACCCGTCGACCTGCTTCAGACCCTTCAGAAACGCCAGGGTCGCGTACTCCGGGTCAGTGATCTGCTCCGGCGAACCCCAACCCGAGGACGGCCGCTGCTGGAACAGGCCCAGCGAGTCATGGTCGTTCTTGTCGCCGAGGTGGCCCAGGTTCTCCAGCTTCGACTCCTGCAGGCTGGTGGCGATCGAGATCACCGCGGCCCGCTCCGGCAGACCCGCCTTCTTCGTCGCGGCGATGATCGCCTTCACATTCGCGACCTGCTCGTCGTTCAGGTCGATCCGCGACTGCGCGCCCTGCACACCATGCGGGATCAGCTTGCTGGCGTCCGGCTTGTCAGCCTGCACGGCCACCGCGACGGGCTTGCCCTCGACGGGGCGGGCGTCGGCGTGAGCGGCGATCGGACCGGCGAACACACCACCGGTGAAGGCCAGGCCAGCAACACCAAGAACGCTCTTACGGAAGATCGTGTTCATGGGAAAGCTCCGTTCGGGGGTTGGCGCACACACGCGCCGATGGGGGTCGGCTTCGCGGTGTGCGCAAGCACCGTCAGGCGCTCGAAAAAGGGGGAAAGTCTTGGGGGGATCCGGCTCGCGGGGCTTGGCCTCTTCGCGGCGCCGGGACCATGTGTAACGACCGGCGACCCAGCATCATTCCGGGCCCTGCACCCCGCCGCGCGGGGCGGTCTTCCTCGGCCGTTCACCCGTGTTCAACGACCCCCGGCCGCCCACCATTCCGGCCTGCGGATGCCGCCAACCACACCCACAAACCGGACACACCACCCACTCGGCACGCTCAGGCCAGCGCCCGGGCGCGGTCAGTGGAACGTCATGGACGTCTCCGGAGCCCGGAGACCTCCATGACGTTCCACCCATCGAGGCAACGCGATGCGACAACCGGACAACGCACGCACAACGCAGGGAGCAAGCCTGACCGCCCGGAGCCGGGCACGGCGGGCCACACCCGACAGGGCGACCACCACGGACCGTGACCCCGCGGGATCCACTCGGGAGTCGGCATCCGTAGACCACGGACCCCGCGAACACCGCGCGGGGCGAATCAGCGAACTGCTTCTGCCCACGGCAGATCCGCTCCCGGTGAACAGGGCTCCTGGAAGCGGATGGCGGCGGGCAGGGTGGGACGCATGAGACTGCTGATGCTTGGCGGGACGGGATTCGTCGGTGGGGCCACGGTGCGGGAGGCGGTGCGTCGGGGCTGGTCCGTGACGGTGTTCAACCGGGGGATGCACGGGGAGGTGCCGGCGGGCGTGCACCGGTTGCGGGGGGACCGGACGGCGCCGGACGGGCTGGCGGCGCTCAGCGGCGGCGAGTGGGACCTGGTGGTGGACACCTGGGATGGGGCGCCCCGGGCGGTGCGGGACGCCGCCCGGACCCTCGTCGACGCGGTGCCGCACTACGTCTACGTCTCCAGCGGTTCGGTGTATGCCGAACCGGTGGCCTCAGGTGTGGGGGAGGAGGCACCGACGGTCGACGCCGAGGCGGACGCGGGCGACGGGGACTACCCGCGGAACAAGGCGGGCGGGGAGCGGGCCGCGGCGGCGGTCTACGGCGACCGGGCGCTGCTGGTCCGGGCCGGGCTGATCCTCGGGCCGGGGGAGGACATCGGCCGGCTCCCCTGGTGGCTGCACCGGGTCGCCCGGGGCGGCGAGGTGCTCGCCCCGGGGCCGCGTGACCTGCCGCTGCAGTACATCGACGTACGGGACCTGGCGAACTGGCTGCTGGACCGGGGAAGCGAGGGCGTCGGCGGGGCGTACAACGTGATCAGTCGGACCGGGCACGCGACGATGGGCGAGCTGCTCGACGCGGCGGTCGCGGCGACCGGGTCGGCCGCGACGCTGCGGTGGACGGACCCGGAGCCGATCCTGGCGGCCGGGGTGGAGCCGTGGAACGACCTGCCGATCTGGGTCCCGCAGGGGCACCCGTACCGCTGGTTGCAGGAGCGAGGCGTCGAGCGGGCGTACGCGGCGGGGCTGGTCTGCCGGCCGGTGGCCGAGACGGTCGAGGACACCTGGCGCTGGCTACGCGAGGTGGGCCGGGTGCCGGCGCGGGCGGGCCGGCCGGCGCGGGCACCGGTGGGCCTGGACCCGGAGCGGGAGGCGGCACTGCTGGCCGGCACCGTGACCCGGAGCTGACCGGGAATCCGGAGGGTCGCACCGGACGCACGGCGGCGGGACCGGAGGCCCGGCTGAAGAGCGTCACGGGCAGTTGCCCGTCGATCCGTTTGCGTGGTGGGTGTCCGTTACCTCCTCACTGATCGTGATGGATATAGACAGGTGTTGCCGCAGGCCATACAGTTCGCGCGACTGGTTCACATCTTCCAATCACGGGGGTTGAGATGGCGACTGGCCGCTGGATGCTGCCTGCCTTCCTACTGAGACGTTCCCGGGTCGTCGCCGCCGGTGCTGCGGCTGTGGTCGTGGGTTCCCTTCTGGTGGCGCCGTCGCCGGTCGTGGCGGCGGCGCCTGCTTCTGCCTCAGCGACTCCGACGGTTGCGCCGGACGCCGCGTCGGCCGCGGCGCAGGCGAAGCGCTCCGGCCACCGGGTCGAGGTGGCGTCGGCGCGCACCGAGTTGACGCAGGTGTTCGCGAATCCGTCGGGTGGGTTCACGGCGGAGTCGGCGGTGGTGCCGCAGCGGGTTCGGCGTGCGGATGGTTCGTGGGCGGATGTGGACCTGTCGCTGCGTGCGGGTGCGGGTGGGTCGTTGCGGCCGGTGGCGTCGGTGGCGGACGTGCGGTTCTCGGCCGGTGGCAAGGGCCCGGCCGTCACCTTGGTCCGGCAGGGCAAGTCGTTGACGTTGTCGTGGCCGGGTGGGTTGCCGAAGCCGACGGTCAACGGCGACTCCGCCACGTACCCCGAGGTGTTGCCGGGTACCGATCTGGTGTTGCGGGCCACGCGGACCGGGTTCACGCATGTGTTCGCGGTGAAGACCGCGCAGGCGGCGGCGAATCCGGCGTTGCGGGCGCTGCGGTTCGAGCTGGGTGGTGACGCCCGGGTGGTGCGTGGCCTGGATGGACGGCTGTCCGCGGTCGCCGGTACCGACGTGCTCGCGTCGGCGGAGCCGGCGGTGATGTGGGACTCGAACACCACCCCGTCGGCGGCGGCGCGGGCCGCGGCCAGCGGTGCGGGTCAGGGTGGTGGCCAGCCGGGCCGGTCCACGGCCGCCGCGCCGGGTGACGTGGCGAAGACCGCCGCGGTCGGGGTCGAGGTGGCCGGTGGTGATCTGGTGCTGCGGCCGGACACCGCCCTGCTGGCGAAGTCGTCGGCGTTCCCGGTGTTCATCGACCCCGCCTGGTCCACCGGCAAGTCGCGGTGGGCGTACGCGACGAACAACAACACCAACAACACCGACACGTCAGTGGCCCGCGTCGGCAGGGACCCGGACAGCGGGAAGATCTACCGCTCGTACTTCGATTTCCCGTTGTCGTCGATGAAGGGTAAGCACATCGAGTCGGCGTACGTGCAGATGAAGCTGGACCACTCGTGGTCCTGCGACAACACGCCGACCTACATGTACCACTCGGCGGGTATCGCCACGACGCCGCGCACCAACTGGGCGCCGAAGCTGAACAGCCTGAGGTCGACCGCGCAGTCGCACGCCAACGAGGGCTCGGGCTGCGCGGACTCGCCGCAGCCGGACATGACGGTCAACTTCACCGGCTCCGCGGTCACCAGCATCATCCAGACCCACGCCACCAGCGAACTGAGCACCATCACGTTCGGGTTCTGTGCGTGCAGCGCCACCGACGGCACCGGCGAGTCGACCACCGACCGGTGGAAGAAGTGGTTCCCCGACAGCGCCAAGCTGGTCGTCGACTTCGACTCCATCCCCGGCGCCCCGTACAACCTCCAGGTGTCCGGGGTGGCCTGCCTGAGCGGGCAGCGCATCGGCATCGGCACCCTGACCCCGACCTTCTCGGCGAAGTTCCCCGACGCCGACACCACCCAGGCCCTGACGACCGCGTACGAGTGGCTGGAGATCCCCGACCGGGGGTACGACGATTCAACCCCGCGCAAGACCCCGCCGGCCGGCGCGTCCGTGGCTGCCGGCGACCGCTCCACCACCTTCCCGCTCTCCGGCCTGGTCGACGGCAAGTCGTACGCGTTCCGCGCCAAGTCGACCGACCCGTCGCCGTACGACAAGACCAGCGCCTGGTCCGCCTGGTGCGAGTTCACCGTCGCCACCGGCATCCCTCCGGTGACAGCGTCGCTCACCTCGAGCCCCAACCCGCTTCCCGGCACGGTTGCGACCTTCTCGCTCAGCTCATCCGACACGACCGTGACGAAGTTCCGCTACGGTTGGACGTCCGCGACCACCGAGGTGACCGCCGTCAAGGCGTGTGCGCTGAGGCCGCCGGCCGAGCCGTCCTGCTCCATGAGGGCCGGCGCGTCGCTGGTCGTGCCCAAGTACGGTCTCAACATCCTCTACGTGTCCGCAGTGGACATGGCCGGCAACGTCGGTTACAGCTCCGTGGAGTTCAAGGCGGATCGGCCGACCCCGGCGGTGGCGCGCTGGGGC
Organism: Micromonospora sp. NPDC048930; assembly: GCF_043197935.1. Classification (NCBI taxonomy): domain Bacteria; kingdom Bacillati; phylum Actinomycetota; class Actinomycetes; order Micromonosporales; family Micromonosporaceae; genus Micromonospora; species Micromonospora sp. NPDC048930. Next base: position 484,032 of record NZ_JBICUB010000004.1, read on the forward strand.
CTGGAGAGCTATCCGGGGATGACGCAGGCGCAGGCTTTGGCCGACACCCAGCCGACCCTCGGCGGTGACACCCCGCTGACCGCGCAGAACGTCGCCTGGAGCAGGGACGCGCGCCTGATCCGCGGCGAGACCGCGACCATGGTCGGAAGCGGCAGCCAGGCTGAGACGAGCGGACCGGTGGTCAACACCACCACGTCATTCAGCGTTGCCGCCTGGGCGCGGGCCACCGCGACGGACACCGCGTGCTGCAAGAGCGTTGTCTCGCAGGACGGCGTCACGACCAACGGTTTTAGCCTCTACTACGTCCCGAGCACCAAGCAGTGGGGCTTCTCGATGTACAACACGGACGGGACCAGCACTGCCGGTTCGTTCGTCTTCGCCCCGGCTACTCCGAATGTCTGGACCCACCTCGCGGCCGTCTACGACTCGACGTCGGGTGAGATGCGCCTGTACGTCAACGGGACGCTTGCCGGGACCGCGACTCGGACACCCACCTGGAACGCCACCGGCAAATTCCACGTCGGCTGGGCCAAGTGGGGCAGCGGGATGAGTAATACCGGTGTCGGGCAGATCGCCGACGTGCAGGCCTACGACCGGGTGCTGGTCGGGCACGACTTCACCGGCCAGCGCGCCGACGATCCGGCCTCCGGCGGCTTCAACGAGCCCGGCATTCTCCAGCCCGTACAGGTGGGGCAGTGGGACTTCCAGGGCACGACGCCGTGCTACGAGGCGTCCACCGATCCGACCCTGTGCAGCGCTCCCGAGGCGGGACAGTTCGGGCGCCGGCTGGCCCTCACCCAGGGCAGCGAGGTCGGCTCCGACAGCCGCGGCGACTTCCTCCTGCTCGACGATCGTCACTTCGTCGAGGACCCGTCGGATCCCTACTACGGGCTCACCACTCGGGAGTACGGCTGGTCACAGGACAACATCGGCGAGCCGCAGAACCCGGTCTGGCAGGACGGCCGGGTGCTCCACACCGACCAGTCGTACTCGGTGTCGGTGTGGGTCCGACCGAGCATTCTCGGTGGAACGCAGACGGCGGTGGCCCAGCGCGGCGCCAAGATCTCCTCGTTCTACCTCGGCCAGCGGGCCACCACGGTCAACGGTGCGACGCAGCTGACCTGGACCTTCACGGTGTACAGCGCGGACAGCGACGGCGGCAGCGGCGGCAGCTACCGGGAGGCCGCGGTCCAGGTCCCGGTGACCGATGACGTCGAGGTCTCCGCCTGGACCCATCTGGTCGGCGTGTACGACGCCAGCCAGCGGCAGATCCGCCTCTACGTCAACGGGTCGCTCAAGTCCACCGTGTCGTTCGACACCTTCACTGGGGCCTTCGACGCCACCGGTCCCCTGACGGTGGGCGGTGCCCTCTGGACCCCCACCGGTGGCACCCCGGCGATGGTGAACCGCTGGTTGGGCGGTATCGACGACCTTCGGCTGTACCAGGGCGCGCTGACGGACGCCGCAGTGCAGACCCTCTCCGACTCGGAGTCCACCGATCCGGTGACCCCGACGGAGTAGCAACCGATCACCTCGGCCGGCAGGACGGGAGCAGCTGGCGCGGCAACTGTCGCATCGGCTGCCCGACCACCCCGCCCGTGAGACAGAACGCCGACGTCTCGAGCTGAGCCATCCGGCTGTGCCTCGGCCTGCCCGGACCAGGTCGGCTGGCGCACCCACTGACCCAAGACCCCTCTTCCCCCATTCCCAACAGATGGAGACACGTGTGAAACGCTCCCTCTGGAAACCCCTCGGGGCTTTCCGTAATCCGACAGGTCGCGCCCGTGCGGCCGTCGCGGCGCTGCTGACCGGAACGCTGGTCGGCTCGATGCTGACCGTGCCGGCCCAGGCGGCGGCGAAGCCGAAGCCGCATCTGGCGGCGCAGCAGGAGAGGCTCGACTCCGACGGTGCGCCGGCGAAGGGCCGGGCGTGGCCGACGAAGGAGGTCCGCAGCGCCGAGTTGGCGGCGCCGGTATGGCCGAAGCCGGGCAAGGCGCCGGTGACGTTGCCGGCGGCGGCGACGGGTCAGCGGCGGGCGGCGGCGCCGGTGGTGAAGGCCGGGAGCCTGCCGGTGTCGGTGAGCCGGGCGGCCGGCGCGGCGGGGGCGCGTACCCGGGCGGTGACGGTCGAGGTGCTGGACCGGGCCGTGGTGCCGCAGCAGTGGCGTGACGGGCTGCTGCTGCGGGTGGCGCCCGAGGCCGCCGAGACGACGACGAAGGCGACCGGGCCGGGCGCGGCCACCGTCTCGGTGGACTACCGCAGCTTCAAGAACGCGTACGGCGGCAACTGGTCCTCCCGCCTCAAGCTGTGGCAGGTGCCGGAGTGCGCCCTGACCACACCGGGCCGGGCCGGCTGCGCGGCCACCCCGCTGAAGTCCAGCAACGACGGCGGCGCGGTCAGCGCCGAGGTGCCCCTGCCGACGGCGGACTCGGGCGCCCGGACCACCGCCACCTCCTCCACCCTGGTCGCCCTCGCCGCCGGCGCGTCCGGCACGGAAGGCGACTTCGGGGCCACCCCGCTGTCGGTCAGCTCGACCTGGTCGGCCGGCACCTCCACGGGTGGCTTCTCGTGGTCGTACCCGATGCGGGTGCCGCCGTCCATCGGTGGCCCGGCGCCGAGCCTCGGCCTCTCCTACTCCTCGGACGCGGTGGACGGTCAGTCGGACGCGTCGAACAGCCAGCCGTCGTGGATCGGTGAGGGTTTCGACTTCTGGCCCGGTTACATCGAGCGCAGCTACGTCGGCTGCTCGGATGACATGACCGGCGGCAACAACAGCACGAACCGGACCGGTGACCAGTGCTGGCGGTCGGACAACGCCACCATGTCGCTCAACGGTCGCGGCACGGAACTGGTGTACGAGTCGGGCAAGGGCTGGCACGGGCGCAGCGAGGACGGCTCGAAGATCGAGAAGCTCACCGGTGCCGGCAACGGCGACAACAACGGTGAGTACTGGAAGGTCACCACGACCGACGGCACGCAGTACTTCTTCGGCCTGCACAGCCTGCCCGGCCAGAGTGCCGTCACCGACTCCACCTGGACCGTGCCGGTGTCCGGCAACCAGTCCGGCGAGCCCTGCTACAACACGAGCTTCGCGTCGTCCTTCTGCGACCAGGCGTGGCGCTGGAACCTCGACTACGTGGTGGACCCGCGCGGCAACACCATGTCGTACTGGTACACCCCGGAGACCAATTACTACGCCCGCAACGCCACCTCCACCACCAAGGCCCGGTACGACCGTGGCGGCACACTGAAGCGGATCGACTACGGCACCTGGGACCGGGGCTCGACCGACCGTTCGGTGAGCCCGACCGCGCAGGTGCTGTTCACCGTCGCGGACCGGTGCGCCGCGGACTGCTCGATCCACGACGCGGCGCACTGGAAGGACGTCCCCTGGGACCAGGAGTGCACCGCCACCGCGGCGAACTGCGGGGAGAACTACGCGCCCACGTTCTGGTCGACCAAGCGGCTGTCGAAGATCACCACCCAGGTGTGGGACACCACCAAGACCACTCCCGCGTGGCAGCCGGTGGAGTCCTGGACGCTCAACCACACCTGGCCGGCGGTCGGTGACGGAAGCGACCACGCCGGCATGTGGCTGACTTCGCTCGTACGGGCCGGCCTGGTCGGCGGCACCGACACCATGCCGCCCGTCACCTTCGAACCGGTGTCCCTGCCCAACCGGGTGTTGACGAAGAACAACACCACCAACAACCGCATGCGGATGGGCAACATCATCACCGAGACCGGTGCGAAGATCCAGGTCACCTACAGCTTGCCGGACTGCACCTCCAGCAGCCTGCCGTCGACCACCTACGGCAACACCCGCCGCTGCTACCCGGTGATCACCCCTGACCCGTACGACTACGACGGGCCGGAGATCACCGAGTGGTGGCACAAGTACGTGGTCACCCAGGTCTCCGAGTCCGACCTGATGGTCGTGGTGAACGGCACCGACCACGGCCAGCCGGTGCAGAACACCTTCTACACCTACCTTGGTGGGGCTGCCTGGCACTACGCCGACGACAACGGGCTGATCAAGCCGCGCCGCAAGACGTGGAACCAGTTCCGCGGCTACGCCCAGGTCGAGGTCCGCAAGGGAGACGCGCCGTCCCAGACGCTGACCCGGACGACCTTCCTGCGCGGCATGCACGGCGACAAGGCCAGCACCTCGGGTGGCACGCGGACCGTCACGGTGAGCGCGTCGCTGGGTAGTGAAACGGTGTACGACGAGGACCAGTTCGCCGGCATGGTCCGGGAGCAGGTCGTCTACAACGGCGACGACACCAAGCCGGTCTCCAAGACGGTGAACGTGCCGTGGATGTCGGCACCGCTGGCCAGCCGCACCGTCAACGGCGACACGGTCACCGCCCGCTGGACCAACACCCGGGTCACCTACACCGGTACCGCGCTCGGCGTCAACGGCGCGTCCGGCTGGCGGGTGACCAGCAGCGAGTCGACCTTCGACGACACCTACGGCACCACCGTCTCCGCGCAGGACAACGGGGATCTCAGCAAGCCCGGCGACGAGAAGTGCTACACCTACTCGTACAACCGGAACACCGGCAAGAACCTCACCCAGCTGGTCAAGCGGACCACCGCTGTCGCGCTGAAGTGCGGTGTGACGCCGGCGAGCACCGACGACGTCCTCGCCGACGAGCAGAAGTTCTACGACGGCGCGACCAGCGTCGACACCGCGCCGACCTACGGTGCGGTGACCCGGGTCGACAAGCTGAAGGACTGGTCCGCGTCCGGCGGGACGGTGTGGCAGACCACCAGCCAGGCCACCTTCGACAGCTTCGGCCGCCCGGCGACCGCCACGGACACCCGCGGCAACACCGTCACCACCACCTACACCCCGGCCTCCGGGGGACCGGTCACCAAGGTGACCACCAGCTCACCCGACCCCAACGGCGGCACCACGCCGTGGACCACCACCATCGAACAGCTGCCGTACTGGGGATCGCCGACCCGGACCACCGACTACAACGGCCGGGTCACCGAGACCGAGTACGACCCGTCGGGCCGGCTCGCCCGCGGCTGGGACGCCGGGTGGACCAAGGCGGACCACCCGACCAGCCCGTCGGTCGAGCACACCTACTCGTTCGCCCCGAACCGGGACGCCTACCCGTACATCAAGACCACCGCGTTGCACGCCGGTGGGGGCTACCTGACCTCGTACCAGATCTTCGACGCCTTCCTCCGGCCGCGCCAGACGCAGTCGGCGGCGGTCGGCGGTGGCCGGGTCATCACGGACACCCTGTACGACAAGGCCGGCCGCGCGGAGACCAGCTACCAGGCGCACGCCGAGCCGGGCACGCCGGTCGGCGGCCTCTGGTGGGAGCCGGAGTGGTCCGTGCCGGCGTTGACGAAGACGGTCTACGACAACGCGTCCCGGGCCACCGACCAGATCTACTTCGGCACCGACGGGGTCACCAACCTGGTCGAGAAGTGGCGCACCACCACCCAGTACCTCGGTGACTCGAGCAAGGTCACGCCGCCGGCGGGTGGCACGGTGACCACCACCAGGACCGACGCCCAGGGCCGCGTGGTGGAACTGCTCCAGCGGATCGACCCCACGCAGGTCAAGCCCGACCTCTCCACGACCTACGCCTTCAACAAGAAGGGGCAGCTGGAGAAGGTGACCGACTCGCTCGGGAACGAGTGGGTCAACGGCTACGACGTCAAGGGCCGGCAGGTCACCGCCAAGGACCCGGACAAGGGCCTGACCACCACCGAGTACAACGACTACGACGAGCCCACCAAGACCACCGACGCCAACGGCAAGGTCCTGCTCAACGAGTACGACTCAATCGGCCGCCGGATCGGCCTCTACGAGGGCTCCATCACCGCCGCCAACAAGCGGGCGGAGTGGAAGTACGACAAGCTCTACACCGGGCAGACCGTGCGCGGTCAGCTCACCCAGAGCACCCGCTACGAGGCGACCTCCGGCACCACGTACGCCTACACGAACCGGGTCACCGGATTCAACACCCGCTACCAGCCCACCGGCGTCCAGTACGTCATTCCGACCGTCGAGGGCAGCGGCCTCTCCGGCACGTACGGCTACGGCTTCGGCTACTCGCCGTACACCGGTGCTCCGACCAGTCTCACCTACCCGGCCGGTGGTGGTCTCACCACCGAGACGGTCACCACGAAGTACGACGCGACCACCGGGCTGCCGACCGGGCTCGACACCAACCTGATCAACGTCGGGTCGTACGTCATCGGCCAGCTCTACACCGCGTTCGGCGAGCCGACGATCACCACCCGGAAGATCAATGGCGGGGTCTACGTCGAGGACGCCACGTACTACGACCTGACCACCCGGCGGGTCAACCAGTACAAGGTCCAGCCGGAGACGGCCGCCGGCACGGTGCAGGACACCACGTACCAGTACCAGGACATCGGCAACATCACCTCGATCAAGGACGCCCCGCAGGTGGGCACGGCCGACACCCAGTGCTTCGGCTACGACGCGCTGCGCCGGCTGACCAGCGCCTGGACGCCCAAGGCCGGGGTCGACTGCGCCACCGCCCCGTCGGTCGCCAACCTCGGCGGCCCGGCGCCCTACTGGCACGAGTGGACCATCGACGACGTCGGCAACCGCAAGACGGAGACGGTCCACACCAGCCTCGGCGACACGGTCCGTACCTACTCCGCACCCACCAGCGGCAAGGACGTGGTCCGCCCGCACGCCGTCACCTCCGTCGCCACCCAGGCGCCGGGCCAGTCGGCCGTCACCACCAAGTACGCCTACGACAACACCGGCAACATGACCTGCCGGCCGACGGGGGCCGCGGCCAACGACTGCGGCACCGGCAGCAACTCGCAGGCCCTCACCTGGAACAGCGAGGGCAAGCTCGCCACCGTCACCGCCGGCGGCCAGAACGTCGAGACCAACATCTACGACGCCGACGGCACCCGCCTGGTCCGGCGGGACGCCACCGGCACCACCCTCTACCTGCCGGGCCAGGAGATCCGGCGGGACAACACCTCCGTCCTGACCGGCACCCGCTACTACAGCTTCGCCGGCAAGACCGTCGCCACCCGTAACCCGACCACGCTGACCTGGCTCTACTCCGACCACCAGGGCACGCAGCAGGTCGGCGTGGACGCGAACAGCCAGCAGGTGAGCGTCCGGCGGCAGACCCCGTACGGCGACCCGCGCGGCAGCCAGCCGCAGTGGAGCAACCAGAAGGGCTTCGTCGGCGGCGACAAGGACCCGACCGGCCTGACCCACATCGGGGCCCGGGAGTACGACCCTGGGCTCGGCCGGTTCATCTCGGTCGACCCGGTGCAGGACCTGTCCGACCCGCAGCAGTGGAACGCCTACGCCTACAGCAACAACAGCCCGATCAGCTTCGCCGACCCGACCGGTCTGAAGTCCTGCTCCGACGACGCCTGCGCCCCGGGTGCCGACTACGAGGACCTCAACGGCAACTACGTCGAGGTCGAGGGCGACAACGACGGCTGCAACGGCAAGTGCGGCGACGACGACTGGGCCGAGGCCCGCGCCGCCCACGAAGCCGGTGGCGGTAACGGCGGCAACGGCGGCGGCAAGGGCGGCAAGGGCGGCCCGAGCGACGAGGACATCAAGCGCGCCAAGGAGGTCAAGAAGCAGAACGCCATCTCGATCATCATCAAGGCCGGCGGGCAGCTTCTCCTCGACTTCTTCGGCATCAACGACATCCTCGACTGCATCCACGGCGACCTGATGGCCTGCGCCTGGACCCTCGTCGGCATGCTGCCGTGGGGCAAGGCGCTGCAGCTGGCCAAGAAGGTCAAGCCGATCGCCAAGACGCTCGGCAGGGCCGCCAAGGCGTTGATGAAGTGGTCCGACGACGTCAAGTGGGCCGACGACGTCCTCGAACAAGCCGAAAAGTGCATGGTCCAGAGGCACAGCTTCGCACCAGGCACCAAGATCGAAATGGCGAGCGGAGAACAGAAGCCAATCGAGACGCTGCAGGTCGGCGATGAAGTTCTCGCCACTGATCCGGAAAGCGGCACGACCGAGGCACGCGCCGTAACCAGAACGCACATTAACAACGACGAAGATCCGACCGACCTGGTTGTGGTCGCTGAGGATGGCGACGAATCGATGGTCGAGACCACCCAGCACCACCCTTTCTGGAGCGAGGATCGCGACGAGTGGATATACGCCGCTGATCTTCGCGTCGGCGAGGAGTTGCGAGCGCTTGACGGTAGTCGGGTGACGGTCGAGGCTGTGCGGTCGTACGCCGGGCGCAAGGTCATGCACGACCTGACAGTGGCCGACATCCACACCTACTATGTGGTTGTTGGCCAAGCGCAGGTGTTGGTGCACAACTGTGACTGGGTCAGTCCGAGTGAGTTGACGCCGACTCATGGCATTCGCGGGGACTCGTCCTCGAAGAAGGTCGCCCAGTACGGCAACGACATGATCGACGGAACATTCGACTGGGAACGTAGCCCCATCTCGGTGGTGCGGCACGAGGGAACCACGTACGTCCTTGACGGCCACCACCGCCTCGCGGCGGCGAGGTGGGCCGGCGTCAAGAAGGTGCGAATCAACGATGTCACCGAGCAGTTGAACAACGGAGGATTCCGTGGTTATGCCGACATGAATGATGTCCTACGTACCGCCGAAGGGTACATGGGTAACAAGCTGAATCCGTACAAGATGAAGCGGCGGTAGGGGTGAGTGCCAGCGAAGAGTCGGCGATTCGAGCGGCCGTGCATGCTTTCGTGGATGCAAGAAGGCTCGTCCACGACGTTTTTGCAACGGCGTCGGCTGCTGAACTCGTCCAGCGGGTGATTCGTGGCGAGATTCCTCGAGAGGGATCTTTAGGCCAGGGGGTTGCTTACGCCGTCCACGGCGTCGGCTTCACCGTGGTCGGGGCGGATGGTGCCCAAGTGCATATCGACAGCTGCGATCAACTCGACTGCTTCAATGTGTATGACATTCGAATGTACCTGTCGGAACTCGTTGACGAGTTGCCCTCGATCTCGACTATCTCCGAAATTTGCGACAGGTGCGGGGCGGAGGGTCTGATACGTAAGGTCGACGACGTTACCTACGCAATCTGAAGCAGATTTCAAGACAAGTCTCGCCGTTTTTCGAGTTTGAGTGCGTGCAGGAGGGGTGCTTCAAGGCACCTCTCCTGCCGCACGACGGGCCAGGGTGGGGCCATCACAGTGGCGGTGACGCCACCTCCGTCGCTCCGACATCGTTCACGCCCGCGGGGACGGGCAGGTCGAGTACCTGGTCCACCGGCCGCTGCGGGGTGGCGGCGCCCGGCTGGCCGTATCCGATCCGCATGACCATCTGCGGCGTGCCGAACCGGCCCAGCGACAGCCGCAGCGCCTCCCGGGCCCCGGACACCTCGATCGGCTGGGAGATCATCGACACGACCAGCCCCGCGTCGGTGGCGGTCAGCAGCACCCGATGCAGGGCCTGACCGGCCATGATCTGGTCGGTCGCGGTGTTCCCCGCCGACCCGAGCACGGCGACCAGCGGCTCCGGCTCGAAGTCGCGGCCGGGTGCGCGGTTGCGCCCGCCGAAGCCGCGCTGCGGCAGCAGGCCTGTCCGCACCAGCTCGTGCTCTTGACTGCTGGCGGGACTTTTGATCCAAGGTGCGGGCGGCCAGGCAAGGATGACCTTTGTGCGTGCCGTTTCGGGGTGGCGTTCCTGGCCGGAGGGGGCTGTCCGGCCGCTTCCTCACTCGATGCGAGGGGGATAGACAGGTGTGAACCTGGGGCTTTAGAGTTCGCGCGACTGGTTTACATCTTTCAATCACGGGGGTTGAGATGGCGCCTGGCCGTTCGATGCTGCCTGCCTTCTTTCTGAGGCGTTCCCGGGTCACCGCCGCAGGTGCTGCGGCTCTGGTGGTGAGTTCCCTTCTGGTGGCGCCGCCGTCCGTCGAGGCGGCGGCGCCCTTTTCTGCCCTCCCGAGCCGGCGGTTGCGCCGGACGCGACCTCGGTGGCGGACGTGCGGTTTCGGCCGGTGGTAAAGGTCCGGCGGTGACCCTGGTTCGGCAGGGCAGATGGTTGACGCTGTCGTGGTCGGGTGGGTTGCCGAAGCCGACGGTCGAGGGCAATTCGGCGAGCTATCCGGAGGCGCCGCCCGAGACGGATCTGGTGCTGCGGCGACGCGGACGGGGATTCACGCACGTGTTCGCGGTGAAGAGCGCGCAGGCCGCCGCGAGTTCGGCGCTGCGGACACTCCACTTCGACGTGGCTGGCGACGCTCGTCAGCGGGGGCCATACAAATCGTCGACCCGTGGCACGGCGACATTTCGAACCTCAACCTCTATCAGGGCGCACTGACCGACGTCGACGTCGAGCAGTTCTCCGAGAAGCAGTCCCTGGCGGACGTCACGCCGACCGACTGACACGGTGCGCCGGCGCACCGGATTGATCCCGATTCCTCTGGTTCGACCATAAGTCAGGAGACATGGGTGAAGCCTGTCCTCTTCATCAACCCCCTCAAGTCCCTCCGAGATCCCGCAAGCCGCACCCGTACCGCAGTCGCCGCGCTGCTGACCGGGGCGCTGGTTGGTTCGGTCCTGACCGTGCCGGCCCAGGCGGCGGCGAAGCCGAAGCCGCATCTGGCGGCGCAGCAGGAGAAGCTCGACTCCGACGGCGCGCCGGCGAAGGGCCGGGGGTGGCCGACCAAGGACGTCCGCAGCGCGGAGCTGGCGGCACCGGTGTGGCCGGCGCCGGGCAAGGCATCGGTGACGTTGCCTGTGGCGGCGACCGGCCAGCGGCGGGCGGCGGCGCCGGCGACAAAGGCGGGCAACCTGCCGGTGTCGGTGAGCCGGGCCGCGGGCGCGGCCGGCGCGCGTACCCGGGCGGTGACGGTCGAGGTGCTGGACCGCGCGGCGGTGCCGGAGTTCTGGCGTGACGGGGTGCTGCTGCGGGTCGCGCCTGAGGCGGCCGGAACGACGACGGCGGCGACCGGGCCGGGTGCGGCGACTGTCTCGGTGGACTACCGCAGCTTCAAGAACGCGTACGGCGGCAACTGGTCCTCCCGCCTCAAGCTGTGGCAGGTGCCCGAGTGCGCCCTGACCAGCCCGGGGAAGGCGGGCTGTTCGGCCACGCCGCTGGACTCGCGCAACGACGGCGGCGCGGTCAGCGCCGAGGTGCCGCTGTCCTCGGCGGACAGCGGAGCCCGTAGCGCTTCCTTGACCACGGCCTCGACGCTCGTTGCGCTCGCGGCGAGTGCGTCCGGCGACGAGGGCGATTTTTCCGCCACCCCGCTGTCGCCGTCCTCCACCTGGTCGGCCGGCGGCTCGACCGGTGACCTCTCGTGGTCCTACCCGTTGCAGTTCCCGCCGGCGATCGCGGGCCCCCAGCCTTCCATCACGCTCGGGTACTCCAGCAGCGGGGTGGACGGGAAGTCGGACGCGTCGAACAACCAGCCCTCCTGGATCGGTGAGGGCTTCGAGTACTGGCCCGGCTACATCGAGCGCAGCTACATGCCCTGCGCCGACGACATGGGCAACGGCGCGAACAACACCCTGAAGACCGGCGACCAGTGCTGGCGGTCGGACAACGCCACCATGTCGCTCAACGGCCGGGGCACCGAGCTGGTCTACGAGTCGGGCAAGGGCTGGCACGGGCGCAGCGAGGACGGCTCGAAGATCGAGAAGCTCACCGGCGCCGGCAACGGCGACAACAACGGTGAGTACTGGAAGGTCACCACCAACGACGGGATGCAGTACTTCTTCGGGCTGCACAACCTCCCCGGAGAGACCGAGACAACCAGCTCGACGTGGACCACCCCTGTTTCCGGCAACCACTCCGGCGAGCCCTGCTACAACACCAGCTTCACAGCCTCGTTCTGCAGCCAGGCGTGGCGCTGGAACCTGGACTACGTGGTGGACCCACGCGGCAACACCATGTCGTACTGGTACACCCCGGAGAGCAACTACTACGCGCGGAACTACACCTCGACCGACAAGGCCTCCTACGTGCGGGGCGGCACCCTGAAGCGGATCGACTACGGCACCTGGGACCGGGGTTCCACCGACCGATCGGTCACGCCGACCGCGCAAGTGCTGTTCACCGTCGCCGACCGGTGCGCCGCCGACTGCTCGATCCACGACGCCGCGCACTGGAAGGACGTCCCCTGGGACCAGGAGTGCACCGCCACCGCGGCGAACTGTGGCACCAACTACGCCCCCACCTACTGGTCCACCAAGCGGCTGACGAAGGTCACCAGCCAGGTCTGGGACACCACCAAGCCCACCCCGGCCTGGCAGCCGGTGGATTCCTGGACGCTGGATCACGCCTGGCCGGCGGTCGGCGACGGCAGTGACTACGCCGGCATGTTCCTCACCTCGGTGGTGCACGCCGGGCACGTCGGCAGCACGATCACCATGCCCCCGGTGACCTTCGAGCCGGTGTCCCTGCCCAACCGGGTGTTGACCAAGAACAACACCACCAACAACCGCATGCGGATCGGCAACATCATCACCGAGACCGGCGCCAAGATCCAGGTGACCTACAGCCTGCCCGACTGCACCTCGAGCAGCCTGCCAGCCACCACCTACGGCAATACGAAGCGCTGTTACCCGGTGGTCGGGCCCGACCCGTACGACCCCCAAGGCCCGGACATCACCGAATGGTGGCACAAGTACGTGGTCACCCAGGTCTCCGAGTCCGACCTGATGGTGATGGTCGGCGGCACCGACCACGGCCAGCCCGTCAAGAACACCTACTACACCTACCTGGGCGGTGCGGCCTGGCACTACGCCGACGACAACGGCCTGATCAAGCCCAAGCGCAAGACCTGGAACCAGTTCCGAGGCTACGCGACCGTGGAGACCCGGGTCGGTGACGCGCCCAGCCAGACCCTGACCCGCACCACGTACCTGCGTGGCATGCACGGCGACAAGGCATCCACTTCGGGCGGCACCCTTGACGTCACCGTGCCGGCCTCCCTCGGCGGCGAGACCGTCAAGGACGAGGACCAGTTCGCCGGCATGGTCCGCGAACAGGTGACGTACAACGGCGACATCACCAGGCCGGTCTCCAAGACCGTCAACGTGCCGTGGATGTCGCCGGCGCTGGCCACCCGAACGATCAACGGCGACACGGTCACCGCCCGGTTCACCAACACCGGGGCCACGTACACCGGCACAGCCCTCGGGGTGAACGGCGCCTCCGGCTGGCGGGTGACCCGGACCCAGTCGTGGTTCGACGACACGTACGGCACCACATCCAAGTCGCAGGACGACGGCGACCTGGCCACGCCCGGCGACGAGCAGTGCACCACCTACAGCTACAACCGCAACACCGGTGCGAACCTGACGACGTTGGTCAAGCAGACCACCGTCACCGCCCTCGCGTGCGGCAGCGCGCCGCAGACCACCGACGACATCGTGTCCGACGAGCGCCTCTACTACGACGGCGCCACCAGCGTCGACACGGCGCCCACCATGGGTGCCATCACCCGGAAGGAGAAGCTGAAGGACTGGAGCCAGGCCGCCGGCACCACGTGGCAGGTGGTCAGCACCGGCACCTTCGACGCGTTCGGACGGCAGCTGACCGCCACCGACATCCGGGGCAACATCACCACCACGGCGTACACGCCGGCCACCGGCGGTCCGCTGCTCAAGGTGACCACCACGGTCCCGGACCCGAACGGCGGCACCGCCTGGTCCTCGACGGTGGAGACCGAGCCGTACCGGGGCGCGCCTACGAAGAGCACCGACCCCAACGGCCGCGTCAGCGAGCGGGAGTACGACCCGTTCGGCCGGCTGGCCCGGGTGTGGCAGGTGGGCTGGCTGAAGGCCGACCACCCGACCAGCCCGTCGCTGGAGTACACCTACGCCATCGCGCCGAACCGGGACGCGTACCCGTACACGATGACGAAGACCCTGCACGCGGGCGGCGGCTACCTGGTCTCGTACCAGATCCAGGACGCTCTGTTCCGTCCCCGCCAGACGCAGAGCGCGGCGGTCGGCGGCGGCCGGGTGATCACCGACACCCTCTACGACAAGGCCGGCCGGGCGGTGACCAGCTACGCGCCGCACGTCGAGCCGGGCACCGCGGCGGGCGGCCTCTGGTGGGAGCCGGAGTGGTCGGTGCCGGCGCTCACCAAGACGGTGTACGACGACACCGGGCGGGCCACCGCCTCGATCTTCTACGGCACCGACGGCGTGACCAACCTGGTGGAGAAGTGGCGGACCACGACCGAGTACTTCGGTGACTCGACGAAGGTGACCCCGCCGGCCACCAACGCGCCCACGACCACGGTCACCGACGCGCACGGTCGGACGGTGGAGCTGCGCCAGCACGTCTCGCCGGTGCACTCGACCAGCTACGTCTACAACCGCAAGGGGCAGCTGGTCACCGTCCGGGACACCAAGGGCGATGAGTGGACGTACACCTATGACGTCCAGGGACGCCAGGACTCGGTGAACGACCCGGACAAGGGCCTGACCACCACGAAGTACAACGACTACGGCGACATCGACCAGGTCACCGATGCCAACGGCAAGGTGTTGGTGTACGACTACGACAAGTCCGGCCGCAAGATCGGGCTGTACGACGGCAGCAAGTCGGCCTCGACCAAGCGCGCCGAGTGGAAGTACGACCGGCTGTACACCGGGCAGACCCTGCGCGGGCAGCTCACCCAGAGCACCCGGTACGACCCGCCGGGCTCGGCCAACGCCTACACCGTCCGGCCGACCGGCTTCAACACCCGCTACCAGCCGACCGGCGTCCAGTACGTGATCCCGGCGGTGGAGGGCACCGGCCTCGCCGGCACCTGGGGCTACGGCTACGGCTACTCCCCGTACGACGGCTCGCCGTCGTCGATCACCTACCCGGCCGCCGGCAACCTCACCACCGAGACGGTCAGTACGGACTTCGACCCGGTGACCGGCCTGCCGACGGCGCTGAACACCAACCTGATCAACGTCGGTCGGTATGTGATCGGCCAGCAGTACACCGCGTACGGCGAGCCGAGCATCAACACCCGCAAGATCGACGGCGGGGTCTACGTCGAGCAGGCGTTCGACTATGACCTCACCACCCGACGGATGACCCACAGCCGGGTGCAGCCGGAGACCGCCGCCGGCACCGTCGCGGACGTCAGCTACGGCTACGACGACACCGGCAACATCACCTCGATCACCGACGCCCCCGCCGTGGGCCAGGCCGACGCCCAGTGCTTCCGGTACGACGGGCTGCGCCGCCTCACCTCGGCCTGGACGCCCAAGGCCGGGGTCACCTGCGACACCGACCCGACGGTGGCGAACCTGGGCGGGCCGGCGCCGTACTGGCACGACTGGACCGTCGACGACATCGGCAACCGGACGAAGGAGATCTCGCACGCCCTCGCCGGCGATACCACCCGCACCTACGCGGTACCGGACCCGGGCAAGGGAGTGGCCCGTCCCCACGCGCTCACCTCGGTGACGGTCGCCGAGCCGGGCAAGAGCCCGGTGACCACCCGCTACGGCTACGACAAGGCGGGCAACACCACCTGCCGGCCCGCAGGTACGGCGGCCAACGCCTGCCCGCCGGACGCCAACTCCCAGTCGCTGAGCTGGGACGCGGAGGGGCGGCTGGTCTCGGTCTCGGGCAACGGCAGCACGGCCGGCAGCAACGTCTACGACGCCGACGGCACCCGGTTGATCCACCGGGACGCCACCGGCAGCACCCTCTACCTGCCCGAGCAGGAGGTGCGGCTGGAGGGCGGCCTCACCTCGGGCACCCGCTACTACGGGTTCGGCGGCGGTGTCGTCGCCTCGCGCAACGGAAGTGGCCTGAGCTGGCTCTTCGACGACCACCAGGGCACCCAGAGCGTCGCGGTCGACGCGCTCCGGCAGACGGTCACCGTGCGGCGGCAGACCCCGTACGGCGTGCCGCGTGGCACGCAGCCGGCGTGGGTCAACAAGAAGGGTTTCGTCGGTGGTGACATCGACAGCTACGGGCTGACCCACATCGGGGCCCGGGAGTACGACGCGCAACTCGGCCGGTTCATCTCCGTCGACCCGGTGCAGGACGCGGCCGACCCCCAGCAGTGGAACGCCTACGCCTACAGCAACAACAACCCGATCACCTTCTCGGACCCGACCGGGCTCAAGTCCTGCTCCGACGACCGCTGCGCCCCAGGAGCCGACTACGAGGACGTCAACGGCAACTATCACTACACCGAGGGGCACAACGACGGCTGCAACGGGTGCAGCAAGACCGAGGACCCGTACGAGCACAAGAAGCCGCCGACGATCAACGACGTCCTCGGCTCGCCGGTCCCCGACGCCAAGAAGTTCAAGAACGAGCTCGTCATTCGTGGCTACGGCGGTTCGGCTCAGTTCACCTGGCGGGAGATGCTCGAATGGGCGGGCCAGAACGGCGACAACTGGGTCTTCCTCTGCGCCAGCATCATGGGCGGAGACTCCTTCCAGTGCGACCTGCACAACCCGCTCCGACCCAAGCGGACGGTTCTGGAGGAACTCACCCTGGCCGCCGGGATGATCGCTGTCATCGGGTGCGCCCTGGTGGTCCTCGAATGTCTTCCCGCGATGGCCGAAGGCGAGCTGGCCTTCGCCGCCTACGGCCGGCTCGTCACCGGCTCGGCAACCGGGTTGGGCTTCATGCAGCGGCTGGCGGCCCGCGAGGGCGCCACCGCGGAGGAGGCGGTCGTCAATCTCGGTCCCGGGACGCCGTCACCCGGCAACATCGCCGTCATCGGACGTCTTGAGGACACCGCCGTCGCGCGGGGCTGGCCGGGGCACGACGTGTTGAACATCCCGGACTGGACAATCAAGAAGAACGACGCCTGGGTCCAGGCGGTGATCGACAACAAGCAGGACGTTTACCTGGCCTCGCCACAAACCACGAGCAACCTCTGGGACGCCACGAAGGCGCGTGAAACGGTGTTCGCTCGGGAACTGAGGATGCTCAGGGATGCTGGATACACGGCTGACGGTGACTACATGCGTGCCCCGAGGAGTTGATCAGGTTGCACGAGCGCCTCGATCCGGAGCCGTTCAAGGTTCTGGAGCCCGCACGAAACGTCAACTACGGGCGAGAGGAGTTGCCCTCCCCGAAGGACCACCGGATCAGGGAACTCCTGGCTGCCGCAGCGTCCAGGGCCACGTTCACCGAGGTGCGGGATTGTCTCCCGCCAAAGGCCGATCAGGTCCTCGGCGCGTTCGCGGAACGGGCGGCATCGCTCGCCGTACGGGAACGGAGCATGGACGACCTTCGGACCGGGCTCTTCGCCGCGGCTCTCGCACAGGCGGCTTCGGCCGATGAGCGGGACGTGCTTCCCGCCCTGGCCCTGCTGTACCGGGCAGCGGAGAGGATCGGCGCGGAACCCGCTGTGGAGTTCGCGTCGGCGGCCGAGCGCTACGGCCGCGGAGCGGACTCGCTCGCGCGATTCATCCGCCGTGCGCCCGAGGACAGGACGCCGGAGGCAATGGGCTTCGAAGAAGTGAACGACGGAAAGGACTTCACCTTCGTCTGCACGTGGTGAGCCATGCCGGGCGGTGGGGACGTCGGTGCCCACCGCCCGGCCCGACCGGTTGACCTCGGACAGCTCGCCGCTCTGCCGGACCGGACCCGTCACGTCGGGCCAGCACTTCGGCGGGTCATCCCACGGCCGGTGGCCGGGTACCGACCGGTAGTCGAGCACTCCGTACGCCGGCCGCCGTGGTGGGCGTGCCGTTTCGGCAGGTGACGTGCCTGGCCGGGGTGGTTGTCCGGCCGCTTCCTCACTCGGTGTGACCGGGATAGACAGGTGTGAACTTTTGGCTCTAGAGTTCGCGCGACTGGTTCACATCTTTCAATCACGGGGGTTGAGATGGCGCCTGGCCGCTGGATGCTGCCTGCCTTCATCCTGAGACGTTCCCGGGTCACCGCCGCAGGTGCTGCGGCTGTTGTCGTGAGTTCCCTGCTGGTGGCGCCGCCGTCCGTCGAGGCGGCGGCGCCCTCTGCTGCACCCCCGAGCCCGGCGGTCGCGCCGGACGCGGCCTCGGCCGCGGCGCAGGCGAAGCGCTCGGGTCAGCGGGTGGAGGTGGCCTCGGCGCGCACCGAGTTGACGCAGGTGTTCGCCAACCCCTCTGGTGGGTTCACGGCCGAGTCGGCGGTGGTGCCGCAGCGGGTCCGCCGCGCCGACGGTTCCTGGGCCGACATCGACCTGTCGTTGCGGCCGGCTGCTGGTGTCCTGCGGCCGGTCGCCGCCGTGGCGGACGTGCGGTTCTCGGCCGGTGGCAAGGGTCCGGCGGTGACCCTGGTCCGGCAGGGCAAGTCGTTGACGCTGTCGTGGCCGGGTGGGTTGCCGAAGCCGACGGTGTCCGGCGATTCGGCGACGTATCCGGAGGTGCTGCCCGGGGCGGATCTGGTGCTGCGGGCGACGCGGACCGGGTTCACGCATGTGTTCGCGGTGAAGACCGCGCAGGCCGCCGCCAACCCGGCGCTGCGGACGCTCCGCTTCGACCTGGGCGGCGACGCCCGGGTGGTGCGGGGCCCGGACGGCGGGCTCACCGCGGTCGCCGGCACCGAGGTTCTGGCGAAGGCCGAGCCGGCGGTGATGTGGGACTCGAACACCACCCCAACGCCAGCCGCGCACCCAGCGGCCGACGGCGAGAGCCACGGCGGTGGCCGGCCGAGCCGGTCGACCGCGGCGGCGCCGGGGGACGTGGCGAAGACCGCTGCGGTCGGGGTCGAGGTGGCCGGTGGCGAACTGGTGCTGCGGCCGGACACCGCGCTGCTGTCCAGGGCCGCCGCCTACCCGGTGTTCATCGACCCCGCCTGGTCCACCGGCAAGTCCCGGTGGGCGTACGCGACGAACAACAACACCAACAACACCGACACCTCGGTGGCCCGGGTCGGCAGGGACCCGGACAGCGGGAAGATCTACCGCTCGTACTTCGATTTCCCGCTGTCGTCGATGAAGGGCAAGCACATCGAGTCGGCGTACGTGCAGATGAAGCTGGACCACTCCTGGTCCTGCGACAACACGCCGACCTACATGTACCACTCCGCCGGTATCTCCACGACGCCCCGCACCACCTGGGCGCCGAAGCTGAACAGCCTCAAGTCCAGTGCCCAGTCGCACGCCAACGAGGGATACGGGTGCGCGGACTCGCCGCAGCCGGACATGACGGTGAACTTCACCGGCTCGGGGGTCACGGGCATCGTGCAGAGTCACGCCACCAGCGGCCTGGGGAACATCACGTTCGGGTTCTGCGCGTGCAGCGCCACCGACGGCACCGGCGAGTCGACCACCGACCGGTGGAAGAAGTGGTTCCCCGACAACGCCAAGCTGGTCGTCGACTACGACTCCATCCCCGGCGCCCCGAACAACTTGCAGGTGGCGGGCGTGGCCTGCACGCCGGGCGGCGCCCTGCCGGTCGGCACCCTGACCCCGACGTTCTCGGCGATCTTCCCCGACGCCGACACCGGCCAGTCCCTCGCCACCGCCTACGAGTGGGTACAGGTGCCCAGCAGTGGCGTGATCGACTCCACCACCCCACGCAAGACCGCCCCAGCAGGCGCGTCCGTGCCCGCTAACGGCCGGTCCACCACCGCCGCCGTCTCCGGCATGGCGCAGAACGTCACCTACGCCTTCCGCGCCAAGGCCACCGACCCCGCGCCGTACAGCCTGACCAGTACGTGGTCGGACTGGTGCAGGTTCAAGGTGGACACCACCGTGCCGCCGGTCACCATTTCTGCCAAGAGTGGCGGTACGCCCGGCACGTTGGCCTCCTTCACGCTCATGTCGACGGACAGCAACGTCAGGAAGTTCCGCTACGGCTGGTCGTCTCCGACGACCGAGGTAGGGGCGTTGGTGAGGTGGAACCCGGACGGGACGGTGGCATACGTGATGGCGACCGTCAGGGTGACGGTGCCGAAGTACGGCCGGAACATCTTCTACGCCTCGGCGATCGACACCGCGGGCAACATCGGTACCACCTCGACGGAGATCATCGCTGGTCGCCCGAATCCAGCCGTCGCCCGCTGGGGACTCGAGAGCTACCCCGGCGTCTACCCAGCGCCGACGGAGGACAGCCAGCCCGCCCTGGCCGGTAACACCCCACTGACCCAGACCAACGTCACCTGGAGCAACGACGTCCACCTGGTGGGCGGGCAGACCGCCACCTTCAACGGATCCTCCACCGCATTGACCACTTCCGGTCCGGTGATCGACACCTCCCGATCCTTCAGCGTAGCCGGATGGGTGCGGCTCACCGCCCTGCCGACCGCCGACGATTCGGTCATGGCTGCCCAGGAAGGCGTCAATGCGGCCGGCTTCCATCTGGGCACCCGGCTGATCGGCTCGCCCGCCACCCCGCGCTGGTCCTTCCTGATGAAGGACTCCGACCTCCAGTCCAGCACCACCCGGGCGGCGTACAGCAGCACCGCGCTGACCTCGGCGGACGTCAACCGGTGGACGCACCTGGCCGGCGTGTACGACGCGGACGCGGCCAAGCTGCGGCTCTACGTCAACGGCGTGCTCGCCGCAGAGATCGACCGGCCGGTGGAGCTGCCGTGGAGCGCAGGCGGCAACTTCGTGGCCGGTCGCGGCTTCTCCTTCGGCGCCCCCGGCAACTTCTGGAAGGGCAACATCGCCGACCTCCAGGTTTACGACCGGGTGCTGGTGCCGCACGACTTCACCGGTCAACTCGCATCGGATCCCGACTCCGGCGGCTTTGACGAGCCGGGCATGCTCCAGCCGGTGCAGGTCGGGCAGTGGCTCTTCGAGGGAGCCACGCCGTGCTACGAGGTGTCGACCGACCCATCCCTGTGTAGCGCGCCGGAGGCGGGGCAGTTCGGCCGCAGACTGGCGCTCACCCAGGGCACCAACGTGGGCAACGGCAACCGGGACACGGGCCTCCAGTTCGACGATCGCCACTTCGTGGAGGACCCGGCCGATCCGTACTACGGCCTGGCCACGCGGGAGTACGGGCGGTCGCAGGACAATACCGGCGAGCCGCAGAATCCGGTCTGGCAGGACGGGCGGGTGCTGCGTACCGACCAGTCGTTCACCGTGTCGGTGTGGGTGCAGCCCAGCGCCATCGGCGGTTCGCAGACCGCGGTCGCCCAGCGCGGCCTCAAGCAGTCCTCCTTCTACCTCGGCCAGACGGCCACCACGGTCAACGGCGCCACCGAGATCATCTGGACCTTCAACGTCTACGGCGTGGACAGTGACGTAGTCAACGGCAACAACCGGAATGTGGTGTTCCAGACCCCGGTGACTGATGAAACTACGTCGGCCTGGACCCATCTGGTGGGTGTGTACGACGTGGCCCGTCGGGAGGTCCGTCTCTACGTCAATGGCGACCTGAAGTCCACGGTGCCGTTCGGCACCTTTGCCGGCGCCTTCGACGCCACCGGTTCGCTGACCGTCGGCGGTGCCTTGTACACCTCGTCGGGTGGTACGCCCGCCATGACGAACCGCTGGTTCGGCGGGGTCGACGACCTTCGCCTGTACCAGGGCGCACTCACCGACGCCGCGGTGAAGACGCTCTCCGATTCCGAGTCCAGCCAGACGGTGACACTGGTCGAGTAGCGCCATCGGCGACTGACAGCCGAGCTGCATGAGCGCGACGTAACCCAGCCGGAGTGGCGTCATCACCGAGCCGGTGGTGGCGCCACTTCCGTCGCTCCGACATCGTTCACGCCTGCCGCGACCGGCAGGTCGAGCACCTCGTCCACCGCCCGTCGCGGGGTGGCGGCGCCCGGCTGGCCGTATCCGATCCGCATGACCATCTGCGGCGTGCCGAACCGGCCCAGCGACAGCCGCAGCGCCTCCCGGGCCCCGGACACCTCGATCGGCTGGGAGATCATCGACACGGCCAGCCCCGCGTCGGTGGCGGTCAGCAGCACCCGCTGCAGGGCCTGACCGGCCATGATCTGGTCGGTCGCGGTGTTCCCCGCCGATCCCAGCACCGCGACCAGCGGCTCCGGCTCGAAGTCGCGGCCGGGTGCGCGGTTGCGCCCGCCGAAGCCGCGCTGCGGCAGCAGGTCCTGCGGCTCGCTCTGCGGCCCGCCGGCCGCCGCCGGCACCCCGTCGGGCGAGGGCTCGGAGCGGATCCAGGCGGTGCGCTCGGCCACGTACGCGGGGTCGCGTTCCAGCACCCGGTGGGCGCTGCGGGCGATCTCGGCGAATGCGTTCACCGCGCTGGTGCCGATCAGCAGCTCCAGCCAGCACTGCTCGGCCCGGGCCGCCTCGCCGAGGCGCCAGCGGGCGTCGGCGGGGACCGGGTCGGGCCAGAACGGGGCCCGGTTGCTGAACCGGCGGTCGATGGCGGCGTGCAGGCTCTGCTCGGTCGGGGTGGGACGGCGCGGGAGGTCCGGGACGAGCCGGGCCACCACGTCCGGGTCGGCCGGGTACGGGCGGAGCCGGACGGTGGCCGGGGTGGCCGCGACGGCGAGCGCCAGCCGCAGGTTGAACAGTGCCGCGCCGCAGGCGATCCGGGTGCCCCAGCCAGTCGGGTCGGTGGCCGGGAGCCGCCGCCGCGGGTCGACGGCGACCTCGATCCCGCCGTCGCGCAGCCGGAACCGCCAGGGCTGCGTGTTGTGCAGGGACGGCGCCCGGACGGCGTCGGTCGCGGCGGCTCTGAGCTGCGCGACGGTGAAGCCGGTGGTCATGGTGCTGCTCCTTCCGTGCGGGCCGTGCCGCCCCCCGGTTGGTGTACTCCCACGGTGCGTCAACCAGGGACTTCGCGCGCAGGGCCGGAGGTCCCCTCCTCGCCGGGCCCGTCTACCCGGGGCGGCGCGTCGCGGTAGGGACCTTCGGCCCCTGCACGACCCCGCGGGCAGGGGGTAGAAAGGACGAATGATCCGGGTGTTCCTGCTCGACGACCACGAGGTCGTCCGTCGTGGCCTTGCCGACCTGCTCACCAGCAGCGGCGACATCGAGGTGGTCGGTGAGTCCGGCTCCGCCCAGGAGGCGGCCCGGCGTATCCCGGCGCTCCGCCCCGACGTGGCCATCCTCGACGCCCGGCTGCCCGACGGCAACGGCATCGACGTGTGCCGGGACATCCGCGCCGTGGACTCCTCGATCAAGGGGCTGATCCTCACCTCGTACGAGGACGACGAGGCGCTCTTCGCGGCGATCATGGCGGGTGCCGCCGGGTACGTGCTCAAGCAGATCCGCGGCACCGATCTGGTGGACGCGGTTCGCCGGGTCGCGGCCGGGCAGTCCCTGCTCGACCCGGCGATCACCACCCGGGTGCTGGAGCGCATCCGCAGCGGCGTGGAGCAGCCGCGCGAGTTGAAGAGCCTCACCGAGCAGGAGCGGCGGATCCTGGAGTACGTGGCCGAGGGCCTGACCAACCGGGAGATCGCCGGCCGGATGTTCCTGGCCGAGAAGACGGTGAAGAACTACGTCTCCAGCGTGCTGGCGAAGCTCGGCCTGGAGCGGCGTACCCAGGCCGCGGTGCTCGCCACCCGGTTGCTCGGCAAGACCCACTGAGGCGGCGAGGCGGGGCGGAGCGCCCCGCCCGCTCAGTCGCGCAGCGGGACGCTCCAGCGCAGCTCGGTGCCGCGCGGGACCCCCCGGCTGAGCTGGAAGTCGCCGCCGAGCCGTTCGGCCCGCTCGCGCAGGTTGACCAGGCCGCTGCGGGCCGCCTCCGGGTCGCAGCCCACCCCGTCGTCGGTGACGGTGACCGTGACCCAGCCGGCCTCGACCTTCACCGTCACCGCCACCCGGTCGGCGTGCGCGTGGCGTACGGCGTTGGAGAGCGCCTCGCGGAGCACGGCGGTGAGGTCGGGCCGCAGGGCGTCCGGGACGGCGCTGTCGATCGGGCCGACCAGCTCCAGGTCGGGGCGGTAGCCCAGCGACTCGGCGGCCACCTCGATCGCTTCGCGGATCTCGGTACGCAGCGCGGCGCTCATCGGGGTGCGCAGCTCGAAGATGGTCCGGCGGATGTCGCGGATGGTGGCGTCCAGGTCGTCGACGGCCTGGTTGATCCGCTTGGCCACCTCGGGGCGGGTGTTCATCGCCCCGCTCTGCAACTGCAGGCCGGTGGCGAAGAGCCGCTGGATCACCACGTCGTGCAGGTCGCGGGCGATCCGTTCGCGGTCCTCCAGGACCACCAGCAGCTCCCGCTCCTCCTGGCCGCGGGCCCGTTCCATGGCGAGCGCGGCCTGGCCGGCGAAGCTGCCCAGCAGCGCCACGTCGTCCTCGGCGGCCGGACCGCGGTCGGGCCGGTGGGCGATCACCAGGACGCCGTGCAGGACGTCCGCCGCGGCGAGCGGGGAGACCACCGCCGGCCCGGCGATCACCGGCCGCGGCCAGGGCGCCGCCTCGGCGAGGTTCTCCACCATCTCGTGTCGGCG
The DNA here is from genome assembly GCF_043197935.1 of Micromonospora sp. NPDC048930. Classification (NCBI taxonomy): domain Bacteria; kingdom Bacillati; phylum Actinomycetota; class Actinomycetes; order Micromonosporales; family Micromonosporaceae; genus Micromonospora; species Micromonospora sp. NPDC048930. The sequence goes on from NZ_JBICUB010000004.1 coordinate 508,318, forward strand.
TTCGGTGACCGACCCGGCGAAGGTGGTCTCGTTGGCCGGCAGCACCGTGCCGACCAGCTCCCGCGCGGCCTCGTCGGCGCCGTCTACCACCTCGACCGTGAACTGACCCTCGTCCTCGTCGTAGAGCAGCACCAGGGCCAGCTCCGCCTCGGCGACCTCGCGGGCCCGCCGGGCCACGAGGGCCAGCGCGTCGGTGCGGCGCACCTCGCCGAGCAGCACGGAGGTGATCTCGGCGGTTGCGGCCAGCCAGCGTTCCCGCCGGTGGGCGAGCGCGTAGAGGCGGGCGTTCTCGATCGCCACGCCGGCCGCCGCGGCCAGCGCCACCACGATCTCCTCGTCGTCCTCGGTGAACTCCGCCGCGCCCTGCTTCTCGGCCAGGTAGAGGTTGCCGAAGACGTGGTCGCGGATGCGGACCGGCACGCCGAGGAAGCTGTGCATGGGCGGGTGGTGCTTCGGGAAGCCGTACGACTTGGGGTGCTGGGTGATGTCCGGCATCCGCAGCGGGCGGGGGTCGTCGATGAGCAGGCCGAGCACGCCCCGCCCGTGCGGCAGCTCACCGATCTTGGCGTGCAGCTCCTCGCTGATGCCGTGGATGATGAAGTCGTGCAGCATCCGGTCGGGGCCGATCACGCCGAGCGCGCCGTACTTCGCGCCGACCAGCTCGCACGCCGACTCCACGATCCGTTGCAGGGTGCTGCGCAGGTCGAGGTCGGAGCCGATGCCGACCACGGCATCGAGCAGGGCCCGCAGCCGCTCCCGGCTGGTGACCACCTCGCCGACCCGGTCGAGCATCTCCTGCAGCAGCTCGTCGAGCCGCACCCGGGACAGCGGGGTCAGGCCGAGCGACGGAGTGACGTGCTCGTTCCGGGGATTCGGTGCGCTGGCCACCAGGCGATCTTATCGCCCGCTGGCCGGACCGGACGAGCCTGGTTACGCGAGGTGACCGCGGACCGCCGAGGTGTCGACGGTCTCCGCGGCGTCCAGCCGCGGGGTGTGCGGGGGGCCGGCGTGCGTCGGGTCGGCGATGCCCAGCCGCATCGAGATGTACGGGTAACCCAGCTCGGAGAGCATGCGCCGGAGCGCCAGCCGGGTGGTCTCGACCTCCACCACGCCGCTGAGCGGCACCACGGACACCCCGAGCCGGGTGGCGGCGAGCCAGGCGGCGGAGAGGCCCTCGCCGGCCCGCAGCCAGCTGTCCGGCTCGTCCTCGGTGCCCCAGAGGATCCCGTAGGCGGCGGCCCGGTCGTGCCCCGGACCCACCGGCAGGGTGCCGGTCCGCCCGAAGTCGCGCGCCGGCACCGTGGTCTGCGGAGCCTCCTGCGGCAGCACCTCCGGCGGCAGCCCGGTGCCGGTGCCGGCCCGGCTGGTCCAGTACGCCAGCTCCTCCTGCAGCTCCGGACTCTCCGCCTCGACCGCCGCCGCCTGCTGGGCCGCGCTGGCCAACTGGATCTTCTGGGTGCTGTCGAGCACCTGGAGGTTCACCCCCTCCCGGGTGGCCGCCTGCTCGATCTCGGCGAGCGCGGCGGCGGGCACCGGCTCGTCGCTGACCGGGCGTCGGTCGGTGTGCCGCACCCGCATGCACTGCACCACGTGCATCGCGTCCGGGTCCGCGCCGGTGTGCCGGAAGCCGCTGAGGCGGGCCAGCAGGTCCGGCTCGGCCGGATCGGGCAGCCGGTCCACCATCGCCGTCCAGCCCTCGGCGGCCAGCGCCATCCGGGCGTGGTGCAGCGCGGCGCCGCAGCTGACCACCAGCAGCCGGCCCTCCGGGTCCATGGCGCTGAGGTGACGCTCCCGGACCACCCGCAGCTCCAGCGCGTCGGGCAACACCTTCCAGTGCCATGGCTGGGTGTTGTGCACCGAGGGGGCGTGGCCGGCCATCCCGGCGGCTTCCGCGAGGGCGGTGGTCAGCGAACGCTCCGCAGCCGACGTCTCGTGGCTCATCGTCACGACCTTTCCTGTTTCTCCCCATCGTGCCCCACGCGGGGGCGGGCCGGGCGGGGTTGCCGCTCCATCCTCGGGCATCCCCGGTCCGGCCGCAGGCGTCGCTCGCCCCGTACGCCCGGGTCCTTCGGCCTCTCGGATTACCCGGGTTTGCCCTACCCGTCCCACTCCGCCGTTGAGACGATCCGCAGGTGGGGGTGGAACCGCGCGAGTGCGTGCCGGAGCGGCCGGTGCCGGGGCATCGGGTGGATTGGCGGCAGTGGGCGCCGTTGACCCTGCTCACCCTGGCCGTGCTGCTCGGCGCCGGGTTGTGGTTCGCCGGGCTGCGTGGGGCGGCCCAGTCCGTCTGGGCGGCGGTGACCCTGGTGGCCCTGGTGCCCGCCGTCTGGACCACCCTGCGGCAGCTCCGGCGGCGGCAGTTCGGGGTGGACGTCATCGCCGTGCTGGCGCTGGTCGGTGCGCTGCTGGTCCGGGAGTACCTGGCCGGCGCGGTGATCGCCGTGATGGTGGCCACCGGGCAGGCGCTGGAGAACTACGCCCAGCGCCGGGCGACCCGGGACCTGCGGGCGCTGCTGGAACGCGCGCCACGGCAGGCCCGGCGGCGGACCCCGGACGGCGGGATCGAGGTGGTGCCGCTGGACCGGGTCGCGGTGGGGGACCGGCTGGTGGTCGGCCCCGGCGACGTGGTGCCGGTGGACGGCACGGTCGAGGCGGCCGCGACGCTGGACGAGTCGGTGGTCACGGGCGAGTCGCAGCTGGTCACCCGGGCCGCGGGCGAGCCGGTGGCCAGCGGCGTGGTCAACGCCGGCGCCGGCTTCGGGCTGCGGGCCCGGAAGAACGCGGCGGAGAGCACGTACGCCGGGATCGTCCGGCTGGCCGAGGAGGCCACCGCGCGCAAGGCCCCGATGGTCCGGCTGGCCGACCGGTACGCGGCCGCGTTCGTGCCGTTCACGCTGCTGCTGGCCGGCGCGGCCTGGCTGCTCACCGGCCAGTTCATCCGGGCGGTGGCGGTGCTGGTGGTGGCCACCCCCTGCCCGCTGCTGCTGGCCACCCCGATCGCCATCGTCTCCGGGCTGTCCCGGGTGGCCCGGCGCGGCGTGCTGGTCCGCGACGGCGGCTCGCTTGAGCTGCTGGGCCGTGCCCGTACGCTGTTGATGGACAAGACCGGCACGCTCACCGCCGGCCGCCCGCGCGCCGCCGAGACGGTGGTCGCGCCCGGCGGCGACCGGGACGAGGTGCTGCGGCTGGCCGCCTCGGTCGAGCAGCTCTCCCCGCACGTGCTGGCCGCCGCCCTGGTCCGGCAGGCCCGCGAGCAGGGGCTGCCGCTGGCCGAGCCGACCGACGTGACGGAGGAGCCGGGGCGCGGGGTGACCGGCCGGGTGGACGGCCGCCGGGTGCGGGTCGGCCAGCTCCCCGGCGAGCCGCCCGAGTGGGCCCACCGGGTCCGCGAGCGCGCCGAGCTGGCCGGCCGCTCCACCGTCTGGGTCAGCGACGACCGGGGCCCGCTCGGCGCGATCCTGCTCGAGGACCCGGTGCGCCCCGACGCCCGGCGCACCGTCCGGCGGCTGCGCGAGGCCGGCCTGAACCGCCTGGTCATGGTCACCGGGGACCGGCCGCGCACCGCCCGGCAGGTGGCGCAGACCGTCGGCGTGGACGACGTCTGGGCGCAGTGCTCGCCGCAGACGAAGGTCGACCGGGTGAAGGAGGAGTCGGGCCAGGCGGTCACGGTGATGGTCGGCGACGGGGTCAACGACGCGCCCGCGCTGGCCGAGGCGCACGTCGGGGTGGCGATGGGCGCGACCGGGGCGACCGCCTCCGCCGACGTGGCCGACGCGGTGCTCACCGTGGACCGGCTGGACCGGCTCGCCGACGCCGTCGAGATCGCCCGGTACGCGCGCCGCATCGCGGTGCAGAGCGCCACCGCCGGGATGGGCCTCGCCGTCGTCGCGATGGTGGTCGCCGCCGCCGGCGGGCTGCCCCCGGTGGCCGGTGCCTTCCTCCAGGAGGGCATCGACGTGCTGGTGATCCTCAACGCGCTGCGCGCCCTCGGGGGCGGTGTGCGCCGCCGTGACGTCACGCCGGAGACCCGGGCGCTCCTCGACCGGTACGCCGGCGAGCACGGCGGGGTGCGTGACGTGCTGGACCGGCTGCGGGACACCGCCGACCTGGTGACCACCCGCCCGGACGCGGCGGAGTGCGTACCGGCCCTGCGGGACGTGCACCGCCGGCTGGTCGACGAGGTGCTGCCGCACGAGGCGGCCGAGGAACGGCAGCTCTACCCCGCCCTGGCCGGCCCGCTCGGCAGCGACGAGGCGACCTCGACGATGAGCCGCGCGCACGTGGAGATCAGCCGCCTGGTGGACCGGATCGGCGGGCACCTCGCCCAGCACCCCGACGGCCGGCTGCGCCGCGACGAGCTCCCGGACCTGCTCGCCGCCCTGTACGGCCTGGACGCCGTGCTGCGGCTGCATCTCGCCCAGGAAGAGGAGGACTACTTTTCGCTCAACCCCGAGGAGGGGCAGGCCGCCGGCCGGTGACCGGGGCCGTGGCCCGGCGGGCGGCCCGGCTGCGGCAGCCCGGCTGCGGCAGCCCCGCTTGTCGGGGTCGGGGCGCGTGTCGGCGGCCACCCGGCCAACTCCTCTTGAGCGATATGCCTCTCAGGCATATCCATGCCTCGGAGGCATATCGAAACGAGAAGGCTTCGCCGCCAGCTGCCGGCACCCAGCGTCACGGAGCTGAGCGGCAGCCCGGCTCGGGGCGCGGGCTCAGCGTTCCCGGACCACCGCGACCGGGCAGTGCGCGTGGTGGATGAGCTGCTGGCTGACCGACCCGAGCAGCATGCCCCGCAGCCCGCCCCGGCCCCGGGTGCCGACCACCACGAGCTGGGCCTGCCGGCTCGCCTCCACCAGCAGCGCGGCCGGGTTGCCCGGGCTCACCTGGACCTCGACCGGTACGTCTGGGAAGGCCGCCCGCCACTGGGCGAGGTCCGCCTCGGCGGCGGCCCGTTCGCGGACGGTGGTCTCCTCCGGGTCGAAGCCCGGCGGCACCCAGCGCTCGCCGGGCGCCTCCCAGACCCGGAGCACCCGCAGTGGCACGTCCCGCTGCGCGGCCCGCTCGATGGCGAAGCTGAGCGCCCGGAGCGAGGTCTCGGAGCCGTCGACGCCGACCACCACCGGGCCGGAGGTGGGTACCTGCCCGTCCCGGATCACCACGACCGGGCAGTGGGCGTGGGCGCTGACGGAGACCGTGGTGGAGCCGGCGAGCAGGCCGCCGAAGCCGCCGTGCCCCCGGCTGCCGAGCACCAGCATCCCCGCCTCCGCGGAGCGCTCCTGCAGCACCAGGGCGGGCGGCCCGTCGAAGACCTCGCCCTGCACGGTGAGGCCGGGCCGCTCGGCGGCGGCGTCCGCCGCCGCCTTGCGGACCAGGTCCTCCACCTGCCGGCGCGCGGTCTCGTCCGGCCAGATGCCGGGCGCCACCCCGGGGCCGATCCAGCCGGCCACGGTCAGCCACTCGAAGACGTACGCCAGCCGGACGGGCCGGCCCGAGCGGCCCGCCTCGTCCAGCGCCCAGTCGAGGGCGACCGTCGCGTCGGCGGAGCCGTCGTAGCCGACCAGGATCTCGTCGGTGGTCACCGCCCGCTCCGTACCGCGGGATCGGTCTCCCGGATCCAGCGCCACTCGGCGACCCGGGGGTCGTCCTCGCCGTACTGGCGGGTGTAGTCGCGGCAGGCCTGGCGGGCGTCGACCATCTCCTGGCGCAGGTGCGCGGCGCGCGCGGCCAGCCCCGGCACCCGGTCGATGACGTCGATGACCAGGTGGAAGCGGTCCAGGTCGTTGAGCATCACCATGTCGAACGGCGTGGTGGTGGTGCCCTCCTCCTTGTACCCGCGTACGTGCAGGTTGTCGTGGTTGGTGCGCCGGTAGGTGAGCCGGTGGATCAGCCACGGGTAGCCGTGGTAGGCGAAGATGACCTGCTTGTCGCGGGTGAAGATGGTGTCGAACTCGCTGTCCGGCAGGCCGTGCGGGTGCTCCGACGGCGGCTGCAGGCGCATCAGGTCGACCACGTTGACCACCCGCACCTTCAGCTCGGGCAGGTGCTGGCGGAGCAGGTCGGCGGCGGCGAGGGTCTCCAGCGTCGGCACGTCGCCGGCGCAGGCGAGCACCACGTCCGGCTCGCTGCCGTCGTCGCTGCTGGCCCAGTCCCAGATGCCCAGGCCGCGCCGGCAGTGCTGGATCGCCTCGTCCATGGCCAGCCAGTTCGGCGCCGGCTGCTTCCCGGCGACCACCACATTGATGTAGTGCCGGCTGCGCAGGCAGTGGTCCATGGTGGAGAGCAGGGTGTTGCCGTCCGGCGGCAGGTAGACCCGGACCACCTCGGCCTTCTTGTTCACCACGTGGTCGATGAAGCCCGGGTCCTGGTGCGAGAAGCCGTTGTGGTCCTGCCGCCAGACGTGGCTGGAGAGCAGGTAGTTCAGCGACGCCACCGGCGCCCGCCAGGGGATGTGCCGGGTCACCTTCAGCCACTTGGCGTGCTGGTTGACCATCGAGTCGACGATGTGGATGAACGCCTCGTAGCTGGTGAAGATGCCGTGCCGGCCGGTCAGCAGGTAGCCCTCCAGCCAGCCCTGGCACAGGTGCTCGGAGAGCACCTCCATGACCCGGCCGTCGGGGGAGAGATGGTCATCGCCGGGGATCTCGCTGCCGACGAAGGCCCGGTCGGTGACCTCGAAGGCGGCGCCGAGCCGGTTCGAGGCGACCTCGTCCGGCCCGAACAGGCGGAACGTCTGCGGGTTGCGGGCGATCACGTCGCGTACCCAGGGGCCCAGCGCGCCGGCCGCGCCGGCCACCGGCTCGCCCGGCTGCCTCACGTCCACCGCGTAGTCGCGGAAGTCGGGCAGTTCCAGGTCGCGCAGCAGCCGGCCGCCGTTGGCCACCGGGTTGGCGCTCATCCGCCGGTCACCCTTCGGCGGCAGGGCGGTCAGCTCGGCGACCGGGGCGCCGGTGGCGTCGAAGAGGTCCTCCGGCCGGTAGCTGCGCAGCCAGCGCTCCAGCTCGGCCAGGTGCGCCGGGTTGTCGCGTACCTCGTCGATGGGCACCTGATGGGCGCGGAAGGTGCCCTCGACCTGCTTGTTGTCGACCTGCTTCGGGCCGGTCCAGCCCTTCGGCGTACGCAGGACGATCATCGGCCAGCGGGGGCGCTCGACCGGGCCCCCGGAGCGGGCCCGGCGCTGGATCTCGGTGATCTCGTCGAGCACCCGGTCCAGGGTCGCGGCGAGGTCCTGGTGCACCCGCGCCGGGTCGTCGCCCTCGACGATGTACGGCTGGTAGCCGTAGCCGCGCATCATGCCGAGCAGGTCCTCGGCGGGGATCCGGTCCAGCACCGTCGGGCTGGCGATCTTGTAGCCGTTGAGGTGCAGGATGGGCAGCACCGCCCCGTCCCGGGCCGGGTTGAGGAAGACGTTGGACAGCCAGCTGCCGGCGAGGGGGCCGGTCTCCGCCTCGCCGTCACCGATCACGCAGGCCACCAGCAGGTCCGGGTTGTCGAACGCGGCCCCGTACGCGTGGCTCAGCGCGTATCCCAGCTCACCGCCCTCGTGGATCGACCCCGGCACCTCGGCGGCGACGTGGCTGGGGATGCCCCCGGGGAAGGAGAACTGGCGGAACAGCCGGGCCATCCCCGTCTCGTCCCGGCCCACGGAGTGGTAGAGCTCGCTGTAGGTGCCCTCCAGCCAGGTGTTCGCGACGATCGCCGGTCCGCCGTGCCCCGGACCGGTGACGAAGATGGCGGACAGGTCCCGGTTGACGATGACCCGGTTGAGGTGCGCGTAGATGAGGTTGAGGCCGGGGCTGGTGCCCCAGTGCCCCAGCAGGCGCGGCTTGACGTGCTCGGGCTTGAGCGGTTCGCGCAGCAGCGGGTTGTCGAGCAGGTAGATCTGCCCGACGGTGAGGTAGTTGGCCGCTCGCCAGTAGGCGTCAAGCCGGCGCAGCTCGTCTTCGGTCAGTGGGCTGTGCAGGTCGAGAGCGGTGTCCATGCTGCATTAGCCTCTCGCGGCTCGGGGTCTTCTGCCACCCGGGAGGCGGATTTCCGCCCCGGGCAAGTCCAGCCTCGTCGCTCGGACCGGAATCGATCAGGGCCGTTGGTCCCGGTACCCGCGGGCGTCATGGCCCGTCCTCGCCTTCGGGGTCGAGTCCACGGACGACGATCACCGGGGCGGGCGAGTGGTAGAGCAGGGACTGGCTGACCGCGCCCAGCATGCCCCGCCACGGCTCCTCGCCCCGCGCCCCGACCAGGGCCAGCTGCGCCGAGCGGGACTGTTCGACCAGGACGGTGCCCGGATCGCCGCGGACGGTGTGGCACTCGGCGGCCACCGCCGGGTGTCGCGGGGCGTACCGGGCCACCGCCTCGTCGAGCAGGCGGTCGTCGTCCGGGTGGTCGGGCTCGACGACCCGGATGGCGAGCAGCCGGGTGCCGCGCCGCTCCGCGCAGTCGAAGGCGTAGCCGAGCGCCGCCCGGCCGCTCTCCGATCCGTCGAACCCGACCAGCAGCGGCCCCTGCGGCGGAGGCGTGGACCGGCCGACCAGGACCGGGCAGCCGGCCCGGGCGGCGAGCTGCACGGCGGGCACGTCGCTCGGTACGCAGGTCGCGCAGTCGGCCATGCCGCCGTCGCCGATCGCCAGCAGGAACGCCGAATCGGCGGCCCGGACCAGCGCCTCGACCGGTGAGCCCTCGACGATCTCGGACGTCACGGGCACCGCCGGTTCGGCGTCGTGGGCCATCTGCCCGGCCCGCTCCAGCAGCTCCTCGGCGGCGTCGCGCGGCGCGCCGACCGTGGCCGCCTCCAGGGCCGCCGCCCAGTTGAAGGCGTGCAGCAGGTGCAGCGGGCGGTCGTGGGCGGCCGCCTCCCCGACGGCGGTCCGGACCACCTGGAGGTCCTCCTCCGACCGGCCGACGCCGACCACCACCGCGCCGTGGGTGGGTGCGGCCATCCCGCCTCACCTCCCGACCGCGTAGCCCTCACTCACGGTAGTCGTGGCCCGGCCCGGCCCGGACCGGGTCGGCGGAACTGGAGCCGGTTCACCGCGGCGGGGAACCGGACGGGCCGGTCAGCGGGGGGTGGGGAGCGTGGGGTGGACGCGGATGACGGCCGCGGTGGCATTGTCATCGCCGCCCTCGTCGAGGGTGGCGGCGAGCAGGGCCTCGACGGTCCGCGCCGGGTCCCGCCGCGCCGCCAGCAGGTCCCGCAGCCGGTGGTAGCCGAGCTGGTCGCTCACCCCGTCGGTGCAGAGCAGCCAGGTGTCACCGGTGCGCAGCGGCACGGCCAGCAGGTCCGGTTCCGGCTTGTCCGGGTGGCCGACGTAGCGCAGCAGCTGGTACCGCGCCCGGGCTGCCTCCGGGGAGTCCGCCGGCCACCAGCCGTGCACCACGCCCAGCCAGGCCATGGTGTGGTCGACGGTGATCAGCTCCAGGAGCCCGTCGCGCAGCCGGTACGCCCGCGAGTCGCCGAGCTGGACGAGCCACCCCTGGCCGCCCTCCGGCTCGGCGACCAGTGCCGTCAACGTGCAACCGGTGAGCCCGGCGACGGCCGCCCCGGCCCGGCGTACCCGAAGTTGGGTCTCCGCCGTGGCGGCGCGCAGCAGGTCCGCGCCGACGGCGGGCCAGCCGGCGCGGACCTGCTCGACGAAGGTGCCCATCGCGGTGGCGCCGGCGACCCGGCTGCCCTCGCCGTCGCCCATCCCGTCGGCGACCGCCGCGAACGGCAGCTCCGGGTCGAGGTGCAGCACGTCGAAGTTCTCCGGGTAGCGGTGCCCGACCACGCTGCCACCGGCGATCTCCAGGGTGAGCTGCCCGACGGTCGGTCGGCGGGCCTCGACGGGTCGGTCCGGGGGGCGACGGCGGAACACCAGCGGACCGTAGCACCGCTCCGGGTGCCGCCCGGCGCGTCGGAGTTCGTGTCTTCTGTCAACCGGGGTTGACAGAAGAGCGATGTCAACCTACGTTGACAGCATGAGTCAGGCGACGGAACTCGCGGCGGCCGCCGGCAGCACCGACCCGAAGGTCGGGCTCCGGGCGGTGCTCGCCCTGCGCCGGCTGCTCGAGCGACTCGAGGTGGTCCAGGTGGACAACGCCCGTCGGCAGGGCTGGTCCTGGCAGGAGATCGCCGACGCGCTCGAGGTCAGCCGGCAGGCGGTCCACAAGAAGCACGCCGGGCGACCGGCGGTCCGAGGAAGCTGGGAGGCGTGATGTTCGAACGGTTCACCGACCGGGCCCGGGCCGTGGTCCGGCACGCGATCGACGAGGCCCGAGCCGAGGGCCGGCGCCCGGTCGGCACCGAGCACCTGCTGCTCGGCGTCCTCGCCGACGGCGACAACCTGGCCGTCCGGGTGCTGGCGGCGGCGGGCGTGCGGGCCGACGAACTGCGCGCCGCCGTGGCCCGGCACACCGCCGGCGGCGTCGACGGCCTCGGCGAGGCGGACGCCGCGGCGCTGCGCGAGATCGGCATCGACCTCGCCGCGATCGTCGCGCGGATCGAGGAGTCGTTCGGTCCCGACGCGCTGCGCGAGGCGTCACCGGCCCCGCGGCGCTGGTGGGGCGGGCGCCGCCGGCCCGACGACGGACGGTTCTCGCCCCGGGCGAAGAAGGTGCTGGAGCTGTCCCTGCGCGAGGCGATCCGGCTGCGGCACCACCACATCGGCACCGAACACCTCCTGCTCGGGCTGCTGCGGGAGGGGAACGGCCTGGCCGCGCTGGTGCTCACCGAGGCCGGCGCCGACCTGGACGACCTGCGCCGGCGGGTGGAGGCCGCGCTGCGGACGGCGGCCTGACACCCGGCCCGGCCGGGCTAACCCGTACGGCCCGCGGTCAAACCTGTTTGCGGTCCACGCAACGTCGGTCTCCGTCGGCTCGCTGACCCGCCTGAGTTGCTGCACACTGACGCCGTGGACGGTGGACAGGACAAGCGCCCGGTGACCGCGGACAACCCTGCGCCACGCTCCGCGGTGGTGGTCAACCCCACCAAGGTGACCGATCTCGACGACTTCCGCCGGACCGTGAACGACGCCCTCGACGCCGCCGGCTGGCCCGCGCCGAGCTGGTACGAGACCACGGTCGAGGACCCGGGCCGCGGGCAGACCGAGGCCGCCGTCAAGTCCGGCGCCGAGGTGGTCTTCGCCTGTGGCGGCGACGGCACCGTGATGGCCTGCGTCACCGCGCTCGCCGGCACGGAAGTCGCGCTCGCCGTGCTGCCCCAGGGCACCGGCAACCTGCTCGCCGCCAACCTCGGCCTCTCCAACGACCTGGCCGCCGGGTTGGAGGTCGCCATCGAGCGGGGCATGCGGCGGCTCGACGTCGGCGTCGTGGGCGACAGTTGCTTCGCGGTGATGGCCGGGATGGGCTTCGACGCCCAGATGCTCGACTCCACCTCCGAGACGACCAAGCAGCGGATCGGCTGGCCGGCGTACCTCGTGGGGGCGGCCCGGCACCTGCGGGACCGGCCGATGCGGGTGTCGATCCGGATCGACGGCGGGCCGCCGCTGCGCCGCCGGGCCCGTTCGGTCCTGGTCGCCAACGTCGGCCGGCTCCAGGGCGGCGTACGCCTGCTCGGCGACGCCGAGCCGGACGACGGCTGGCTCGACGTCGCGGTGCTCACCCCGCGGACCCTCGGGCACTGGCTGGCGATGGGCTGGGCCCTGGTACGCCGCCGGGGCAGCGTGCCCCGGATGGAGGTGCTCCGGGGGCGCAAGGTCGAGATCACCAGCAACCGCGCCCAGCCCCGGCAGCTCGACGGCGACCTGATCGAGCCGGGCCGGTCGCTGAAGGCCGAGATCCGGCCCGAGTCGCTCTGGCTCTGCGTGCCGCGACCGGCGCGTCACCCCGACCTGTCCGTGGACGCCGAAGCGGCGGGCGAGCGCGGCGAACGGTTGGTCGAGGAGACTCGCCGTGAGTAGCACCAAGCTGGTGCCCGAGACCCGGCTGATGGCGGCGGAGGAACTCTCCGCCGACGACGCCTGGCACACCCTGCGCCGGCACGGGGGCTGGTGCCTGCTCCGGGACGCCTTCATCCGGTTCCGCTACGGCGACGGCTTCAGCCACTCCCGGGCCTTCGCCCTGCAGCTCTGCCTGGCCGTGGTGCCGTTCCTGATCGCGCTCACCGGCCTGATCACCGATCTCGGGGCCGACGAGGGCGGTCGGGTGGTCGCCGACACCGTGCTCGCGCTCACCCCCGGGCAGAGCGAGTCCGTGGTGCAGGAGCTCCTCGTCGACTCCGAGCACGCCGAGCGGGCCGGCGAGCTGGCGCTGACCCTCGGCCTGCTCACCGGGCTGGTCGCGCTCACCACGGTGATGGCCCAGATCGAGCGGGGGGCCAACCGGATCTACGGCGTCGAGCGCGACCGGCCCGCGCTGGCCAAGTACGCCCGCGCCGCCGTCCTCGCGCTGACCGCCGGCGTGCCCGCGCTGGCCGGGTTCCTGATCCTGGTGGGCGGCCGGGCGATGGGCGAGTCGGTGCGGCGGCACTACGAGTGGGGCAGCTTCGCCAACGCCGCCTGGGACGTGGTCCGCTGGCCGCTCAGCCTCGGCCTGACCGTGCTGGCCGTGGCGGTGCTGTTCCGGCACGCGCCCCGGCGCAAGCAGCCCGGCCTGTCCTGGCTCTTCTTCGGCGCCGGCATCGCCACCGTGCTCTGGTGGCTGGCCAGCGTGCTGCTCGCCGGCTACGTCAAGTACAGCGCCGGCTTCGGGCAGACGTACGGGGCGCTGACCGGGATGATGGCGCTGCTGCTGTGGGCCAACCTGACCGGGATGGCGCTCTTCGGCGGGCTGGCCTTCGCCGCCCAGTTGGAGGCGATGCGGATCGGCGTGGAGGAGCCCGCCCAGCCCGACCTCTGGGAGCCGGAGGCCGAGCGGGAGGAACTGCTCGACACCGGCGACATGACCGCCCTCTGACGCCGCCCCCGCGTGTACGCGGGCCCGGAATCGGGTACAGCGCGCCTCGCGGACGACAAGGGAGGTGCTGCGGTGACCGCGGTCAAGGAGACGGCCCGCCGGCCACTCGGCCATTTCGCCGAGCGCAGCGTCGCGGGGCTGCTCGCCGTCGCCGGCGCGGGCGTCGGGTTCGGCGTGCTGCTCATGCTCGTCCGGTTCCACTGGGGGCCGCTCTACCACGCCGACCACGAGGCCGCCGAGTGGTTCAACCAGCTCGTGGCCCCGCACCACCCCCTGGTCACCGTGCTCCAGGCGATCACCGACCTGGGCGGCCGGCCGGTGCTGATCTGGCTGGTCACCATCGCCGTGATCAGCCTGCTCATCCGCCGCCAGTCCCGGCTGGCGGCCTACCTGATCGTCACCGGGGCGGGCGGGCTGATCCTCGACCCGTCGCTGAAGGCGCTGGTCGGACGGCTCCGCCCGGTGGTCGACGTGCCGATCACCCACGCCCCCGGCAACAGCTTCCCGAGCGGGCACGCGCTCGGCTCGTTCGTCGCGTACGGGGCGCTGCTGCTGGTCTTCCTGCCGGCCCTGGCGCCCCGCTGGCGCAGGCCGGCCATCGCGATCGTCGGCGTGCTGGTCCTCCTGATCGGGCTGACCCGGATCGCGCTGGGCGTGCACTTCGTCTCCGACGTGCTCGGCGGCTGGCTGCTCGGCGCGGCCTGGCTCGGCGTCACCGCGTACGCCTTCCGGCTCTGGCGGCGCGAGCGGGGCCGGCCGGTGCCGCCGATCAGCGAGGGACTGGAGCCGGAGGCGGGGCAGGAGATCAAGCCCGCGCCGGCCGAGGAGCACGTGCTGGAGCATCCCCGCTCCGCCGTGGCCGAGCTGCTGGTCGGCTGGGTGATCGTGTTCGGCGCGCTCTACGGCTTCGGCATGGTCGTCAGCTACCACGCCAAGGGCACCTTCCTCGACGCCCTGGACACCGAGGTCCCGCAGTGGTTCGCCGCCCGGCGCACCGACCAGCTCACCGAGCTGAGCTGGTGGTGGAGCAAGTTCGGCGACACCCACGCGATCCTGCTGGTCTCGCTGGTCTTCTGCCCCCTCGTGCTGGCGGTCTGGAAGCGCTGGCGGCCGGTGCTCTTCGTGGTGCTGGCGATGTTCGGCGAGCTGAGCCTCTTCCTCGCCAGCGCCCGGGTGGTCGAGCGGCCCCGCCCGCCGGTGCCGAACCTGGACGGCCACATGCCGACCTCGTCCTTCCCGTCCGGGCACATCGCGGCCACCATCTGCCTGTGGAGCGCGATGGCGATCATCGTGTTCGCCCGGACGGACCGCTGGTGGCGGTGGCTCTTCGTGGCGATGGCCGTGATCATGCCGGTCGGGGTGGCTACCTCACGGATGTACCGGGGCATGCACCACCCCACCGACTTCATGGGCGCGATCCTGCTCGGCGCGCTGTGGATCTCCCTGCTCTACTGGGTGGTCCGCCCGAACGCCGACGTGCAGCAGGGCAACAAGCCGGCCATCGAGTCGGACCAGGTGCACGAACTGGACGACGAGCTGGCCAAGGCCGGCCGGGAGGAGTGACCTGGCGTCGATGCTGCGGGTGATGACCTGGAACATCCGTACCGGCGGGCGGGACCGTGACGGGACCGACCGGTGGGACGGGATCGTCGCGGTCGTCACCGCCCAGCGCCCCGACGTGCTGGCCCTGCAGGAGCTGCGTGGGCTCGACCGGGACGGGCGGATGGCCGAGCTGGCGGGCCGGGTGGGCATGCTGCCCCACCTGGCCCGGTCCTGTTTCGGGCAGCCGGTGGCGGTGCTGGTCCGGGCGCCGCTGCGGGTGCTCCGGTCCGGCCGGGTGCGCCGGCCCTTCCACCACGCCGCGATCCGGGTCGAGGTGGCCACGTCCGCGGGCCCGCTGACCGTGTTCAGCACCCACCTCGACCCGTACTCCGGCGGCCGGCGGCGGATGGAGGCCGAGTGGCTGGCGTCGACCCTCCGGCGAACCGGGGGTCGGTTGGCGCTGCTCGTCGGGGACCTGAACACCCTCGAGCCGACCGTCGACCACACCGCCCGGCTGGCCGGCCTCGCCGATCTCTACCGGCGGCGGCACCTGCGCCGGGACAGCCGTACCGTCGACACCCGCGCGGTGGCCCGGCTGCTCGACGCCGGCCTGGTCGACCTTTGGCCGTACGCCGGTGGGGCCGAGCCGGCCGGGCTGACCGTGCCGACCCGGCACGGTGGGGCGGAGTTCGCCGCGATGCGGCTGGACTACCTGCTCGCCACCCCGGAGCTGGCGGCCCTGACCCGCGCGGTCCGGGTGGTCCGCGACGACCCGGCCGACACCGCCTCCGACCACTATCCGGTCCTGGCCGACCTGGCGCTGGACCCGGCCTGACCGGCGTCACAGCTGGCCGGGCCGTCGTTGGCCCGGCTCGGCGGCGCCGGCAGGTGGCGGTGGCCCGGCTCGGGATTCCGCAAGGGGCGGCCTTGCGGCCCGGTGATCCCGCGCCATGCCGCAACCCGAGTCGATCACCGTCGCGTTGCCGCCGCTGACTACGGTGACGCTGCGGTCAGAGGATCAGGTTCAGCAGCACGGTCAGCACCACCGAGGCCAGAATCGAGAAGAGGATCATCAGCAGGCAGCCGAGGCCGCCTCCGGCGGGACGGATCTCGGTGTTCCCGATACGCATGGACTCACCTTCGCAGGGCGGGCGCCAGCAGGGTGCGGATCGCGTCGGCGACCTGCGCGGGCGCGGTGGTGGCGACGTTGTGCGCGGCACCCGGCACCACGGCCGACCGGCCGTCGGGGAGCAGCCGGGCCGCCTCCTCCCGCCAGCCGGTCGGGACGACCGGGTCGCGGGACCCGGTCAGCACCAGCGTCGGGGCGGTGACCCGGACCAGGTCCGCCTCGATCGGGTTGTGCACCGAGTGGGACAGGGTGGCGAGGACCCGCCAGAGCCGGGCGTCCCACACGTCCCGCAGCAGGATCGGCGCCTGGAACTTGGCCTCCCGCAGGCTGTCCACCAGCCAGCGGCCGAGCTGACCACGGCGGCTGCGGGCGGCCGGGTCGCTGGTCGGGCCGGCCAGCACCAGGGCGCGGACCAGGTCGGGACGGCGGGCGGCGAGGGCGGCCGCCACCTCCGCGCCGAACGAGTGCCCGACCAGGCAGACCCGGTCCAGGCGGTACGTCGCCAGCCAGGCCGCCAGGTGCGCGGCGTGCCGGGGCACGTCGTACGCCGTGCCGGGGCGCTCGGTCAGGCCGAAGCCGGGCAGGTCCGGCACGTACACGGGATGGGTGGGGGAGAGGGCGACGGCCAGCGGGGTGAGGTAGCGGTGCGAGACGGCGAGCCCGTGCACCAGCACCATGGCCGGCGCCCCGCCGCCCGGGTCGGCCGAGCGGCGGGTGTGCGTCCGCAGCCCGTCGACGAGCCGGAACTCGCTGGTCAGCCCGGCGGCCGGCCGGGGCGCGGCCAGGGCGAGGCGGAGTTCCGCCGGCCCGAAGCGGCCCGGCGGCGAGGGCCGGGCGGGTGGCCTCGTCACAGCGCGCGCAGCCGGGGCAGCAGCTGCTCCTGCGCCCAGTCGAGGAACATCGGCTGGCTGTCGCCGCCGATCTGCACGACCGCCACGTGGGTGAAGCCGGCGTCGACGAACTTCTTGACCGCCTCGACGTGCTTGTCCACGTCCGGCCCCAGGGAGATGCCCTGCGCCACGTCGTCCTCCCGGACGAACTGGGTGGCCGCCTCGAACGCGCCCGGGTCGGGCAGGTCCGCGTTGACCTTCCAGCCCATGCCGAACCACCGGAACTGGTCGTGCGCGATCTTGCGGCACTCGGCCTCGTCGGGGCCGTAGCAGATCGCCACCTGGCCGTAGCGGGGGCGGCCCGCGCCGCCGGCCTCCTCGTACATCTCGACCAGGTGCGGCAGCGGGTCGGTGGCGATGAGGGCGTCGGCGTACTCGGCGGCGAGGGTGGCCGACTGCCGGCCGGACGCGGCGACGGCCATCGGCACCGGGCGGTCCGGCCGGTCCCAGACGTACGCGTCGGGCACGTCGAAGTGGTTGCCGGAGAAGGTCAGCGTCTCCCCGTTCAGCAGGGGCCGGATGATCTGGAGCGCCTCCTCGAACATCTCGTGCCGCTGCTGGACGTGCGGCCAGCCGCCGACCACGTGCTCGTTGAGGTTCTCCCCGGCGCCCAGACCGAGGGTGAACCGGCCGTCCGAGAGCACCCCGACCGTGCTGGCCTTCTGCGCCACCACGGCCGGGTGGTAGCGCCGGATCGGGCAGGTGACGAAGGAGAGCAGCTCGGCCCGGCTGGTCGCGTGCGCGACCGCCCCGAGCACCGACCAGGCGTACGGGGAGTGACCCTGGGTGTCGAGCCAGGGGTTGTAGTGGTCGGAGATCACGAGATGGTCGAAGCCGGCGGCCTCGGCGCGGACGGCGTAGTCGACCAGCTGCTTCGGGCCGGCCTGTTCGCACATGAGCGTGTAGCCGACGTGGACCATGCGCTTCTCCTTCCGGGCGGATCGTCACCGGATACCCCGACCCGTGGGGGTCAACCCTGGTGTCCACTTCCGCTGCCGCCGGATGTCTTGACGGCGCGGGGGAGGATGCCTACAGTTCCGGGCTTAACCGGTTCAGACCCGGGTGGCGCAAATCCTGTGGTGGGGATGACCGCCCCTGTGGCGGCCCGTGGCGACACGGGTCGCCACAGGACAACGCCTTGGCCATCGATGAACTTAACCGGTTGCCTTCCGCGTTCCATCGCCCTACGCTGATGCCTGCGTCCGCCGGGAGTCGGGCGGCGGCTGTCGGGCTCAGCCGCCTTCGCCTACGTCACCACCACCGCACCCCCACCTGGGCACGGGGGAGACCTCCCTGAGGACAACCATGAAGAAGTTGCTCTCCGTCGCGGGCGCCGCCCTGCTGACGGTCCTCGCCGGCGTCTTCGCCTACGGGCAGCCGGCGCACGCCGCCGCGGGGTTCTCCGTCTCGAACGGGCGGCTCTACGACGCCAACGGCACCGAGTTCGTCATGCGCGGGGTCAACCACGCGCACACCTGGTACCCGCAGCAGACCAGCTCGTTCGCCAACATCAAGCGGCTCGGCGCGAACACCGTCCGGGTGGTGCTGGCCAGCGGCGACCGGTGGGCCAAGAACGACACCGCCGACGTCGCCAACGTCATCTCGCTCTGCAAGGCCAACAAGCTGATCTGCGTGCTGGAGGTGCACGACACCACCGGCTACGGCGAGCAGAGCGGGGCGATCACCTTGGACCGGGCGGTGGACTACTGGCTGAGCATCGCCAGCGCGCTCCAGGGCCAGGAGAAGTACGTCATCGTCAACATCGGCAACGAGCCGTACGGCAACCAGGGCTACGCCACCTGGGCCACCGACACCGCCAACGCCATCAAGCGGCTGCGCGCCGGCGGCCTCACCCACACCATCATGGTGGACGGCCCGAACTGGGGGCAGGACTGGTCCTTCACCATGCGGGACAACGCCGGCACCGTCTTCACCGCCGACCCGCAGAAGAACACCGTCTTCTCCATCCACATGTACGGCGTCTTCGACACCGCCGCGGAGATCACCGACTACCTGGGCCGGTTCCGCACCGCCGGACTGCCCATCGTGGTCGGTGAGTTCGGCTTCAACCACTCCGACGGCAACCCGGACGAGGACACCATCATGGCGTACAGCCAGGCCAACGGGATCGGCTACCTCGGCTGGTCGTGGAGCGGCAACGGCGGTGGCGTCGAGTACCTGGACATGGCCACCAACTTCGACCCGAACCAGCTGACCAGCTGGGGCCAGCGCATCTTCAACGGCGCCAACGGGATCAAGGCCACCGCCAAGGAGGCGTCGGTCTACTCCGGCACCACCTCGCCGAGCCCGACGACCAGCCCCACCACCAGCCCGAGCCCGACCACCCCGCCCCCCGGCGGCTGCACCGCCAGCTACACCATCGTCAACTCGTGGCAGGGCGGCTTCCAGGGTGAGGTCAAGGTGACCGTCGGCGCGGCCGCCATCAACGGCTGGACGACGAAGTGGACCTTCGCCAACGGCCAGACCGTCACCCAGTCGTGGAACGCCACGATCAGCAGCAGCGGGTCGACGTACACCGCCCGCAACGTGGACTACAACGGCCGGCTCGGCGCCGGGGCCAGCACCACCTTCGGCTTCCTCGGCAGCTGGACCGGCAGCAACGCGGTGCCGGCGGTGACCTGCACCGCGAGCTGACCACCGCCGTACCACCGGTGGCCGGGTCCGCGCGGACCCGGCCACCCCCCTTCCGCGGTACGCACCGAGGTGATCGACTCCTCTACCCTGGCCCGGTGCTCGCCGAGGAAGCGCCGAAGGTCACCGACTGGATGCAGGCCTGGGGGAGTCTGGCCGGCCTGCTGATGTCGACGGTCGCCGTGCTGTTCACCGGACTGCTCTTCCGGCATGAGGTGCGGGTACGCCGGGAGGAGAAGCGGGACGCCGAGGCGGCCCAGGCGCGGCTGGTCCTCGCCGTCCTCGACCAGCCGGAGCCGTTCCGGGCCCCCGGCGCGCGGGCCCTCCCCGCCCAGGTGGGCTACCGGCTGCTGAACTTCAGCGGCGCACCGGTCCTGGACGTGCTGATCCGGTACGTGTGGGCCGGCGGTTCGATCGGACCGACCCACCACGTTCCGGTCCTGGTGGGTGAGGAGAAGGGCGAGCTCCGGTTCCCCGACGAACTCGAGCCGGAGGTGCTCCAGGCGCTCGACGACTTCTCCGCCATCGAGATCATCTTCACCGACGCCAACGGCCAGAAGTGGCAGCGGGTCGACCGGAGCGCGCCGGTCCGGTACGTCGAACGGCAGTACCGGGACCCCTCCGTGCTCGGCGTGGTCGCGGCCGTCGCCGGCATCATGCTGGCCGCGCTGCTCGCCGGTTTCGGGCTCAGTCTGGTCGTGCACTGACACCGGTTCGGCGACCTGGCGGTGTCCATCCACCCCCGGACCCCGCCACCTCGCCGAGGTGGGGCGGATCAACGGGTCGCCAGTCGCGCCGCCCGCAGGAGCAGGTACTCCTGCTCGGGCCGGCTGGTGGTCCGCCCGGCGGCGGCCCGGTAGTGCGCCACCGCGGCCTCCCGGTCGCCGGCCATCTCGTGCAGGTGCGCCCGGGCCGCGTCGAGCCGGTGGTGCCCGGCCAGCCGCGGGTCGCCGGCCAGCGTGCCCAGGGCGTCCAGCCCGGCGGCCGGGCCGTGCACCATCGCGGTCGCCACCGCCCGGTTGAGCGACACCACCGGGTTGCCGGAGATCCGTTCCAGCACCTGGTAGAGGGCGAGGATCTGCGGCCAGTCGGTCTGCTCGGCGCTCGGCGCCTCGTCGTGCAGCGCGGCGATGGCGGCCTGGAGCTGGTACGGCCCGACCGGTCCGCGGGCCATCGCCCGGGTGACCAGCGCGGTCCCCTCGGCGATCGCCGCCGCGTCCCACCGGCTGCGGTCCTGGTCGGCCAGGGAGATCAGCTCGCCGGACGGTCCGGTCCGGGCGGCGGCCCGGGCCTCGGTGAGCAGCATCAGGGCGAGCAGGCCGGCCACCTCGCTGTCGTCGGGCAGCAGCGCGTGCATCGCCCGGGCCAGCCGGATCGCCTCCTCGGCCAGGTCCACCCGGCGCAGGTCGGCGCCGAGGCTGGCGGTGTGCCCCTCGGTGAAGATCAGGTAGAGCACGTGCAGCACGGTGGCGAGCCGGGCCTGCCGTTCCCCGTCGTCGGGCATCCGGAACGGCAGCCCGGAACTCCTGATGCGCTGCTTGGCCCGGCTGATCCGTTGCGCCATGGTGGCCTCGGGGACGAGGAAGGCGTTGGCGATCTCGGCCGTGCTGAGCCCGCCCACCGCCCGCAGGGTCAGCGCGATCGCCGACGCGGTGGAGAGCGTCGGATGGCAGCAGAGGAAGAGCAGGACCAGGGTGTCGTCCCGGTCCGCGGCCAGCGGCTCGTCCGCGGCCGGCGCGGTCCGCCGGTCGTCGCCCTCCCGCCGGGCCGCGCGGTCCTCCCGGTCCCGGCGGGCCGTCTCGGCCCGGACCAGCTCGATCATCCGGCGGTACGCGACCTGGACGAGCCAGCCGCGCGGATTGTCCGGCAGCCCCTCGGCCGGCCACTGGGTGGCCGCGTCCAGCAGCGCCTCCTGCACCGCGTCCTCGGCGGTGGCGAAGTCACCGAACCGGCGGGCGAGCACGCCGAGGACCTGCGGCGCCAGCTCGCGCAGCAGGTCCTCGACGGTGTGATCCGGTATGCCCAGGTCAGATCTCCTGCGGTGGGGCGGACATGACGGGGTGCACCTCGATCGGCATGTTCAGCGGTCGCCCGCCCGGCCCGGGCGCGGTGGAGATGTGCGCGGCGATCTCGACCGCCCGCTCCGGGGTCTCGCAGTCCACGATCCACCAGCCGGCGAGGAACTCCTTGGTCTCCGCGAACGGCCCCTCGGTGACCACCGGGGCGCCGTTCTCCCCGGCCCGGACGATCCGCGCCTGCTGCGGGCCGCCCAGGCCCTCGCCCTGGACCCACTCCCCGTCGGCGGCGAGCTTCGCGTTGACCTCCCGCATGAAGCCGATGTGCGCCTGGATCTCCTCCGGCGTCCAGGTGTCGATCGACGGGAAGTCGGCCCCGGCGGCGCTGAACTGCATCAGCAGCATGTACTTCACGGTTCGCTCCTCACGTCCGTGCACCGATTCTCGGTGCTTCCACCCGCAGGTAGAAGCCGCCACCCCGGTTCTCGACATCCGCCGGGGAAGAATTTCCGAAATTCTTGTGCCGCCCGCGTCGACCGCACCCGGACCGCCCCTCAGACGGCGGTGACCTCCAGCAGCAGCGCCTGTTCGGGATGCAGCGCGGGCACCTGCAACCCCACCACGCCCAGCACCGACCCGCTCAGCGTCACCCCGTCGCCCGAGGCCAGCCAGCCCGGCTCGGTGAACTGGAGCACCGCCGGCTCCGGCACCCCGGCCGGCGGTCGTACGGCATAACGCCGGGACGGGTCCAGCCCCGGCAGGCGCACCACCCCCGGCGTCTGCGCCACCGAGGTGGCCAGCCGGGAGACCGCGTACACGGCGTGGGAGCGGTCGTGGGCGACCACGCCGTGCGCCTGGACGGCCGGGTCGGGGTGGTCCACCCGGACCACCCGGCCAGCGTGCAGCAGCGGGCGGAGCCGCTTGTGCAGCGCCACCCAGGCGGCGAGTTCGGCCCGCTCTGTCGCGGTGATGCCGCTGATGTCCCACTCGATGCCGTGGTGGCCGAAGAGCGCGGTGGTCGCCCGGAAGCCCAGGTCGTGCACCCGGTGGGTGGTGTGCGAGCGCTCCGGTCCGATGTGGGTGCCGATCAGCTCGGGCGGGAGCAGCAGGCCGGTCCAGCGCTGGATCGACAGCCGCTCCAGGGCGTCGTTGCAGTCGCTGGCCCAGACCCGGTCGGTGCGGCGCAGGATCTCCAGGTCGACCCGGGCCCCGCCGGAGGAGCAGCTCTCGATCTCCACGCCCGGGTGCCGGGCGCGCAGCTCGTCCAGCAGCCGGTAGACCGCCACGGTCTGCGCGTGCACCCCGGGCCGGCCGGCGTGCCCGGCCTCGGTGAGGTCCCGGTTGTGGTCCCACTTCAGGTAGGCGATCCCGTCGTGCTCCGACAGCACCGCGTCCAGCCGGTCGAGCAGGTGGGCGTACGCGTCGGGGTGCGCCAGGTCGAGCACCTGCTGGTGCCGCCACTCCGGCGGCAGCCGGCCGGGGGTCTGGAGCAGCCAGTCCGGGTGGGCCCGGAACAGGTCCGAGTCCGGATTCACCATCTCCGGCTCGACCCAGAGCCCGAACTGCATCCCGTGCTTGCGGACGTGGTCGATCAGCGGTTGCAGCCCGTCGGGCCAGACGTCGGCGTCGACCCACCAGTCGCCCAGCCCGGCCCGGTCGTGCCGGCGCCCCCGGAACCAACCGTCGTCCAGCACGAAGCGTTCCACGCCCACCTCGGCGGCCCGGTCGGCGAGACCCGTGAGCCGGTCCAGGTCGTGGTCGAAGTAGACCGCCTCCCAGACGTTCAGGGTCACCGGGCGCGGGGTGCGCGGGTGCTGCGGGCGGGCCCGCAGGTGGGTGTGCAGCACGTCGCTGAGCCCGTCCAGCCCGGCGGCGGAGTGCACCGCGTAGAGCAGGGGAGTGGCGTACTCGTCGCCGGGGGCGAGCACGATCTCGCCCGGGGCGAGCAGCTCACCGCCGCCCAGGGTGGACTCGCCGGTCGGGCGGCGCTCGGCGACGGTGACGTGGTCGCCGCTCCACGCGGTGTGCACCGCCCACACCTCGCCGTGCCCGAAGCCGAAGCCGGGCGTGCCGGCGACCAGCAGCAGCGTGGCGTCGTGCCCGGTGCGGCCGTGCCGGCCCTCCCGGACCCAGGCGCCCATCGGCCACGGGTGCCGCTGCGGGGTCCGTTCCCGGCACCAGCGGCCGGTCAGGTCGAGCAGTTCGGTGGCGACCGCCGGGACCGGCAGCACCGGGGTCAGCTCCCGTACCTCGTAGGGGGCGTCGCCGTCGTTGCGCAGCCGGTGCCGCAGGGTCAGCAGCCCCGCCGCGTCCAGGGTGATCTCGACGGTCAGCGACAACCCCGCGCCCGGGTCCGCCGCCCGCACGGTCACCCGCGCGGCGCCGGCCCCGTCGCGGTCCCGCTCCTCATCGGATACGCGCACCGCCTCCCCGCCCACCGCCACGCGACCGGGTGCCGGGGCGCCGTCGACCACGTCCACCCCGTCGAGGCGGAAGGCGGTGGACCAGTCCCGGCCGTCGCGGTGCCCGGCCAGGCCGGGCCGGCCGCTCCAGCCGGCGCTCGCCTCGGGCAGCAGCGACAGCACGGTGGGCGCGTCGAAGCTGCTCGGGACCACGGGCGGGATCGTGGCGTCGACCAGGGCGGGCAGCTCGTCGGCGGGCAGCGGGCCGAGGTCGGCGCCCCAGTGCAGGATCCGGGGCAGTCCCGGCCCGCGCGCGTCGAGCACCAGGCTGGTCCGCGCGCGGCGCAGGTGGACGATGGTCATCCCTTGGACGCCCCCAGGGTCAGGCCCCGGACGAACTGCTTCTGCAACAGGAAGAAGATCACCAGGGTGGGGATCGCGACCAGCACCGAGCCGGCCGAGACCAGGTTGTTGTCGGTGAAGAACTCGCCGCGCAGGTTGTTCAGCGAGCTGGTGACCGGGAACTTGTCGCCGGTGCGCATCAGCACGGTGGCCCAGAAGAACTCGTTGTAGATCCAGGTCACCTCCAGGGTGGCCAGGGCGGCCAGGGCCGGCCGGCACAGCGGCATGGTGACCTGCCAGTACTGCCGCCAGACGCTCGCCCCGTCGACCATCGCCGCCTCGTACAGCTCGTGCGGCAGGGCTTTCATGTAGTTGCTCAGCACGAAGACGCAGAAGCCGCACTGGAAGGCGACGTTGACCAGGATCAGCCCCCAGTAGCTGTCGTACAGCAGCTCGGAGTCGCTCATCCAGGCGGGCAGCGGGATCTCGGTGAACATCCGGAACAGCGGGATCAGCAGGGCCTGCTGCGGCAGCAGGTTCGCCGCGGTGAAGAGGCCGAGCAGGGCGATGTTGAACTTCCAGCTGAACCGGGCGATCACGAACGCCACGCAGGAGGCCAGGAAGAGCGTCAGCAGCACCGCCGGGACGGTGATGTAGATCGAGTTGAGGAAGTGCTTGCCGAACTCCGCGGTCCGCCAGGCGGTGAGGTAATTGTCGACGGTCCAGCCGCCGAGCGAGACGTAGCCGTGGCTGGCGGTGTACTCGTACGACCGGAGCGAGGTGAGCACCGCCCAGAGGATCGGGAAGAGCCAGCCGACGGCCACCGTACCCAGGAAGAGGTGCAGGACCACCCGGGCGGGCCGCAGCGGCCGGCGGCGCCCGGCCGGCGCGGCGGCCGAGCTCTCGCGGGTCAGGGTCGCGGCCGTCATCGCTTGTCCTCCCGCATCACGGTGGCCAGGTAGAGGGTGATGAAGACCAGGGAGACGACCAGCATGATCGTCGCCAGCGCCGAACCGAAGCCGATCCGGCTGGCCTCGCCCACCACGTTCGCGGTGACCAGCGCGGAGATCAGTTCCAGCCCGTTGCGTCCCTTGTTGACGACCCAGACCAGGTCGAACGCGCGCAGCGACTCGATCACCGTCACCACCAGCACGATGATGTTGATGGGACGCATCACCGGGAAGACCACCCGGAAGAAGGTGCTGGTCTCCGAGGACCCGTCCACGGCGGCGGCCTCGCGCAGCGACGGGTCGACGCCCTTCAGGCCGGCCAGGTAGAGCAGCATGATGTAGCCGACGTGCCGCCAGCCGGAGGCGACGAGCACCGCCCAGATGTTGACGTGCGGGTCGCCGTACCAGTCGGTGTCGCCGCCGAGCAGCGCGTTGAGCAGGCCCTGGTCACGGCTGTAGATGAGCTGCCAGACGAAGCCGATCAGGGCCAGCGAGAGCACCACCGGCAGGTAGAGCGCGGTCTGGTAGAACCGGCTGCCGCGCAGCTCCTTGTCGAGCAGCACGGCGAGGAACATGCCGAACGGCGTGGCCACCACGAAGAGCGCGACCAGCCAGAGCAGGTTGTTCTGGATCGCCGGCACGAACGGCGGGTAGATGTTCACCACGTCGTCGTAGTTCTTCAGGCCGACCCAGTTGATGTCGCCGAGCGGGCCGATGCCGTCCCAGTTGGTGCCGGACAGCAGCACCGTTGCCGCCGCCGGCAGCCAGACCAGGCCGACCACCAGCAGCAGGGGTACGAGCACCATCAGCGTGATCACCACGCGGTCGGTGCGGGACAGGAGCCGTAGCCGGCGGCCACGACCACGCGCGGTGGTGGTCGTGGCCGGCGGCGGTACGGCGCGATCCGCTTGGATCAGGGGCAGGTCGGACATGGTGTCCTCCCCCTTTCCGCCGTCAGCTGGTGAAGATCGACTTCTTCTGGTTCTCGATGCTGGTCAGCAGCCCGCCGATGTCCTTCGGGTTCTTGATGAACTGCTGCAACGCCGGGATCATCACCGTCGAGGCGAAGTCCGGCCGGGTGTCGCGGTCGAGGAACTGGGCGATCTCGGTCGCCGAGCCGACCAGCTCGGCGGCCTTCTTCTTCAGCGCGGTGTAGCCGCTGGTGTCCGCGCCGGTGTTGGCCACCAGGGTGCCGGGGTCGCCCTTCACCATGATGTTCGCGGCGTCGACGCCGCCGATGTACTCCAGCAGCTTCTTGGCGTTCGCCTCGGACTTCGGCTTGCGGGCCATCATGTAGCCGTCGATGGGCGCGTCCAGGGCCTTGGCCCCGATGGTCGAGTCGATCTCGGGGAAGGTGAAGAAGTCGATGTCGTCCTGCTCGTCGTTGTTGAACTGCTGGGCGACGAAGAGGCCGAGCAGGTACATGCCGCTCTTCTTCTGCTGCAGCGACTGGGCGGCCTCCTGCCAGGTGCGGCCCAGCGCGTCGGGCTGGTGCAGCGGCAGCAGCCCGGCCCAGGTGTCGAAGACCTTCTTGACCTTGTCGGAGGTCCACGCCTCCTTGCCGGCCATCAGGTCGACGTGGAACTGGTAGCCGTTGATCCGCAGGTTGAGGATGTCGAAGGTGCCCATCGCCGGCCAGCCGTCCTTGTCGGCGAAGGCGATCGGGACCAGGCCGTCCTTCTTCATCTGCCCCGCGAGCGTGGTGAAGTCGTCGAGCGTCTTCGGCACCTGGTAGCCGTGCTGCTGCCAGACCGACTTGCGGTAGAAGACCGCCCACGGGTAGTACGACGCCGGCACGAAGTACTGCTTGCCGTCGTCGCCCGTCGACGCCTTCTTGAACGCGTCCGACAAGCCGGAGAGCTTGCCCCAGACGTCGCTGACGTCCCCGGCCAGGCCCTTCGCCGCGAAGAACCGCATCCGGTAGCCGGCGAACCAGGTGAACACGTCGTCCGGCTTGCCCTGCAGGTAGTTGTTGATGTTCTCCTGGAACGTGTTGTGGTCGACCGTGTTGATGTTGACCTGGACCCCGGAGGAGCTCTGGAAGCCGGCCGCCAGCTTGGCGAGGACGTCCTTCGGCGTCGGGTCCGAGGCGTTGGAGCCGACCGAGACCGTCTTCGAGCCGGCGCCGGAGTCGGAGTCGGAGCCGCAGCCGGCCAGCAGTCCCGTGCCCAGCAGCGCACCTGCGCCGGCCGCGCCGGCGAGCAGCGAGCGGCGGTTCAGGCCGGCGACGGACGGGGGTACGAGTCGGGCGAGGTACTCGGCTTGCGAGCGGGGACGGGACATTGTGCCTCCTGCATGGAAGAGGTGCGCTGCGCCCAAGGGCCGTGAGTGGTGGCGGCGATCGGTGTTCGTGCCGGCAGCGGTAGATTCACCGTGAATCCACATGTCCGAACACAAGCAGCCGGTGGCGGTTGAAGCTACCCCTTGGTTTCGCCCTGTCAAGAGGGCGGATGGAGAGCGATAACCCAGTTGTGACAAGGGCGCGACCAAGTAAACGTTGAAATTTCTGTCGATGTTGGAAAGCGTTGACTTGGGTGGTGTTCGGGGGCACGCTCTGCACCCATGCGGACCTGGCACGGCGAGAGCATCTGGTACGGCGCCGACTACAACCCGGAGCAGTGGCCCGAGGAGACCTGGACCGAGGACGTCGCGCTGATGCGCCGGGCCGGCGTCAACCTGGTCTCGGTCGGGATCTTCTCCTGGGCACTGCTGGAGCCCGCCCCCGGGCGCTTCGAGTTCGACTGGCTGGACCGGGCGCTGGACCTGCTGCACGACGGCGGGATCAGCGTGGACCTGGCCACCGCCACCGCCAGCCCGCCGCCGTGGCTGGCCCACCGGCACCCGGAGACGCTGCCCCGCCGCGCCGACGGAACCGTGCTCTGGCCGGGCGGACGGCAGGCGTACTGCCCCAGCTCACCGATCTTCCGGGAGCGCTCGCTCGCCCTGGTCGAGGCCGTCGCCGGCCGGTACGCCGCGCACCCGGCCGTGGTGATGTGGCACGTCTCCAACGAGCTGGGCTGCCACAACGTGCACTGCTACTGCGACGTCAGCGCCGAGGCGTTCCGTCGCTGGCTGCGCGACCGCTACGGCGACCTGGAGGCGCTCAACGCCGCCTGGGGCACCGCGTTCTGGAGCCAGCGCTACCACGACTGGGCCGAGATCAACCCGCCGCGTACCGCCCCGACCTTCGCCAACCCGACCCAGCAGCTCGACTTCCTGCGCTTCTCCTCCGACGAGCAGCGCGCCCAGCTGCGCGCCGAGCGGGAGCTGCTGGCCCGGCTCGCCCCGCAGCCCGTCACCACCAACTTCATGATCGGCACCGGCATCAAGCACCTCGACTACCACTCGTGGGCGCCCGATGTGGACCTGGTCGCCAACGACCACTACCTCATCGCCGCCCACCCGCAGCCGCAGGTCGACCTGGCCCTCGCCGCCGACCACACCCGCGGCGTCGCCGGCGGCGCGCCGTGGCTGCTGATGGAGCACTCCACCAGCGCGGTCAACTGGCAGCCGCGCAACGTCGCCAAGGCGCCCGGCCAGCTGCGCCGCAACAGCCTCGCGCACGTGGCACGCGGCGCCGACGGCGTGCTCTTCTTCCAGTGGCGGGCCTCCCGAGCCGGCGCGGAGAAGTTCCACTCCGCGCTGGTCCCGCATGCCGGCCCGGAGACGAAGGTGTTCCGCGAGGTCTGCCGGCTGGGCGCCGACCTGAAGGCCCTCGCCGAGGTACGCGGCAGCCGGGTCGAGGCCGACGTGGCGATCCTCTTCGACTACGAGGCCTGGTGGGGCGCCGAACTCGACTCCCACCCCAGCGTCGACGTCACCTACACCGATCGGCTCGCCGCCCTGCACGGCGCGCTCTGGCGGGCCGGGGGCACCGCCGACGTGGTGCACCCGTCCACCGACCTGTCCCGGTACCGGCTCGTCCTGGTGCCCACCCTCTACCTGGTCCGTGACGCCGACGCCGCGGCGCTGCGCCGGTACGTCGAAGCCGGCGGCACGGCGCTGGTCACCTACTTCAGCGGCATCGTCGACGAGCACGACCACATCCGGCTGGGCGGCTACCCGGGCGCGTTCCGGGACCTGCTCGGGGTGCGTACCGAGGAGTTCTTCCCGCTCCGCGCGGGCGAGCGGGTCCGCCTGGACGACGGCGCGACCGCCGACGTGTGGACCGAGTGGCTGCACGCCGAGGGCGCGGAGGTGCTCGCCGCGTACGCCGACGGTCCGCTGCCCGGGGTGCCCGCGCTGACCCGGCACGCGGTCGGCGACGGCGCCGCCTGGTACGTCGGCACCCGGCTCGACGACGCGGCCACCGACCGGCTCGTCGCCCGGCTGCTCGCCGAGTCCGGCGTCCGCCCGCCGGTGGCCGCCCCCGCCGGCGTGGAGGTGGTCCGCCGCCGGGCCGACGACGGGCGGAGCTGGCTGTTCGTCGTCAACCACACCGACGCCGAGGCCCGGCTCGCGGTCACTGGCGCCGAACTGCTCGGCGGCGGGCGCAGCGACGGCGAACTGGTCGTCCCGGCCGGCGAGGTGGCGGTGGTCCGCGAGACGCCGGACCGCGCCGCCCGCCAGTCGGTACCGGCCGGGGTGGCGGGCGACGACCCGACGGCGCGGACGGCCGAGGCCGCCTGATCGTGCCCCGCGCACCCAAAGGAGGGTCCATGCTCGCCCAGCAACGGCAGAGCGCCATCCTGGAGCTGATCCGCCAGCGCGGCGGCGTCCGGGTCAGCCACCTGGTCAGCCGCTTCGGCGTCTCGGACATGACGATCCGGCGGGACCTCGAGGTGCTCGCCGAACGGGGCCTGGTCGACAAGGTCCACGGGGGAGCGACGCTGGCCGGCCCCGGCTCGGCCGACGAGCCGGGCTTCGCCGCCAAGTCGATCCGGCAGCAGGCCGAGAAGCGGGCCATCGCGGAGCGGGCCGCCGGCCTGGTCGAGCCCGGCATGGCGATCGCGCTCTCCGCCGGCACCACCACCGCCGCCCTGGCCGCCCGGCTCGCCGACGTCCGTGGCCTCACCGTGGTCACCAACTCCATCCCGGTCGCCGACGTGCTCTACCAGAACCCGCGCCCCGACCAGACCGTGGTGCTCACCGGCGGCATCCGTACGCCCTCGGACGCGCTGACCGGGCCGGTGGCCGAGGCGGCCATCGCCGCCCTCAACGTCGACCTGCTCTTCCTCGGCGTGCACGGGATGAGCCAGCGGACCGGGTTCACCACCCCGAACCTGCTGGAGGCGGCGGTGAACAAGCGGCTGATCGGCGCCGCCCGGCGGCTCGTCGTGCTCGCCGACCACACCAAGTGGGAGACCATCGGCATCGCCACCATCGCCCCGCTGGAGGAGGCGGACGTCCTGATCACCGACGGCGGGCTGCCGCCCGAGGCGCGTCGCCAGATCGGCGAGCAGGTCGGCGAGCTGATCGTCGTCGACGCCGACTGAGTCGCTCACAGGGCCACCTTTCGTTCGCGACTGCGGGGCTCGCAGGACCGGCTCACTCCTCGCGCTCACAGGGCCACCTTTTCGTTCGCGACTGCGGGGCTCGCAGGACCGGCTCACTCCTCGCGCTCACAGGCACTTCACAGCGCCGCAGGTTAGGGTGCCTTTCGTGGCCCCTGTGCGCTCCACGGTGGAGCGTGCCGACGGTGGAAGCGGGAGTGGCAATGGTCTTCAAGAAGATGCTGAGCGCGTTCGGCGTGGGCGGCCCGAGCGTCGACACGGTGCTGACCAACCCGAACACCCGGCCCGGTCTGTCCCTCGACGGGCACGTGAACCTGATCGGCGGTGACGCGCCGGCCAGCATCGAGCACATCGCCGTCGGCCTGGTCACCCGGGTGGAGATCGAGGGCGGTGACTCCGAGTACGCCGGCATCATGGAGTTCCACCGGATGCCGGTCAGCGGCCCCCTGGAGCTGGCCCCGAAGCAGCAGCTCTCGATCCCGTTCCAGCTGCCGGTGCCGTGGGAGACCCCGGTCACCGACGTGTACGGGCAGCGGCTGCACGGCATGACGATGGGGCTGCGTACCGAGCTGGCGGTGGCCCGCGCGGTGGACAAGAGCGACCTGGACCAGGTGGCGGTGCACCCGCTGCCCATCCACGAGCGGATCCTCGACGCCTTCCAGGCGCTCGGCTTCCGGTTCAAGCACGCCGACCTGGAGCGCGGCCACATCCACGGGGTGCAGCAGACGCTGCCGTTCTACCAGGAGATCGAGTTCTTCGCCGCGCCGCAGTACGCCCAGGTGATCAACGAGGTCGAGCTGACCTTCGTGACCAGCCAGCGGGGCGTCGAGGTGATCCTCGAGTGCGACAAGCGCGGCGGCTTCCTCACCGCCGGCCACGACGTCTTCGGCCGGTACGCCGTGCCGCACGCCGACGCCGACCGGACCGACTGGGTCCAGGTGGTGGACGGCTGGCTGCGGGAGACCACCTCCCGCTACGGCAACCTGCGTGCCCACGGCTTCGGCGCCCCGCACCACGGCCGGCACGGCTCCGGCATCGGCGGCATGGTGGCCGGTGCCGCGCTGGGCGTGGCCGGCGGCCTGGTCGCCGGCGAGCTGATCGAGGACGCCTTCGAGGGCGACTTCGGCGACTTCGGCGGCGACTTCGAGTAGGCACGACGCGACGGCGGCCCCGGGGTTGTCCCCGGGGCCACCGTCGTCTCAGGTGTTGCTCCGTCAGTGCCGGGCCCGGCGCTCCTCACCGCTGCGGAAGTTGCTTCCGGCCTTGGCCAGACCACGGCTACCCAGGTAACCGATGGTCAGCAGGGTGATGAAGAACCAGGCCTGCGGGGCGCGGAAGATGTCCACCCCGACCGAGTTCTTGCCGACCAGGTAGGACGCCACCAGCACGGCCGCCACGGCGGCGACGTAGACCCAGAATTCGGTGGTCGCGAACGACGGCTTGGTCTCGGTGCCCGGAGCTGCCATCGCCTGCCGGTGCCCGTCGGGCATCGCGGCCATCGGACGGGTCGGCGCCTCCTGCATGGCGGCCCGGTTCTGCACGTCCGGCGCCGGACGGTTCATGGGCCTGGTGGATGCAGCCTGCGTGCTCATCTGTCCTCCTCAGGATTGATGAGTCGTTCCCTGCACTCCCTCGCCCCGCTACCGCGTTTCGGCCACGGCACGGTTCGCGTTCATGGCGGGGGCACCCCCCGTCTACCCGTGCGCCTGGAGAGGTAACACCGTCCCTGGGCCGGATAGCAGCAGCGCGGGGCCCCGCCGCGGGACCGGACAGCCGGGCACGGACCGGACTGCCCCGGGCCGGTGCCGGCGCCGGCCCGGTTTGGGCCGCCGGTGGTCGGGCACGCACAGAGGATCCCGAGCAATCAGCGAGGTGGTTGACGTGCGTGAGGACGACATGCGGCAGGACGCCGCCCGCCGGGCCGAGGAGCGGGTCGCCGGCGGCGTGTACGGCAAGGGCGCGCTCGACGAGGTCACCGTGCCGCAGACCGACGTGACGCGGGTGATCCAGGAGCAGGATCCGGACGACCCGGCGCACACCCCGGTGGACGCGAACGTGCTCCGTGACGGCGGCCCGACCGGCGGCCAGGGTGCGATCACCACGACCGGGGGCACCGCCGGACCGGCCAGCGCCCGCCGGCTGGCCCGCCAGCCGGAACGGCACCGGGGCACGGTGGCCCCGACCACCACCGGCGACGCCACCACCGGCGGCCTGAGCACTCCGGCCGGTGGCTCCACCAGTGACGCCTCGTCAACCGGCAGCCAGGTCGGCAACTTCACGGACGAAGAGCCGAACCCTGGTTGATCATGAGGTTGGCGGCGCTCGGGGAGATCGAGATCGCCGCCAACCTCATGATCGACGCGCGGGTGGACGGGGTCAGGCCACGCGGAGGATGCCGAGGCGTTGGGTGGCCCGGGTGAGGGCGACGTAGAGGTCGCTGTGGCCGCGGGGGGACTCCGCGACGATCCGGTCGGG
Source organism: Micromonospora sp. NPDC048930 (assembly GCF_043197935.1). NCBI lineage: Bacteria > Bacillati > Actinomycetota > Actinomycetes > Micromonosporales > Micromonosporaceae > Micromonospora > Micromonospora sp. NPDC048930. Next base: position 541,047 of record NZ_JBICUB010000004.1, read on the forward strand.
CTCGACCACCAGCACCGAGTCGAACTCCAGGCCCTTGGCCTGCTCGGTGGTGAGCACCACCACCCGGTTCTCCAGCTCGGGCTGCTCGCCGACCGCGGCCTCGGGCAGCGCGGCGACGACCGCCGCGCCCAGCTCGGCCACCCGGCCGGTCGGCACGATCACCCCGAGCCGGCCGTCGGCCAGCCCGGCCGCCTCCCGCGCCGTGGCCTCGACCAGCTCCGCGGCGAGCCGGTCCGCCGCGACGGTACGGTCCCACGGCGGTACGCCGCTGGCGCGTACCGAGCGGGGCGGGCGCAGCGCCGGGTCGATCGCGGTGAGCACGTCGGCGGCGACCGCCATGATCTCGGCCGGGGTGCGGTAGCTGACGGTCAGCTCCTCCAGCCGCCACCGGTCCGCCACGTACGGATCGAGCGCCTCGGCCCAGGACGGCGTGCCGGAGAGCGCCCCGGTCTGCGCGACATCCCCGACGATGGTCATCGACCGGCTCGGGCAGCGGCGCATCAGCAGCCGCCACGCCATCGGCGACAGCTCCTGCGCCTCGTCGACGATGACGTGCCCGAACGCCCAGCGCCGGTCCGCGGCGGCCCGCTGCGCGGTGGTCAGCCGCTCGGCGTCCTCCTGGCGTTCCGACAGCCGGTCGGCGTCGATCAGGTCGGTCACGCCGAGGATCTCACCGCCGTCGGCCTCGTCCTCGACGTCGATGGAGCGGGAACCCCGCCAGATCTCGAGCACGCCCTCGGCGTACTCGCGTTCCAGGGCGCGCAGCCGCTCACGGCGGGCCACGGCGGCCCGCTCGTCCTCGCCGAGCAGCTCGGCCGCCTCGTCCAGCAGCGGCACGTCGGCCGGCGTCCAGCCGCCCGGCTCGCGGTGCAGCAGCGCCCGCTCGGCGTCGGTGAGCATCGGCGCGGCGGTGGCGATCCGCTCCGGGCTCGCGTACAGGTCGGCGAGCAGGCGCTGCGGGGTGAGCACCGGCCACAGCTGGTCCAGCGTGGCGCGGACCTCGGGCTCCTCGCGCAGCTCCCGGCGGATCTCCGCGACGTCGGCCTCGGAGAGCAGGTTCTCCCCGCCGAGCGGGTCGGCGCCGATCCGCTCGGCGACCTGGGCGGCGAGGGCGTGCACGATCTCGATGTCGAACAGCGCCCGGGCCAGGTTGTGCGGGCGCTGGGAGCGGCGGGCCCGCTCCCGGGCCTGCCGGACCACCTCCGGGTCGAGGGTGAGGATCTCCCGCTGCGGGAGTTCGATCTCCAGCGGTTCGTCGGGCACCCACTGCCGGTCCCGGACGGCGTTCGCCAGCACCTCGGCCATGACCGCGCGCCCCTTCAGCGCGGCGGCCACGGCCGGCTCGGCGCGCCGGGCACTCACCCCGGGGAAGAGGTCGGCCGGGGTACGCAGCAGCACCCCGGTCTCGGCCAGCGCCGGGAGCACCTGGGAGATGTAGCGCAGGAAGGTGGCGTTCGGGCCGACCAGCAGCACGCCCCGGGTGGAGAGCTGCTCCCGGTGCGTGTAGAGCAGGTACGCGGCCCGGTGCAGCGCCACCGCGGTCTTGCCGGTGCCGGGTCCGCCCTGCACCACCAGGACGCCCGGCAGGTCGGCCCGGATGATCCGGTCCTGCTCGGCCTGGATGGTCTCGACGATGTCCCGCATCCGGCCGGTCCGCCCGGCGTTCAGCGCGGCGAGCAGCGACGCCTCGCCGGTCAGTTCCTCGTGGGCGGTGGGGGAGGCGGCGGCGATGTCCAGCACCTCGTCGTTGAGGCCGGTGACCTTCCGCTCCCGGGTGCGCAGGTGCCGACGCCGGCGTACGCCCTGCGGGTTGGCGGCGGTGGCCAGGTAGAACGCCCGGGCGGCCGGGGCGCGCCAGTCCATCAGCAGCGGGTCGTAGTCGCCGTCGGTGTCGAAGATGCCGATCCGGCCGATGTAGCGGCGGGAGCCGTCGTCCCCGTCGAGCCGGCCGAAGCAGAGGCCGCTCTCCACCGCGGAGAACCGCTCGACCTGCTCGGCGTACATCCCGACGGCGGAGTCGCGCTGGGAGCGGGCCTGCTGCGTGCCGCCGGTGGTCCGCAGCTCCTCGGTGAGCCGGCAGGCGGCCTGCTCCCGCATGCCGTCCAGCCGGTCGTAGAGCATCGAGACGTACTCCTGCTCGCGACCGATCTCGTCGTCCTGGTGCAGCTCACCCGATACGTCGGAGTGCGTTGACAAGCGGGCTCCTCATGGCCTAAAATAAGCGCAGGAATGGCCTTTAAATGCCATTCCTTTTTGTGTTTGAACTGAGAAAGATACCGCGTGGCCCACCGCCGGACCAAGCTCGCCCGGCCGCCCGCGACCACGTCACACCGCCGCGCCGCCAAACCCCGTCAACCGCAAGCGGGGGCCCGGCCGGCACCCGCCGACCGGACCCCCGCCGGGTCCCGCTTCCTCAGCTCAGCCCTTGGCCACCTGGTAGAGCCGCTCCGGGGTGACCAGCCCGACCAGCACCCGCCCGTCGTCGGTGAGCAGCACGCTGAACAGCTTCGAGGTCAGCAGCCTGCCGCTGCCCCAGTCACCGCTCACCTGCGGCAGCCCGCCGAGCACCTTGGCGAGCGCGTCCGCGCCCGCCGCCTCGGTGCCGCCGGCCGGTCCGGCCGGCTTCCCGCCCCGGGCTGCGCCGCCGGCCGCGTCGAGGCCGCCGGCCGCGTCGAGCTTCGCCACCAGCACCGTGGTCCAGCCGGTGCCGACGGTACGCACGTCCGGCGCGTCCGTGCCCCGGCCCGCCCCCGGCTTGCCCAGGTCGGCGTCCGGCCGGTGCTTGCCGGGCCGGTCCGCCTTCTCCTCGGTGACCGTCACGCCCGGCGGCGGGTTGAACCGGAACTGGTCCGCGTCGGGGGTGCGGAAGTCCACCTGGGTGAAGGCCACCTCGAAGGCCGGCTCGTCGGCGCCGTCGGCCAGCACCTCGAACCGCAGCGGCACGTGCTCCTTCGCGTCCAGCGCGATCCGCACCTGGTGCACCAGGGAGTCCTTGTCGCGCGGGGTGAGCACCAGCTCGTACACGCTGCGCCCGGCCACGCTGCCGGAGCGGCCGACGGTCACCGCGGTGGTCGGGTCGATTGCGGCGAGCGCCCGGTCGGCGGCGTCGGCCGGGGTGGCCGGCGCGGACGCGGCCAGCTCACCGTCCGCCGGCAGGGTGCGGTGCGACGCGGTGTTGGCCCGGCTGTTCCAGGTCCACAGGTCGCGGCCGTTGCGCAGCACGTCCCGCTCGCCGAGCGTGTCGACCAGGGCCAACCGCTGCCGGTCCGGGCCCGCGTACCAGACCCGCAGGGTGTGGGTGCCGCTGATCAGGCTGGTCAGCTCGTCACCGCCGGCCATCCCGGCCAGGTTGGCGATCGGCGGCAGCCCGAGGTCGGCGCGCTGCACCACGGTGCCGGAGAGCCCGTCGAGGCGGGACGTGCGCAGGTCCTCCAGGAGCTGCGCGGCGGTACGCGGTGGCAGGGCCGGGTCCGCCGTGGCGGCGAACGTGCCGACGGCCGCGCCGCCGCCGATCACGGCGACCCCCGCGGTCACCGGGACCAGCCAGCGCAGCACGGCGTGGTTCTTCAGTACGGACATGGTGGACACCTCCTGACGGTAATGCTGCACCCCGGTCGCTGTGAGCGCGCTGAGGAGAATCCCTAGGGGGTGTCACCGGGTGGCACCCTTGACCCGTGCGGTTGCTGGTGGTGGAGGACGAGTCGCGGCTCGCGGCGGCGCTGCGTCGGGGCCTCCAGGCGGAGGGGTTCGCGGTGGACGTCGAGTCGACCGGCCCGGCCGGCCTGGACGCCGCCCGGCACGGCGAGTACGACGCGATGATCCTCGACGTGATGCTGCCCGGCCTCTCCGGGTACGAGGTGGTGCGCCGGCTGCGCGCCGAGGAGCACTGGCTGCCGGTGCTCATGCTGTCGGCCAAGGACGGCGAGTACGACCAGGCCGACGGGCTGGACTGCGGGGCCGACGACTACCTCACCAAGCCCTTCTCGTACGTGGTGCTGCTGGCCCGGCTCCGGGCGCTGCTGCGCCGGGGCGCGCCGCAACGCCCGGCCGTGCTCGCCGTCGGGGACCTGCGGCTGGATCCGGCGCGGCGGCGGGTGACCCGGGCCGACGCCGAGGTGGCCCTGACCGCCCGGGAGTACGCGCTGCTCGACTACCTGATGCGCCGGGCCGGCCAGGTGGTCTCCAAGACCGAGCTGCTGGACCACGTCTGGGACGCCAGCCTGGACACCGCGCCGAACGCCGTCGAGGTCTACGTCGGCTACCTGCGCCGCAAGATCGGCCGGGACCGCCTGGAGACGGTCCGCGGCGCCGGCTACCGGCTCGCCACATGACCGGCCCGCGATGGACGCTGCCGAGCCTCGGCCTGCGGGCCCGGCTGCTGGTGATCGGGGTGGCCGGGCTGTGCGTCGGGCTGGCGCTGGGCGGGACGCTGCTGCTCGGCGCGCTCGGCTGGACGTTGCAACGCTCGGTCGACGCCGAGGCGTTCCGGACCGCGGACGCGGTGGCGCTGCTCGCCGCCTCCGACGCCCTGCCCGACCCGCTGCCGGTGGCCGGGGGTCAGCTGCGGGTGCAGGTGGTGGACGGGCAGGGCCGGATCCGTGCCGCCTCCATCGACGCCGACCGGCTGGTGCCGATGCTCCGTACCGACCAGCTCCAGGCCGGGCAGCGCCAGCGCCTCGTGGTGGACGGGCGGCGGGTCGGGCTCGCCGGCCCGGTACGGGTGGTGACCGTGCCGGCGGGCACCCCGGCCGACCCGCTCACCGTGCTGGTCGCCAAGTCGATGACCGACGTGCGGCACAGCCTGCACGTGGTCCGCACCCTGCTGCTGGTGGGCTTCCCGCTGCTGGTCGCCGGCCTGGCCGTGGTCGCCTGGCGGGTGGTCGGCGCGACGCTGCGCCCGGTGGAGGCGCTGCGCCGGGGCGCCGCCGAGATCACCGACCGGGCCGGGCCGGGGCGGCTGCCCGTACCGGCGGCCCGGGACGAGATCCAGCGGCTGGCGGTCACCCTCAACGACATGCTGGACCGGTTGTCCGCCGCCCGGGCGCGGCAGCGGGCGTTCGTCGCCGACGCCGCACACGAGCTGCGCAGCCCGGTGACCAACATGCGCACCGAACTTGAGGTGGCCCGGCGGCTCGGCGACGCGACGGACTGGCCGGCGCTGGCCGACGACCTGCTCGCCGACACCGAGCGGCTCGGCCGGCTGGTCGACGACCTGCTGCTGCTGGCCCGCCTGGACGAGGAGCCGGGCCGCCCGGGCGTGCCGTTGCGTACCGTCGGCCCGGTGGAGCTGGGTGAGCTGCTGCGCGGGGTGGCCGACCGCTACCCGTCCCCGCCGCTGCGGCTGGTGCCGCCGTCCACGCCGGTGTGGACCGAGGGCGACCCCGCCGAGCTGCGCCGGGTGCTGATCAACCTGGTGGAGAACGCGCTCCGGCACGCCCGCGGCGAGGTGCTGCTCGCGGTGACCGGCCCGGACCCGGGCGGGCCGGTGCCGGGTCCGCGGCGGGCCGGGCCGGGGGAGCGGGCGTACCACGTGGTGACCGTGACCGACGACGGGCCGGGCATCCCGGCGGCCGACCGGGAGCGGGTCTTCGAGCGCTTCACCCGGCTGGACGACGCGCGGGCGCGGGACGACGGCGGCGCGGGGCTGGGCCTGGCCATCGTGCGCGAGTTGGTCCGCCGGGCCGGCGGCACCGTCGAGTTGGCCGACGCCGCGCCCGGGTCGGGGCTGCGGGTGAGCGTACGGCTGCCGGCGCTGGCCGAGCCGGAGGTGGACTAGAGCGGAGGCCGCCGACGTCGCCGGGCGCGTCGGCGCGGGCCGACGCCGCGCTGCTGGCGACGTCGGCCCGCGGAAGGCGTACCGGCATGGACGTGAAGTGCGGGATGACTACAGGCGGGAGCAGATCAGCTTGTTCTTCCACGCCAGACCGAACTGCACCGGGCCATCGGAGTTCTTGTACCCGATGTTCACCACCGCGCCTTTCGGAATGCCCGAGGGGGTGATCACCAGGAGCAGCTTCCCGCCCTCCATCCGGTCGGAGAAGACCCGCTCCAGGTGCCCCGGGGCAGGCACGGAGTAGCAGACCGAGCCGACCCTGACCACCGCCGGCACGCCGGCTGCGGACAGCGCCTCGCGGACCTCGTCCGGTTCGGCGAGCTGCTTCAGCGACAGCGTGAGGGTCACCGTGCCGTTGGGGTTGCTGACCACGGAGAAGGCGGCCAGGTCTACCGGGGCCAGGCTGGCCGGCCGCTGCGCGGTCGGCGGTGCGGCGGGTCCCGAGCCGGCGAACGGTACGGCCACGGCCAGCCCGGCGGCGAGTGCCATCCCGGCCACGGTCCCTGCGGCCAACCGCCGCCGGCGCCGCGCGTTGCCCGCGGCGATGATCTCCTCGGCCGGCGTGTCCAGGTCCAGGCCGGACAGGCCGTCCGACACGGCACGCAGCACCTCTTGGTCTCTCACTGCTTGACCTCCTGGGTCTCGGCGGGTACGAGTTGGCCGCGCAGCGCCGCGACGGCCCGGGACAGGTGAGCGGTGACGGTTCCCGCGGCGATGCCGAGCACCTGAGCGGTGGTCCTGGTGTCCAGGTCCAGGAACGCCCGCAAGGCGATCACCTCGCGCTGCCGGTCGGGCAGCCGCCGTAGCGCCGCCATCAGCGTCGCGTCCACGCCTTCGTTGTCCGGGTCGACCGCGACGTCGTGCCCGTCCGCCAGGGCGACCTCGCGGCGGCGGCGCCGCCACGCCGACACCCTCAGGTTCAGGGCGGTGCGCACCACCCACGCCTGGGGGGCGGGGTGCCGGCTGACCTTCCGCCAGGACATCCAGGCCCTGGTGAACGCCTCTGCCACCAGATCTTCAGCACCCTGGCGATCGCCGGTGCCCGCCACCACCGCCTTCACGCAGGCGGCACGATGGACCCGGTAGAACTCTGCGAACTGTGCTTGCTCACGTCCCACGTCCCGTACACGCCTGAGCCCGTCGGGCCACTTACCCTCGGTCCACATTCGCACGGAGCAAGGTACCGGCACCCGGTGCGGATCAGCTGCGGCGGGTGCAGACCGGGGCGGCCCGGGCGACGGTGTCGGTGGACCAGACCACCGCCACGGTGAAGCAGTAGTCCTGGGTGCGGCTCAGCCCGTACGCGATGTAGCTGTCCGTGCCGGCCGGCAGCTCCTGGAAGGTGTGCTGGGTGTCCCGCGAGCGGCCCCCGGCGATGACCACCGGGCCTTCCGCGCCGGCCGGGTACGTCCAGCTCAGCACGATGCTGTCCCGCCGGTCGGTGAGCCGCACCTGACCGGGCGGGGTGCCCGGGTCGGCGGGAGCCGCTTGCGTGCCGGTGGGCGGGGTGGGGCTGCCGCTGGGCGGCGCGGCGGTGGTCCGGGCCGGCGCCGGGGTGCCGCGGGACCGGTCCACCCGGGACACTCCGGCGATCACCGCGATCGTGCCGAGCAGCAGGGCCACGATCACCCCGGCCACCACCAGCGGCAGCCACGGCGTGGCCCGGCCCTCGGGCGCGGGCGGGCGGGGTACGTGCACCGGCAGGTAGGGCGACGGCGGCTCGGGTTCGGTGGCCACCCGGCGTACCCCGGCCGGCTCCTCGTCGGTCAGCCCGACCACGGTGGGCGGCAGCGCGCTCTCCGCCGCGGCCCAGTCGTCGAGGGGCCGCTCCTCCGGCGGCCACCAGTCGTCCTCCGGCCGATCGGGCTCGTCGTCGGCGTCCGGCGGCGTACGCGGGGTCGGCACATGCGCCGCCTCGGCCGGCTCCGCGGCGCGGTCCGGCGGATGGTGGAGCAGCGGCTCCGGCGCCTCCTCGGTCGTGCGGTCCGGCGGGTGGTAGAGCAGTGGCTCCGGTGGGCCCTCGGCGGCCGGGGGGACCCGGGCGGCCGGCACCACCGGCGTCTCGCGGGCCGGCGGCTCGGGCTCGGCGCAGAGGTGGTCCGGGTCGGCGGCGGCCCGGGCCAGCGTGGCCACCTGCGCGGCGAGCGGGTCGTCGGCGGCCAGGTGCTGCGCGCACAGCTCCTCGGCGAGCGCCAGGTGCTCGTGGGACTCGGCGTACCGGCCGCAGTCGCGTTCCATCGCGCCGAGCTTGGCCAGCATCTTGATGCCGCTCGGGTGGCCGTCGCCGTACACCTCGCGGTGCAGCTCCCAGGCGTCCTGGAGGCGGTCCCGGGCGATGTCGCACTGGCCCCGGGCGTACTCCACGGTGGCCAGGTCGGCGTGGGCGGCGAGCACCCGCTGCGACTCCGGCCCGTCCCGGGCGGTCAGCTCGATGATGACGTCGGAGTAGAGCCGGGCGGCGCGGGCGTCGCTGCCGACCCGGTGCAGCACGGCGGCCAGGGTGGCGGCGGCGGTGACGGTGCGCTCGTCGGAGCGGCCGTAGAGCCGGGTGGCCGCCGCGTACGCGAAGGCGGCCCAGCCGCGCGCGGAGTGCGGCTCGCCGAGGGCGACCAGGACTCGGGCCTGGAGGCCGGCGGCGTCGGCCAGCTCGGGGGAGGCGTTGGCGGGACGCGGGTCGGCGTCGGTCAGCGCGTCGGCGAGCAGCCGCTGGGCACCGGCGAGGTCGCCTTCGGACACCAGGTGGTGCGCCTGGACTGTCAGTTCACCGAAGCCGGAGGACACGCCCCATCGTGCTCATCCGGCGACGGTAAGTACAACCCCCGCAGTGGATCAGTTTGGTCAGGATCCGGTCAGGTGGTCGGCGAGGGTCTCGCTGATCCGCCGGAGCTGGTCCACCTGGGCGGGGCTCAACGCGTCGAAGAGATGCCGGCGGACCCCCTCGACGTGGCCGGGCGCGGCGGCGGCGAGGGTGGCGAAGCCGTCGTCGGTGAGCACGGCGATCTGGCCCCGCCGGTCGGTGGGGCAGTCCTCCCGGCGGACCCAGCCGGCGGCCTCGAGGCGGGAGACGGCGTGCGAGAGCCGGCTGCGGGAGGAGCCGGTCGAGTCGGCCAGCTCGCTCATCCGCAGCCGCCGCTCCGGGGCCTCGGAGAGGCGGACCAGGATCTCGTAGTAGGCGTGCGGCATCCCCGCGTCGCGTTGCAGCTCGCGGTCGAGCGTGTCCATCAGGGCCCGGGTGGCGGCGAGGAAGGCGCGCCAGGTCCGCTGCTCGTCGGGGTCCAGCCAGCGGGTCATGACGCCCATCATAGCCCAGGTTGTTGAACGCTCAACCAAATCGGGGTACCGTCGGTGGCATGGGAATCCACCGGCTCAACCATGCCGTGCTCTACGTCCGTAACCTCGAGCGCAGCGTCGCCTTCTACCGCGACGTGCTCGGCTTCCGTCCGGTGCCGATGACGCCGGACGGGTTCCGGGGCGCCGCCTTCCTCCAGGCGCCCGACTCCACCAACGACCACGACCTCGGCCTCTTCGAGATCGGTGCCGCCGCCGGCCCGTCGCCGGCCGGCCGGGCCACCGTCGGCCTCTACCACCTCGCCTGGGAGCTCGACACCCTGGACGAGTTGGCCGCCACCGCCGAGCGGCTCTCCGCCGCCGGCGCCCTGGTCGGCGCCTCCGACCACGGCACCACCAAGAGCCTCTACGGCCAGGACCCGGACGGCCTCGAATTCGAGATCGTCTGGATCGTCCCCGCCGACCTGCTCGACGACGACGCCCTCGCCGCCCGCAAGCGGATCGGCCGGCTCGACCTGGACCGGGAGCGGCAGCGCTACGGCGGGCAGACCCGCGGCGGGGTGGGCATCTCGATTCCGGCCTGACGCGCCGCCGCCTCCATGCGGTAGAACGGCAGCATGTCGACCGACGCCGTCCTGCGCGAGCTGCTCGTCCGGCAGCTCGACCACTGGCTGCCGGGAGCGTTGCACCGCTCCCGGCGGGCCACCCTGGCCCTCGCGTACGCGGGGAACGACAGCGGCGGCGCGGAGGCCGCGCTCCGGGTGGTGGCCGAGTTCGCCGACCGGCTGCGCGGCCGGCGGCTGACCGTGCTGGTGCTGGCCGGCGGCGCGGAGCTGCCGGCCCGGCTCGGCGCGGCCGAGGCCGCCCTGCCGGCGGACGTGGCCGTGCACGTGGTGCCCGGCCACCCGGACCGGCTGCCGGTGGCGCTCAAGGCCGCCGGCGCGGCCGGCGCCCCGCTGCTCGCCGTGGTCGACGGCGCTGATCCGGACCCGGCCCTGCTGGCCGCGGTGGCCGGCGGTCGCCCGGCCGAGCTGCTGCTGGTCACCGCGCCCGGCGGACCCGTGCGGCCGGCCCTGACCGCGGCCGGGTTCCCGTTGGTCACCGAGGTGGAGCTGGTTCCCGCCGACGGCGGACCGGCCCGGCTGCTGGCCTACGGCACCGGCTCGGACAAGGGCCTGGAGGCGCTCAAGGACGCGCTCTGGGCGGTCGACGAGTACGCCGGGGTCCGCTACCGTGACCCGGCCGATCCGGCGGGGCGGCTGCTCGACATCAGCCTCGCCCCGGATCCCGGCCCGCTGCGTCGTGAGCTGCTGGCCGAACTCACCCGCTCCGGCCCGCGTACGGTCACCGAGCTGCGCCGCTTCGCGGCCACCTCGACGGTCTACCGGGCCGCCGACGCCAACCGGGCGCTGACCTCGCTGCTCGCCTCCGGAGCGGTGACCCGGGAGCCCGAGCACGGCCGGCTCGGCGGTGACGTGGTGGTCAGCGCCGCCCCGCCCGGGGCCGCTGGGTCATCTGCTTGACCACGATGGACGCCCCGGTGGCCACCACCCCGATGCTGAACACCATCTGCGCGCACAGCACCACGCGGGCGATCTGCCCCTGGGCGTGCACGTCGCCGTAGCCGACCGTGGTCAGGGTGGCCAGCGCGAAGTAGAGGGCGTCGATCCGCGTCTCCAGGCCGGCGAACTCGTCCGGGCGGCTGTTCGCCACCACGTAGTCGGCGAGCGCGAAGACCAGCAGCCCGGCGATCAGGGCGACGGCGAGCCGGACCAGCGCCCGGTTCTCCGCCGCACCGGTCGGCTGCTCGACGGCGAGCTGGCGGCGGACCTGGCCGGTGACGAGGAACGCGACGACGATCACCACGAGCAGGGTGCCGGCCGAGCGCAGGGCCAGCCGCAGCCCGTTCGGGTCCGGCGCGACCGGTACGGCGAAGTAGGCGACCAGCAGCAACGCGACGGCCACCGCGGCCCGGCGCCGCTCCCGCCGGAAGGACTCGCTCGCCATGCCGCGATTGTCCGCCGGGACGAAGCCGTCGTCGGCGGAACGGCGAACCCGCCCGGACGCCGAGCGGGGTGCCGGTGAGCCACCGGCACCCCGCTCGACCTCGGGACGTCACGCCCGGGACTTGTCCTGCTTCCAGGAGATCGGCCCCGGCAGGTCCACCCGGTGGGCGCGGGTCCGGGAGTTCCAGGACCACTTGCCGATCTTGATGCTCCACGAGGAGAAGCCGTTCTCGGTGAAGTTGAGGATCAGCGGGCCGAACTTCTGCCGCTTACGGAACACGATGCCCATCGCCGGACTCCTCTCGTCTCTCCCTGTCCCTGCGGCATCGAACATGCCCGAACCGAGCCCGCGCGAAACCCGCCGCGCTCCGCACTGGACGGTGCTCCGCACCTCTCCTCCACCCCTGCTTGCGCGCTGATTCACGGAAAGAGTGGTCATCCGGCAGCGGAAGGCCACTCTTTCCAGGAATCAGTGGCCTCGTCGGGCGTCAGCGGGGCTGCCAGGCGTCAGGGAGGGCGGTCAGCTTGCGGACGTGCGCGGGGAGGCGGCCGCTGACCAGCTCGGCCAGGCTCACCTCGTCGACCACCCGCCGCACCGAGGCGCGCACCGCCACCCAGAGCCGGGGCAGGTTCTCCGCGGCGCCCTCGTACCGGGTCTCCTCGGGGCGCATCCCGCGTACCCCGGCCAGCGGGCCGTCGACGGCACGCAGGATCTGCCCGACGGTGACCTCGCGCGGCGGCCGGGCCAGCGTGTAGCCGCCCTCCGCGCCGCGCTGCGCCCGGACCAGCCCGGCCCGGCGCAGGTCCGCCAGCACGGCCTCCAGGAACTTGCGGGGCATGTCCTGCTCCGTGGCGATGGCCTGGGTGGACAGCAGACGGGGGTACGCCTGGGCCAGGCTCAGTGCGGCCCGGACCGCGTAGTCGCCGCGCGCGGAGATCTGCACCCTGTCATCATGCCCGCCCGGGCCCGGCGGGGGAGTCGGCGGGCGGACGGGGGCGCACCACGCGGACCGGGACGGGCCGTTCCCGGCCGGCCCGGAAGGCGCCCGGGCTGACGCCCACCTCGCGGGTGAAGAAGCGACCGAAGTTGGTCGGCTCGGGGAAGCCGAGCCGGCGGCCGATCCGGGCGATCGGCTCGTCGGTGGCGGCGAGCAGCCGGCTGGCCTGCAACGCCACCCGCTCGTCGATCACCTGCTTGGCGCTGCGACCGGTCACCGCCAGGCACGCGCGGGTCAGCGTACGCACCGAGCAGCCGAGCCGGGCGGCGTAGTCCTCCACCCGGCGGGTGTGCTGGTAGCCGCGTTCCACCTCCCGGCAGAGCCGGCGGAAGGTCTCCGTCTCCGCGCGGGGCGTCGACTCCTCGCTGGCCGGCAGCAGGCTGAGCCGCAGCAGCAGCACGGCGAGCTGGTGGCGCAACAGCGGCGCGGCGGCCGGTACCCCGGCGTGCCGGTCGGCGTCCACCGCCAGCTGGGTCACCTCGCTGATCACCGCGTCCTCGTCCTCCCCGGCGAGCTGCCGGTACGCCGGCACCGCGTCCGGGTCGACGTCCAGCCCGCGCAGCGTCCCGGCGGCCCAGCGCACCACCGTCGCGTCCAGGTGCGGGCCGAGGCAGCGCAGCGCCTGGCCGGAGCGGACCCGCAGCAGGGTGCCGGGCCGGCAGGGCAGCGCCCGGAAGTCCAGCTCGGCGACGCCGTGACCGCCGGTGACCAGGATCAGCAGCTCGGCGTCGAGAAGGACCGGGCGGCGCCAGCCGGGCTCGGGCGCGAGCTCGGCGAGAGCGCTCGTGGTGATCTCGTCGGCAGCGGGTCGGACGGGAGGCAGGTCGGTACGGCTCGCCGGGGGAAGCTGTCCGGTAGTGACCATCGACCCGACGGTAACCGCCGGGGCTGCATCCTGCATCTCGACACTTTCCGCCGATCCGGGCGGGCCTTGTCGGCCCCGAGCCGGGACGGTTAGGTTACCGATCGGTAGCGCCGGGGTCGCCGGACCGCCGGACCGACCCGCGACCACCGCCGACTCGCGATGGGATGGGCATGACGCAGCTGTTCTCGGTCGAAGGCAAGACGGTCCTGGTCACCGGTGGCTCACGAGGGATCGGGCTGATGATCGCCCGGGGCTTCGTGCAGGCCGGCGCGAAGGTCATCATCTCCTCGCGGAAGGCCGACGTCTGCGAGACCGTGGCCCGGGAACTCGCCGCCGAGGGTTCCTGCGCGGCCATCCCCGCCGACCTCGGCCACGACGAGGGCGCGCTGGGGCTGGCCGCGGCGGTGCGGGAGCGCACCGGCGACCGGCTCGACGTGCTGGTGAACAACGCCGGCGCCACCTGGGGCGCGCCGCTGGAGTCGTACCCGGAGAGCGCCTTCGACAAGCTCTGGGCGGTCAACGTCAAGGCCGTCTTCCGGCTCACCACCGCGCTGCTGCCGGCGCTGCGCGCGGCAGCCACCCCCGACGACCCGGCCCGCGTGATCAACATCGGGTCGATCGACGGCCTCCGCGTGCCGTGGATGGAGGTGTACGCGTACTCCGCGACCAAGGCGGCCGTGCACATGCTCACCCGCAGCCTCGCCCACCAGCTCGCCGGCGAGCAGATCACGGTGAACGCGATCGCGCCGGGGCCGTTCGAGAGCAAGATGATGGCCTTCGCGCTGGGCGACCCGGCGTCCCGGGCGGCGATCGAGCAGCAGGTGCCGCTCGGGCGGATCGGCCGTCCGGAGGACATGGCGGGCACGGCGATCTACCTGGCGTCGCGGGCCGGGGCGTACCTGACCGGGGCGGTGATCCCGGTCGACGGCGGGATCACGACGCACGGCTGATCCCCGTACCCCTGATCTGACGGCCCGGGGCCGCGCGGACTCGGCAGATCCGCGCGGCCCCGGGGGTGCGTGTCGTCAGCGGCCGGCGAGCAGCCGGTTCACCGCCGTGTCGACGTCCAGGTGCTCGGCCTCGCGGCCGCGCGGGACGACGACGTAGGTCCGGCGCAGGAAGCGCACGAGAACGCTGCGTGGGACCTCGAAGAGGGCGTTGCCGTCCGGGGACGACAGCGCGAGCGCGACGAAGTCGCCGCGCGGGGTGGCCCAGGGCCACACCCGGACGTCGCCGATGCCGGCTGGCTCGTCGAGCCCGGTGACCAGCAGTTCGCGGGCGAACGACCAGCTCACCGCCTCGCCGCCGGCAGATTCGGCGTGGAACAGGACATGGACCGCATACGGGTCAGCAGGGTCGTAACGCAAACTGGCACGCACCGGCAAGGCGGTGGCGTCAGGCGCGACGAGCCTTAGCGACGTCTCGACCTCTACGGTCGTCGGTCGGATGACACTCATGGACGTTCTCCCCCCGGCACCGCTGCGGAACGCGCGTGTCCCGCTTTTCCCATACTCAGGTGCTACTCCTGGCTACGCTCCGCCATACGCTGACTTCACCCAGTGGTGGGAAGGGGGTCGGAACGCCTCCGAGAATGTGAAAATTCTTGTAGGATTTCCGGTCTGCCCAGTCCGTGATCCCGCCCGGCAACGGGTGGTTCAGTCGTCGACTTACTCCGGTAACGTCCAGTCCTCAGCGAGGGTGACGGGCCCGGGCGACACTGGGGGTGGAAATGGTCCTCGGCTCCACTGAGGAACCCTTCGCGACCACGGCCGACCCACCGAAAGGAGCGGCCCGAACAGCCGAAAGGCGGGGGTACGAGGTGCCAGTCGAACGCGGTTCCCAGGGTGCTCTCCTGGAGCGACGCCGCAGCGGTTGGCGGGGGCGGCTGCACACCACCCTCGAACTGATCCGGGCCAACCCCACCGGCCGGGTCGCGCTCAAGATCTTCATCGGCATCCTCGGTGCCGTCATCGTCACTGTCGGTATCGCCCTCATCCCGCTGCCCGGCCCCGGCTGGCTGCTCGTGATCGCCGGCCTCGGCGTCTGGGCCGTCGAGTTCCACTGGGCCCGCCGGCTGCTCGCCTTCACCCGTCGCAACGTCCAGGCCTGGACGCGCTGGGTGACCAGCCGATCACTGCCGGTACGCTTCCTGCTGGGCGCCGTCGGGCTGGTCTTCGTGTCCGTGGTGGTCTGGCTGTCGCTCAAGTACAGCCTCGGCATCGACGTGGTCGCCCGCCTCCTGCACTACCTCGCGACGCACTGAGACCCGGTTTTTGGTCCGGCTAGTGGATCAGGTAGAGTCATCGGCGCTGAGGGCGATTAGCTCAGCGGGAGAGCGCTTCGTTCACACCGAAGAGGTCACTGGTTCGATCCCAGTATCGCCCACACAGCTCAAAGGCCACTTCCCATCGACGGGGGTGGCCTTTTTGCTGCCCGTACAGCAGCGAAGTGCAGCAGCCCCGTCATTGCGCGAGTGATTCGCCGAGGTGCCGGCGCCCTGGTCCACGACCCTGAGGACCTTGGCCGAGCAGCGTGACCTGATCAACGAAGCCAAGGGTCAAGGCGCTGCATCACGTATTGGCACGGTGCGCACTCGCATCCAAGGGCGAGCTACCCTTCCAGCGCTGTCTTGAGCGCCACGACATGACGCCTGCGGTCTACCGTCGTGACACCCATCAAAGCCGGAGAGGCCATCACGATGAGCAAGCCCATCGATTACGACGCACCGCGCCGACCCGCCATTGAGGTTGAAGAGGACAGCTTGGAGGAACTCAAGGCGCGCGGCGCGGCTGCGCAGTCAGCGAGAGTCGACCTCGACGAGGCTGAGGCTGCCGAGAACTTCGAGTTGCCCGGCGCGGACCTGTCCGGCGAGGAACTGACCGTGGCGGTGGTGCCGGTGCAGCCGGACGAGTTCCGATGCGTGCGCTGCTTCCTGGTGCACCACCGCAGTCAGCTCGCCGCGCAGCCCGACGGCCGGGAGGTCTGCCAGGAGTGCTCCTGACGTCCACTGTCAGGGCGCCAGTTCCCGCCACTCCGGGCGACCACCCAACCATGCGTCGGCGAGAATCTGTGCCGACGCCCGACTCGGACAGGGGTGTAGCTTCGACCGGCCTGCGATGCCGCCGGTCTGTGCCTCTACTTCCCATCGCTGGCCGTCGGTGCGGATGTAGACGTCGCGGCGCCCCCGCAGACTCCGGTCCCCGTTCCACCAGTGACGCTCGATTCTCACCTGCTGACCGTATAGCACCACCTGCGGAAAGACGAACGATGACGATCTTGGGAAGAGGGTCCGGGTGGGCGTGCCATAGCGGGTCGTGAATACGAGGTCGGTTTCGTGCCATGCCGTCCCGGCGGCTGACCTTGCCGCATCGCGCTGTTCGTTCCTGAACTTCAGTGCGATCAGGCAGATGTCGGGCAGGGGGAGCGTGGCGTCGGACGACTGGGTCTTGGTGTCGCGGTGGAGGAGTTGCCCGCGCACGCGTTGCAGTTGGCGCCCAACGGTCAGCTCTCCGGCGTCGAGGTCGACGTCCTCCCAGGTGAGTCCCAGGGCCTCGCCCTTGCGTAGACCGACGACGAGGACCAGGGCATAGGCGGCGTAGAGCGGGTCCTCGTCGGCGCGGGCCGATTCGAGGAACTTGCGGGCCTCGTCGCTCGACCACGACTTGCCCCGCCGGCGGCGGACCGTGGCCAGGGTGACCGGCACGGCCGGGTTCTTGGCGATGAGGTCCTCGGCCTGGGCGTGGGTGAGGGCGGCCCGCAGCGCGGCTCGGATGTCGCTGACTGTGCGCGTCGACGGGACGGCTTTGCAGCACCGACCGACGGCGCAGCAGCGGCGCTTCTCCTTCCGGCGGGCGCTGTCCTTGCCCTGGGCGCAGCACTGGCAGGTGCGGGCCACCTGGTTGATCCAGGTCTGCACGTCCCGCGGCTGAAGCCGGTCGAGCCGCTTGGACCCGAGGCCGGGGGCGATGTAGCGGCGGACGATCGTCTCGTAGGTGGCATAGGTCAGCGGTGCCCGGTTCGGCTCGATGATCTCCGACAGCCACCGCGTCAGGAAGCTGCCCACCGTCGGGACGGTGGTCGCTACCGGTCCCTGCTTCGCCTGCTGGTGCAGTTTGATCCACTTGTCGTGGACGGCCTCGCGGGTCTTGCCGTAGACGTACTTGCGGGTGCGCATGCCGTTGGGCTTGGTGACCCAGACGTAGGCGGCGAAGCCGTTGCGGTAGGGGAAGATGGAGCCTTCGCCGTTGGCTCGGGCGCGTGCGGGCATCAGGCGGCCTCCTGGCGTTCGACCTGCTCGCGGATGTAGTCGTCGACCCATTCGGGGAGGATGCGGCGGTACTTGCCGTCCTTGATGGAGCGCAGCTCGCCGGTGGCGATCTTCATCTTGACCTTGGAGATGCCGAAGCCGAGCAGGACGGCGACCTCGGCGGGGGAGTACCAGCGCGGGGTGAGGTGATGGCTCATGCGGCGGCTCCGGTGAGCCAGGCTTCGTGGGCGAGTTCTTCCCGGCCGATGCGTCTGCTCTCCCGCCCCTGTCGGGCGGCGGTGTTGGCGAGGAGAGCGTCACCATCGTTAAGCCAGCCGGCCCCGATGTAAGTGAGGGTGGCGACGGTGATGCTGTCGGTGGTGTCGTCGTCTTCTGTGCGGCGGTAGGTGCCGCGGGTGTCGCGGAGCAGGCCGAAGGTGACGGAGTAGCGGCGGGCTTTGGTGAGGAAGTGGCCGCCGAAGCCGAGCATGTGTGCCCAGCGGCGCAGCCCGACGTAGGGGTTCGGTTTGCCGTCAAGGTCGCCTTGACGATCCCCGCTCGTCGCGGCGCCCGGGCCCGTGGCGTTGTGGGCGGGGCGGCCGAGCCGCCAGCAGGCGTCGATGAGGCGTGCGAGGTGGTCGCCTTCCGGGTCGGCGTAGTCGCCGATCGTGTCGGCTGTGAGTCGGGTGGAGCGGTGGCCCGTGGCCTCGGTCGACTTGGTGGCGTACTTGGCCAGGTAGGCGGCTACCTTGCTGTCCGTCAGTTCGCCGCTGGCGCTGTTGATTCGCCGAGCGTCGACCTGCTCGCCCCAGGCGATCACCCAGCCTTCGGGCCGGTCGGGATGCGGCGGCGTGGTGACGTTGATCCGGCGGGCGGCGGCGTGGACGGCGTCCTCCAGGTCGTCGATGGTGACGCCCGTCGGCGGGGGCACGATCGCGTCCGCGTTGTCGGGTTCGACGCCGTCGAGGCGCAGCAGGACGTGGAAGTGGACTGCTGCTCGGCGCTGCATCTCGGCGACCTTGCCGTGCGACACGCGCACGGACGGCACCCAGCGGACCTTGCCCGAGGCTGTGACGACCCGAACGAGCGAGATGCCGCGTCGGCGGCAGAGGGCGGCGAGGTGGCGTTCGATGGCCTGCTCGGTGCGCCGCCACAGCTCGCCGGAGAAGTGGTTCCAGACGACCTGGTGGTGGTGGTCGTAGCAGTCCAGGCACAACGGCTGCCCGAGCCGCGGATCATCGGCGTCGTGGCGGGCGAAGCACACCGCGGGCTGCCCATGCGGACAGGTGCCGGCCGTGCGACGGGCGTGGCAGGGGTCCAGGCGGCAGTCGCAGCGCTGCCGGGTCGAGCAGCTGTGGCGGCGGACGTGCCGGTGGTGGACCGCGCCGAACGAGGGTGCCGTGAAGGTGGCGAAGACGACCGGGTGCCGGCCGACGGAGGCGGGTACGCCCTTGCCGCCGGTCAGGCCGCAGCGCACGACCTGGTAGGCGTCACCGGCGTAGACCCAGGCGCAGCCCGGGCACTGCGATTCGCGGCGGTTGCCGCACGCCTTGTAGAGCGCCCGGTCGGGCAGCTCGTCGGTGTGCTGCTCGCTCACGATCCGGCCGGTGTCGGGGTCGACGGCGGCGAGCGTGCCGGTGAGTCGGATCGGGCGGGCGCAGCCGCTGGCGGGGCGGGTGTGTTCCAGCCAGCCTGAGAAATCCGGCGAGCCAGGTCCTGCTGGACCAAGTCTGGCGCGCGTGGTGCACCTTGAAGCCGGCTGTAGCGAGCAGGGCGGTCAGACTCGGCAGGCGGTGG